>JANXSZ010000013.1 GCA_025356445.1 Betaproteobacteria bacterium | reverse complement strand
CCGGTGGCGCCAATGGCAAGGTGCAATTGGGGTACACCATCGGTGTTAATTTGCTGGACATGCCTAAATCAGAACCTGGCCGCGAACCCATGGCCCGATTGACGCAGGCCCTAAAAACAATCAAACGGCCTGCGGTGATTTACCTGATGGCAAATCACTTCGCTTTTTCGCCAAACACCAAAGAATTCAAATCCACGTCCTACGCCAAGTTTGCAGACCAGTCTGTCCCCAATGAAAGGTATTTTCAAGGCGGCATACTGCCCACGACGTTAGACATGAATCCTGAGCTTGACGTGAACCGCTTACGGTTTAGTGCCTTAAAGCAGGTCGGTAAGTGGTACAAAGACCTGCCCGAAAGCTCACGCCAGCGGATTCATGCGATCACGCTTGCGGGTGAGTTGCACCACTACTTCCCTGACTTTGCCCACGGCATGGGCAAGTTTGACGGTATCCGTGTCACCGACTACAGCGACAGTGCGGTCAAAGCATTTCAGACTTCACTACAAGGGCGTTACGACAACATCGAGAGCCTCAACAAAACGTTGGGGTCAAAATACACGAGTTTTGCAGCAGTCATGCCGCCGGCGCACGATATTCGCAAAGACAAGCTTGACCACATCGGCCAGCACTTTGATGGCTATGCCCACGGCCTTTTACCGATCGAAGGCTGGATGTCGGCACTGCCACCGGGGCATAGTATCAAGGTCTACCTGAATGGCCGCCCCTTGGGTACGGCGGAATACGGACTCAATAGGCAGGATGTATACGAAGCTGTACCGGCTATTGACAACGCCCAGGTCGGATTCCGCTACTGGCTTGATTTCTCGGCCCTGGAGCGCGGTGTACACACCGTTCAGGTGATGGTGGAGGGCACGAAAACCTTTGAACTGGCCAAGCGAACGATTGTGGTAATGGGCAGCAGCCAAACCCCGCCCCCTAATTTGGCACGCGACATCAAGGCCTCTGCACCACCGAAGGACTTCAAGTTTTACCTTGATCAACCCCAAAATCTCCAGTCGTACTTTTTCAACCCATTGGCGCGGGATTGGAATACGTTTCGGTCCGTCCAAGTCAAACTGGCTTATCAGACATGGTTTAACCGGGCTGTGGCCAGCGGTTTGCCCAAAGACAAGCTGTTTTCTCACCAAATTGCCCCAGCCACTGTGGGTGGCTGGAACCCGATGCTGTTTGCCGCAGACACCAGCTTGCAAGGGCCGCAGCCCTATAAAAAGGGGATCAATCTCTATGGGGGCTCAGCCAGCGTACGTTTGCTCAAGCGGCACTACGTACAAGAAGGGGAGGAATTTGGTGTGCCGGAGTTCCATTCTCAAGCCTGGAAAGACCCCCAGGCAGCCTACCGGGTCTTGCAGGATTTTCAGATGGGTGGAGCCAACTTTGTCTCGCCTTACTTCATTTCGATGGTGCCGGAAAAATTTCGCGGTACGGGTAATGCACACAACAAATTCCGTATTGCCCCAGAGAACCCAGACTATGGCTCAGATTTCCTTTACAAGGCGATTGTCAAGCTGACCTCGCAGTAGCTTCTACAGAATAAAGCTCCCATGTCCCAACGCTCCTTCAAACAAATCGACGTCTTCACAGCCACCCCGTACCTGGGCAATCCCCTTGCCGTGGTGCTGGATGGAACAGGCCTGAGCGATACGGCCATGCAGCGCTTTGCCGCGTGGACAAACCTGTCTGAAACCACCTTTTTGCTGCCCCCCAGTGATGCAGGCCGGGCGGGTGGTGCCGATTACCAAGTGCGGATCTTCACGCCTGGTGGTGAACTGCCGTTTGCGGGGCACCCTACGCTGGGCAGTTGCCATGCGTGGCTGGAGGCCGGTGGCGTGCCCCAGCAAACCGGTTGCATTGTGCAGGAATGTAAAGTGGGGCTGGTACAGCTTAGGCGTGACGAGGCTCAGGCTGGACGGCTGGCGTTTGCTGCACCACCGCTCCAACGCAGTGCGCTATCGCCCAAACTGTTGGCACAAATTGCCGCCGCGCTAGGGCTTAAAGCCGAACAGATTCAGTCTGCGCAATTGCTCGATAACGGGCCCGTATGGCTGGGTCTGCTGCTGGACAATCCACAGACTGTTCTGGCACTCATGCCTGACCACTTGATGCTGAAAAACCTGGGGTATAAAGTGGGTGTAGTAGGCATAGAGTCAGCACAAGCAGCTACTCCTTTGATAGCGCGCAGCAACCGTGAGGCGAGGGCCTTTGCAGCAGCAACACCTGCTCAAATCCCTCTTGCTGCGCCCGCCGTCGAAGTGCGGGCTTTTGCAGCGCCCCTGGGCATCAACGAAGACCCCGTGACGGGCAGCCTGAATGCCTCTTTGGCGCAATGGCTGATTGCAGAAGGCTTTGCCCCTGAGCACTATGTCGCTACCCAGGGCACCTGCCTGAACCGTGCGGGCCAAGTCCACATTCAGCGTGATGCACAGGGCCAAGTATGGGTAGGTGGGGATGCCGTGACGTGCGTGGATGGCACGGTGGCGTTGTAAAAAGTGTAGCAATGACCGCTGCGAATCAGCCTTTACTTCACTTTCCATAGCACCCGTCGCCCTAGCGACAAGCATGAGCAGCCAATATCGCCACAATCCGGCGCATGGGAACCCTCTACCTCGTGCGCCACGGCCAGGCCTCATTTGGCGAAGCAAATTACGACAAACTGAGTGCACTTGGGCACAAACAGGCTATGCGGCTGGGCGAGTATTTCGCCGCCAAAGGCTTGACGTTTGATGCCACGATCACTGGCACGCTGCGCCGACACACGGAAACCTACAACGGGATTTGCGCAGGTGCAGGTTTTGCGATGGAGCCACAACAGCGCCCAGGGCTGAACGAGTACGACAGCGAAGCCATCATTGCAGCCATCCACCCACACAGATTAGAAAAACCGACATCGCCCGAGGAATACCGCAGCCACTTTCGCTTGCTGCGTGACGGCTTGGCGCAGTGGATGGCGGGCGTCATTACCCCCAAAGGGATGCCCAGCTACGTGGACTGGCAACGCGGCATCGTCGATGCGCTTGACCATGTGCGGCAAAGCATCAGCAAGCCCGATGCCAACGTGCTGATCGTCTCCAGCGGT
>JANXSZ010000052.1 GCA_025356445.1 Betaproteobacteria bacterium | reverse complement strand
CAGGAGCGTCGGTTACTCGGACACCTCTCCGGTGGCCAGCCCGCCAGCCTACCAAACAAGCTATCTTCACATTGCCTCAATTATTTTGACTACAAGTACAGCAATCAGTTTCAGGAAAGTCTTCGAAACGCAGCCGCGCTTGTCATCGAAGATTTGGGCCGGACTGCAAAATTGGAACGTGAGTTTCTTGTTAGTTGCTATTGTGAAAGCGGCCCGCTCACGCAGTACTCCCTCATCGGAAAGAGTCTTCTTTCAGCGCGATACGCTGCGTTGTTTCCCTCAACTGAAACCGGTAGTCGAATCTCGGAGGTTAATCCTAAGAAATCTCAATCAGGAAGCTTCTCTGATCAGGTACTGCACGAGGCATTGGCTAAAAGGCCCGTCGTTTTGGTTGGGGACGTGGGAGTTGGAAAGTCATCTTTCTTAAAGCACTTGATCCAAGTGAGTGGGCAAGAAGTTTTCAAGAAGGTCATCTGTATAAATTTTGATCTAGGGAACCGCGCAATACTCGCTTCTTCGCCACGCGAAGCGCTGCTGAACCAAATCGAGCAAACACTACGCGTTGAATTTCCCCGATGGCCACTTCAAACTCCCCCACTTATGGCCAGTCAAACTCCCCCAGGCAAGACGCACGGATTATGACGTTTGCGGGGTAACGGCGATGCGAGCGGCGGCCTCCTTGAGCCGGTAACTCTTGCCCTCAAACTCCAGCATCGCGCAGCGGTGCATGAGGCGGTCCAGGATGGTGGTGGCCATGGTGGCGTCGCCCAGGTACTTGCCCCAGTCCTGCACCACGCGGTTGGAGGTGATGACGATGGACCGGCGCAGCTTGTAGCGCTGGTGCACGATGGCCTGCAGCAGCTCGGCACTCACATCGGCAATGCGCCGGGCCAGAAACAGATCATCCAGGACCAGCAGATCGGGCTGTATCCAGCCCTTGAGCAACGCGGCCTGCTCCTTGGTGCTGGCCAGACCATAGCGGGCGAACTCGGTGTCAGCCTCGACGTAGCGCGCGTCGTAGCCCTGCAGCGTGGCCTGGTAAGCCACGGCCTTGGCTACATGGCTCTTGCCGGTGCCGGGCTTACCGATGACCAGCGCGTTGGCGCCTTCGCTGATGAACTTCAGGGCGTGTAGCTCAAAGCAGGCACTGCGCGGCAGCTTGGGGTTGAAGCGCCAGTCAAAGTCCGCCAGCGAAGGCCGCTCGTCCAATCCGGAGAGCTTGAAGCGCCGCTCGGTCAGGCGGCTCCTGCGCCGGTCCAGCTCGTCTTGCAGCATGGCCGCAAAGGTCTCCAGGAAGGGCTGCTGGGCCGTCTGGGCCTGCAACACGCGGGTGGACAGCGTGGCGGCAATGCCCGACAGGCGCAACTCGCGCAAGGCGCGTTCGATCTCGATCATGTTCATGGCTGGGTGCTTTCGGTGGTCTGGGTGGCGGTCTGGGTGGTTGCATGGGCAAACAGGTCGCCGTACTCGTCGGCGCTGCGGATGAGTTCGTGCTGCTGGGTCAGCTCTGATGGGGCCTGCGCCGGCGGGGCTGCCGCTTCCAGGGCCGCCAGGGCCTCAGCCACCAGCCCCTCGGTCAACGCCTTGACGTGGCGGTAGCTGTGCACGCCTTGCGCCATGGCGGCCGCGCACGCCGCATCAACGAGGTGGCGCGGGCAGTGCCTGGCCAGGTTGACGATGCCCCACAGCTTGCGCTGGCCAACCCGCCCTTCGATCGCAAACAGCATCTGGCACAGCCGCGCTGCCTGGGGCCCGATGGATGCAGCTTGACTGAGGATGAACCGCGTCTCGCGCGAGGGGTTGAACACCCGCTCCTCATGGGGCAGCACGACAGTGCCGGGGCGATCAACCCGGGTGTGCGTGCGCAGCAGTTGCTGGGTGCGAAGGTCCCGGATCTCAAAGCGCCGCTCAAACAGGCGCACCAGCACCCTGGAGCCGATGGGCGCCGGCCGGGCCGCGTAGCTGCTGTGGTCGATCCGCACGCAGCTGTCATCGCACACCGTGCGCTGCACCTCGGTGAAGTACTGCATGCCGGTGATCGGCAGTAGCTGCAGGTGCGCCTTCTCTTCCTCGAACATGGCCTGCACCTGGCGGCGCTCGACGCCGTGGATACGGGTCGCCGCCCACTTGCTCTCCCAGTGCTCCAGGAACTCGTTCTGCTCTTCGATCGATTCGAAGCGCCGGCCTTTGAGGGCCGTGGCCTGGGTGTGGCCGATGGCGTTCTCCACCGTGCCCTTGCGGTTGGGGTCTCGCACCCGCGCCGGGTCGGCCACCACTTCGTAGTGCGCCAGCGTGGCCGCATACACCGGGTTGAGTTCGGGCTCGT
>JANXSZ010000046.1 GCA_025356445.1 Betaproteobacteria bacterium | reverse complement strand
AGTCTGGCAGCAGGCCAAAAGTGCTGATTTGGTGGTCTGCAGCCAAATGGGCCGACCGGTTCGGCTGGGGGCAATTTGGATGGATGGCCGCCAGCTTTTGCAGCAGTGGGGGCAATGGTGGGGGCAATTTGACAAACTGGAGCCACCAACAAGAAAGGACTTAGCCCCTTTCGAAGCTAAGTCCTTGTTCATATGGTCGGTGTGAAAGGATTCGAACCTTCGACCCCTTGCACCCCATGCAAGTGCGCTACCAGGCTGCGCCACACACCGAATCAGCTTTCTATTATAGCCCGCCAAAACAGGAGTTTTGTAGGCTTAACTTAGCAAAGCACGAATTTCATACAACGCTTGTCGCACTTGACCGATGGGAATGGCATTGCCTTGAGAGATCTCATCAGACAGATAAGGACTGGCATCAGGGTTACAACCTGGGCTAAGTGGTAGCGCATGGGCATCATCGCCTCCCAATGCGAAACTGTCGGAGTCATCCAATGCAGCAAGACCAGAACGGCGATGGTCGCGCGCATTAAGCCCCGAACCTGACTCTTGCATTTTGTTGCGCGCTCCACTGATAGTGAAGCCTTGGTCGTACAGCAACTCACGGATACGGCGAATCATCAGCACCTCATGGTGCTGGTAGTAGCGACGGTTGCCACGGCGTTTCATTGGACGCAGCTGCGTGAACTCCTGCTCCCAGTAACGAAGCACATGTGGCTTGACACCACACAAATCACCCACCTCACCGATGGTGAAGTAGCGTTTAACAGGAATGGATGGGAGAGAACTCTCCATTGAAATCAATGCAATACGACAAACAAAAGAAAAACGATGAGGTTACTCTAACTTCAACCTGCACGTAAAGCCGCGCGGACACACATCCAAAAAATCTCTTAAAGTGTGGTGCCGAACATGATCCTGCAAACACAAAGCATCACTCTGTCAATCTGCTGAATCTGCTTGATCCGACGGGTCACCTTGAATTTGTGCTTTGAGCTTATGGCTGGCATGGAAGGTCACCACACGGCGGGCCTTGATAGGAATAGCCTCCCCGGTGCGTGGATTACGCCCAGGGCGCGGTGCCTTGGTGCGAATCTGGTAATTGCCAAAGCCTGAGATTTTCACATCACGCCCTTCGACCAGACTTTCCCCCATCAGGTCGAAAAAGGCTTCAATCATGTCCTTTGATTCGCGCTTGTTCAGGCCGATCTGCTCAAACAGCAGTTCAGCCAGTTGCGCCTTGGTCAGCGCTGGGGTCTCTAGACTGTCTACGGTGATTTCCATAGCGTGGAGCCTTTAGCGCAAACGCGCACCCAAGCGCTCGGTCACAGCCTGAACGATAGACTGCATGGCGGCATCAATCTGCGCTTCGGTCAACGTGGCGTTGTCACCGTTCAAAGTAATGCGTACGGCCAGACTCTTTTCGCCTTGTGCCAAACCACCAGTTTGCACAGCAGAAGCTGGTGCAGGGCGGAACACATCAAACAACAGTGTGTCTTGTAGCAAGCCTGAAAATGCACCAATAACGCCCGGTGCGGCTTGAATAGCAGCGACCACATCGGCGTAAGTGACTTTTTCAGCAACGATGACTGCGAGGTCCCGCTGCACCGCTTGAAATTTGGACACCATAGCAGCCACAGGCACCGTGCGCAGCAGCACAGCATCCAGGTCCAGCTCGAACAACTGCGGCGCCTGCGCCAGTTCATGGCTTTGCCGCCAACGCGGATGCAGCTCGCCCACAAAACCAATGGCTTGTTGTCCGTTCAATACCACGCGAGCACAACGACCTGGGTGCATCGCAGGGTGCTCTGCAGCTTCAAAAACAGCCTGGTGCGGCGCAAGCAGTGCTTCTACATCACCCTTGGCATCAAAGAAATCAGCAGGCCCTGTTTTTTGACTCCATTGCAGCGTGTCCGCACGGCCATAAATCAGCCCCGCGACGCGCATTGGCTGATGGATACCGGCCACAGTGGTGTCTGTGGTGGCAATGGACGTGTCACGCAAAAACACGCGACCTGCCTCAAACAGGCGCACACGGTCTGCCCGGCGGTCAAGGTTGAACTTCAAACTTTGCAGCAAAGAACCCAAGAGAGATGAGCGCATAACACTCATTTGGCTTGCAATCGGGTTCAACAACTGGATGGGATTGGCATTACCCGCCAACTCGTGCTCCCAGCGCTCTTCCACAAAACTGAAATTGATGGTTTCCTGATAGCCTAGCGCGGCCAATGCGCGGCGCACAGCAAAGCGGCTGCGCTGCGCCTCGGGCCGCAGCTTAGGCGTGATGGGCCCCAAAGGCGGCGTGGTGGGCAGGTTGTCATAGCCCACCATGCGAGCGACTTCTTCGATCAGGTCTTCTTCGATGATCAGATCAAAACGGTACGGGGGCGGAGCGACCGTCAAGGTGCCTTCACCCTCCACCACAGGTAAACCCAGGCGTTTCAACGCATCGGTGCACTGAACTTGCGTCAGTGGCATACCGATAACCTTGGCGGCACGGGCTACACGCAGCGTGACAGGTTTGGCAACGGGTTCGTTGATTTTTTGATCATCAATCGGGTGACAAACAGTATGAGGCGTACCGCAAATGTCCAGCACCAACTGGCTAATACGCTCAATGTGTTCCACGGTCAAACTGGGATCAACACCGCGTTCGAAACGATGGCCTGCATCGGTCGAGAAATTGAAACGACGCGAGCGCCCTGCCACGGCTTCAGGCCACCAGAAAGCGGCTTCAACGTAGATGTTTTGCGTATCGTCTGATACAGAGGTGGCATCGCCACCCATGATGCCTGCGAGCGATTCGATAGCTTGGTTGTCAGCAATGACGCCCACCTTCTCGTCCACCATGATGGTATTGCCATTGAGCAGCTTGAGCGTCTCACCCGGCTTACCCCAGCGTACATCCAAGTTACCGTGAATTTTGTCGAGATCAAAAATATGAGAGGGACGACCATACTCGAACATCACATAGTTCGAGATATCGACCAACGCTGTCACGCTGCGCTGACCACAACGGGCCAAGCGGTCTACCATCCATTGCGGCGTTTTGGCTTGGGTGTTCACGCCACGGATGATGCGGCCGGAGAAGCGACCGCAAAGATCAGGTGCGCTGACGTTGACAGCTAACGTGTCAGTACCAAGTACCGCCACAGGCGGGAACTGCGGTATTTTCAGTGGTGCACCCGTCAGTGCAGCCACTTCGCGAGCGATGCCATAAACGCTGAGCGCATGGCCTAAATTGGGCGTGAGTTTGAGGGTGAACAGCGTATCGTCCAACAACAAGTGGTCGCGAATACTTTGGCCCACGGGGGCATCTGCGGCCAACTCCAGTAAACCACCGTGGTCATCAGCAAGCTTGAGCTCTTTGGCTGAACATAGCATCCCTTGGCTTTCTACGCCACGCAACTGACCTAGCTTGATGAGGAAAGGCTTGCCATCTTCACCAGGAGGTAATTCTGCGCCGACCAGTGCACAAGGCACCTTGATACCAGCGCGGGCATTAGGAGCGCCACAAACGATGTTCAGCAAAGCGGCTTGACCTACGTCCACCTGGCAAATACGCAGGCGGTCTGCATTGGGGTGCTGGACAGCCTCTTTGATTTCGCCCACCACAATATGGCTGAACGGTGGCGCAGCAGGCTGGGTGTCCTCCACCTCCAGGCCGGCCATGGTCAGGAGATCAGCGAGCTGTTGGGTACTTAAAGCGGGGTTGCAAAATTCGCGCAACCAGGATTCAGGGAATTGCATAGTTCTTTTTTAGAGTGGTTGGCGGTTAGCGGAATTGGCTCAAAAAGCGCACATCGCCATCAAAGAACAAACGTAAATCGTTCACGCCATAACGCAGCATGGTCAGACGATCGGGGCCCATACCGAAAGCAAAGCCGATGTACTTTTCGGGGTCCAGACCCATGTTGCGCACCACATTTGGGTGGACTTGACCCGAGCCTGCCACTTCCAGCCAGCGCCCAGCCAAGGGGCCGCTTTGAAACTGGATGTCGATTTCTGCACTCGGCTCGGTGAATGGAAAGAAACTGGGCCGAAAGCGCAGCGCCAGATCATCGCTCTCAAAAAAGGTGCGGCAAAAACTGGTGAATACAACTTTCAGGTCTTTGAAGCTCACGTTCTCACCCAGCCACAAGCCTTCGCACTGGTGGAACATAGGCGAATGGGTGGCATCGCTGTCAACGCGGTAAGTACGACCCGGGGCGATCACGCGCACCTCCGGCATCCCCGGCTCGGGCAGACCTGCGGCTGCTGCGACCTTGACAGCCTCAGCGTGTTTTTTGATGTGCTGGTGGGCAAAACGCACCTGCATGGGGCTGGTGTGCGGACGCAGGTTGTAGGGAATGCCGTCGTCACCTTTGATGTCCACGTAGAACGTGTCTTGCATCGAGCGCGCAGGGTGGTTGGGCGGGTTGTTCAGTGAGGTGAAGCTGTGCCAGTCGCTTTCGATTTCTGGGCCATCGGCCACGTCGAAGCCCATGCTGGCAAAAATCTGCTCAATGCGTTCCAACGTCAGGCTAACGGGATGCAAACCGCCTTGCCCGCGCGCACGACCAGGCAGACTCACGTCCAGCGCTTCGGCTTTGAGTTGAATTTGCAATTCGGCATCGGCCAGCGCTTGGCGGCGTTCCGTCAAGGCGGTCTCAATGGACTGCTTGGTCACGTTGATGGCAGCGCCGAGGGATTTTTTTTCTTCTACGCTCAGTGCAGCCATGCCCTTCATCAGCGCCGTTACGCGGCCTGATTTACCCAAGAACAGGGCTTTGGCATTTTCCAGCTCAGCCGGTGTGGTGGCTTGCGCAAACGCGGTTTGTGCGTCTGCTGCCAATGAGTCCAACTCGTTCATAACTTGTTTTTATAGCTTTTGCTAGCTTTTGAATTCTGTAAAAAACAAAGGGCTAGTGCCGATTAAAGCGCTAGCCCTTGTTCTATGGGCGCAGACAGCTACCAAAAAGATAGCATGTCAGCGTTGCAGTTTTAAGCTGCCAGCTTGGCGCGTACCGTTTCAACGATGCTCGCGAAGGCAGGCATGTCATGGATCGCCATGTCAGAGAGAACCTTGCGGTCAATCTCGATGCCAGCTTTACGCACGCCATTGGCGAACTGGCTGTACGTCATACCGCAGCTACGGGCTGCAGCGTTGATACGCGCAATCCACAGTTGACGGAATACACGCTTCTTGGTGCGGCGGTCACGGTAGGCATATTGCCCAGCCTTCATCACCGCTTCTTTAGCGATGCGATAGACGTTACCGCGGCGACCACGGAAGCCCTTTGCGAGGGCGAGTACTTTTTTGTGACGGGCTCTGGCCGTTACACCACGTTTGACGCGAGGCATGTAATTACTCCTTGTTCGTCGTTAAATTAAATGCCACGGCCGGGCAGCATTTGCGCCATGTGACCCATATTGGTCTCATGCACACCTACTGTTCCACGCAATTGGCGTTTGTTTTTGGTGGTCTTCTTCGTCAAGATGTGACGTTTGAAGGCTTGACCGCGCTTGACGGTTCCACCAGGACGAACGCGGAAACGCTTTTTCGCACTGCTCTTGGTCTTCATTTTGGGCATCAGATGCTCCTTAACATTGTGCTCGTGAGGCGCTGCAAAGAACCCTTGCAGACTTGACGGCCCCGAGCCACTTTTAGTGAAAAACAATAAAGTTAAACACTTTTTAGTAACGACTTTGACACCGTTACAAGGGTGCGCTTTTCAGCGCTGCCCGACTCAAAGCGCAGCTGAAGCTACGCTCTAAATTTTTTGACTGATTAAGCCGCTTGCGCCGCTTCAGCCGCAACCACTGGTTTCACCGCGATCTTCTTCTTGCCAGGAGCGATCATCATGATCATCTGGCGCCCTTCCAGCTTAGGAAATTGCTCAACCAAAATGATGTCAGCCAACTCGTCACGGATACGGTTAAGCAAGGCCATGCCGATTTCCTGATGGGTGATTTCACGCCCCCGAAAGCGCAAAGTGATCTTGCACTTATCGCCTTCGCCCAAGAAACGCCGAATATTGCGCATCTTGATGTTGTAGTCGCCATCATCAGTACCAGGGCGAAATTTAATTTCCTTGATTTCGATGACGGTTTGCTTGGCTTTAGCCTCTGCAGCACGCTTTTGCTCTTGGTATTTGAATTTGCCGTAGTCCATCAACCGGCAAACCGGAGGGACAGCCGTAGCGGCAATTTCGACCAAGTCAACATCCAACTCACCTGCTAGACGCAAAGCTTCGTTGATATTGACCACCCCGAGTGGCTCGTTATCGACTCCTGAGAGGCGAACTTCCGGGGCCATGATTTCCCGGTTAAGGCGGTGTTTGCGTTCCTCGCGGTGGCGACGGTCGCGGTATTCAGTAGCTATGGCTCAAATCCTTAGAATCAAAGTACTATCAAAAAGATAGCGCACACCGCCCGGTGCGCGCTGGTCAAAGGCTGATTCGTCAAAAACTTAACGGAATTAAACTTTGGAAGCAATGTCGCTGATGATGCGTTGCGAGAACGCTTCTAAGGACATCACACCGAGGTCAAGATTGCCTCGGGCGCGCACTGCGACGGCACCTGCTGCCTTTTCTTTGTCACCTAGAACAAGGATATAGGGCAGCTTTTGCATCGAATGCTTCCGTATTTTATACGTTATTTTCTCGTTGTGCAGGTCGAGGTTGACCCTAAGCCCTTGATTTTGCAGCGCTTTAGCAACATCACGGGCGTAATCAGCCTGTCCTTCGCTGATATTGAGCACCGAAACCTGCACCGGAGCCAGCCATGCGGGCATGGCACCAGCATGTTGCTCAATCAAAATACCGATAAATCGTTCCAAGCTTCCGACGATGGCACGGTGCAGCATCACAGGGTGCGCACGGCCACTGGTTTCAGTCACGTACTCACCGCCCAGACGTTCAGCGGTGTTGAAATCAACCTGCATAGTGCCGCACTGCCACTGGCGACCAATCGCGTCTTTCAGCGTGTATTCGATCTTGGGGCCGTAGAACGCACCGTCACCAGGCGACACGATGTAGTCAACGCCTGAGCGGCGCAGCGACTCCATGACCGCGAACTCAGCTTTATCCCACAACTCGTCCGAACCTACACGGTTATCAGGCCGTGTGGCTACTTTGTAAATGATGTCAGTGAAGCCAAAGTCTTTATAGACCTTTTGCAGCAGCGTGGTGTAGGCCACGCATTCATCCAAGATTTGATCTTCAGTACAAAACACGTGGCCGTCATCCTGCGTAAAACCACGCACGCGCATGATGCCGTGCAGCGCGCCGCTGGGCTCGTTGCGGTGGCACTGGCCGAATTCACCGTAGCGCAATGGCAAATCGCGGTAACTGCGCAAATCCGACTTGAAGATCAACACATGACCAGGGCAGTTCATCGGTTTCAGGGCGTATTCGCGCTTCTCCGACTCGGTAGTGAACATGTTGTCGCGGTAGTTGGCCCAATGGCCTGTCTTTTCCCACAAGCCTTTGTCCAAAATCTGTGGGCCTTTGACTTCCTGGTAACCGTTATCAACATAGACATGGCGCATGTACTGCTCGACCTGCTGCCACAGTGCCCAGCCCTTGGGGTGCCAGAACACCAAGCCCGGCGCGTGTTCGTCCATGTGGAAGTAATCCAACTCTTTGCCTAATTTGCGGTGGTCGCGCTTTTCGGCCTCTTCCAGCATCAGCAAATGCTGTTGCAACTCGTCTTTCGTCGCCCATGCCGTGCCGTAAATGCGCTGCAGCATTTCGTTGCGGTGGTCGCCACGCCAATACGCACCAGCCACCTTCATCAGCTTAAAGTGCTTGAGCTTGCCAGTGCTGGGGACGTGCGGGCCACGGCACAGGTCTTCAAATGCACCTTCGCGGTAAAGCGACACGTCTTCACCCGCAGGAATGCTGCCGATGATTTCCGCCTTGTAGTGCTCACCCATGCCTTTGAAGTAGGCGACGGCTTCGTCACGCGGCAGTACGCGGCGCAGCACCGGCTCATCTTTGGCGGCCAGCTCGCTCATGCGCTTTTCAATCGCTACCAGATCGTCCAGTGTGAACGGGCGTTTGTACGAAAAGTCGTAGAAAAAACCATGCTCAATGACTGGGCCAATCGTCACCTGTGCATCAGGGAACAAATCCTTCACTGCGTAAGCCAACAAGTGGGCGGCGGAGTGACGGATCACATCCAGGCCGTCCGCATCCTTGGCCGTAATAATGGACAGTGGGCTGTCAGCCTCGATCAAGTAGCTGGTATCAACGACTTTGCCGTCAATTTTGCCAGCCAGCGCAGCTTTGGCGAGGCCTGCGCCAATGGAAGACGCGACTTCACCCACCGTTACCGGGCCAGGAAATTCGCGTTGTGAACCGTCAGGAAGCGTAATGTGGATCATGTTGGGAACTTGTAAGAACAGGAAAAACGCAGAAAGGAGAACAGTCGCTCAGAATGCAAAAAGCGCGGATTAAACCGCGCTTTCACTCTGAATTCAATAGCACTTCGCGCCCACGGCGCGCGGACTAGCGACCTGTGAGGTGTAAAAACGTCGTCGGTGTAGTTCGCGGTGTCATAACCAAAGTGCCTTTCTCATCCTTGTTGTTTAACTTTCATTTTAACCGACTCGAAACACAGCCACTGTTTTGACCAATGTCTGCGCTTGCGATTTCAGACTGGAGGCGGCGGCTGCCATCTCTTCGACCAGGGCCGCATTCTGCTGCGTTACCTGGTCCATTTGGTTCACCGCTTCACCAACCTGCGCCATGCCCGCGCTTTGCTCTGAGCTGGCCGAGCTGATTTCGCCCATGATGTCCGTCACCCGCCGAATGCTGGACACCACTTCGGTCATGGTGGCCCCGGCCTGATCGACCAAGATCGAGCCATGCGTAACACGCTCCACACTGTCGTTGATGAGTGCTTTGATTTCTTTGGCGGCATCGGCACTTCGCCCGGCGAGGCTTCTGACCTCGCTCGCAACGACAGCAAAACCACGCCCTTGCTCGCCGGCACGAGCAGCCTCAACAGCCGCGTTCAAGGCCAGAATATTGGTTTGAAAAGCTATTCCGTCGATCACACTGATGATGTCCGCAATTTTCTTGCTGGACGTGTTGATGCCCACCATGGTGTCCACTACTTTGGCAACCACCTCACCGCCTTGGATCGCTACGGTGCTGGCGCTCTGCGCAAGCTGATTAGCCTCGCGGGCGTTATCGGCATTTTTTTTGACGGTGGAGGCCAGTTCCTCCATGGATGCGGCTGTCTGCTCCAACGCGCTGGCTTGGCTTTCGGTACGGGCACTGAGGTCGTGGTTACCCTGGGCAATTTCAGCGCTGGAAATCGCAACCGAATCAGACCCTGCACGCACACTGGACACCACCGCCGCCAAATTAGCCTGCATCGACTGCAACGAGGTCAGCAATTCACTTGCTTCGTCAGCACCATCGATGTTGATCGCCTGGCTTAAATCGCCTTCGCGGATAGCCTTTGCACTGTCCGATGCGTAACGCAAGGGCTGCACGATGGAACGCGTCAGTACAAATGCGAAAAGTGCCCCCAACAGCAACGCGATAAACCCAACGACCAACAATATCATTTGCCCTTGCAATGCACTTTGGCTTGCCGCTTCCAGCGAATTGCTATAAATCTTCTGCTGGCGCTCTTCGAGCTGTTGTATAGACAGGCTGTACGCTTGTGCCAAAGGCAGCAAGTCTTTGTCCATGGACTCGGTCACATCATTGCCCGCTTCTTTGCTCTTCAGTAATTTAGCGCGTGGCGTGCGGTAAGCTTCACGAGCTGCATCAATGTTGGCAATCAACGCTTTCCCCTCTGTACTTTGGATAAGCTCAATCAGGCGTAAACGCGACGCCACCGAAACCTCAGAGGTTTTATCCATCTCGGCTTGCCATATTTTCAAGCGGCTGGTGTTCACATCCAAGATGGCAGCCTTTGTGCGAACCCAGTTCACATCGATAGTTTGCCGCCAGCGCACCGCCAATTGCAATTTTTCGTTATCTACCGTGGCCAACGCACGTGAAGTCGCATCCAGGGCTTGTAAGCGCCACACACCGACGCCGACGGTGATCGCCAGAAGCAACAAAATAATGCCCAAAGCAAGCGCTAAGCGCGTACCGATACGAAATTGACGAACAGAAGGCATAGACACTTTCAAAACTGAAAAAAACATACCCTGGCGCCCAAGGCATAAGCCTAAAACTTGCGATGTCAGAGAGTCACGGCGCGGTACAACTGCACCCTGTTACGACCCGCGTGCTTGGCGGCATAGCAAGCGGCATCAGCAGCGGCCAGCACGGCTACAACTGTGGGCACAGACTCATCAATCTCCACCACGCCAATACTGGCACCGATGCGCAAAGTCTGGCCTTGCCATTCCAGCGCAAAAGACGCGATCGACGCCCTGATTTTGTCAGCCACACTGACCGCCATAGGGCCGTCGCATGACAACAGCAGCAACGTAAACTCATCACCGCCCAGGCGTGCTACGAGGTCGTTGGCACGCACTTGCGCCCAAATGCGCTTGGACACATCCTTCAGCACATCATCACCCGCTGCGTGGCCAGCGGTGTCATTGATCTGCTTGAAGTGGTCAAGATCAATAAACAACACTGAAACAGGTTCTTTGACGCGGCGGTCTTTCACACAGTCGCCCAGCATGGTCTCAAAAGTTCTGCGGTTGTACAGCTCGGTCAGCGGATCTCGGGTCGATTGCCAAATCAAATTTTGTCTCTGGGTTCGCTCATGGGTGATGTCTTCCACCACCCAAATCGTGCCCAAAGCCGGATCGTCCGCCTTGACTGGTGCGCCTTGCAAGCGGCCCCAAAACAGCCCGCCATCGCACCGGACAAACTCAATCTCTTCATCGAACGGCTTACCTTGGGAAAACGCTTCGCCCACGCGTTTTCCCAAATCGATATAAAACGCATCTGTGCTGTAGAGGACCCGCGCCGATTGCCCCACCAGCCCTTCAGGGCCATAACCAAACAATGTGAGCCAGGACGCGCTGGCCAGCTCAATTTTTCGGTCTCGCGTGAACAAGATACCCACTGGGGAATGGCCCAGCACCGCTTCCATGCGAGCGAGCAGGCCATGGCTGGTGGCTTCAATCTGTTGGCGCTGCTTCAGCGCACTGCGCAGCACACGGCTAAGTTGACCGACTTCGCCGTTAACATTGGGCCAACCTTCGTCGGAAGGCAACGTGCTGTCCAGCATTTTCAACGCACGCTTTTCCAGCATTTTGAGCGGCCGCGTGATGGCCATGGTCGCCAGCAGCAGCAAAGCCCCCCCCGCCAGAGACACGGCCAAGCCCAGCCACATCAGCTGCGTGCGAATCAGCTGAAGCCCCCCCAAAAGAATGGACGCCTGGGCCACTTGCACCACCATCCAATCCGCATCAGGCACACCCGCCATTGACACAATTTGATCCCCTAACAAGGCAGACAGTCCAGAGGGTTCAACAGGACTGCCTTGTTGCACCCAGCTCTCAACCAAATGCGTGAGCTGCACGTCATCGCGGGCATCGCGCAAAATGCGCGAGGTATCAGGATGGGCAACCAACATACCCGCCGAATCCATCACAAACGTGAGCGTGCTGTCCCCCTCAGAGGCCGATCCCAAATCGGTGAGTTGCATCAACAAGCGGTTGTTTACCAGTGAGACACCGCCTGCCATCACGCCCACGACCTGCCCCGCAGCATCAATGAGGGGCATCGTCAGCACCACGATAGATTGACCCGAGACGTTAGAGCGGTGTGGCTCAGACACAAAGGGACGCTGTTGTTGTACTGTCTTGGTGAAGTAAGACCAGTCAGACAAGGACGCCGTCGGGTAGCGTGCACCACTGGCATCCAAATAGGCGGTGATGGTGCCATCCGGCGTGGCGACCAGCAGATGGTGATCGAACATGGCGAACAGCGAAGGACGGGTATTGAAGTGATCCAGCATCGCTGCGTTGTCGCTCAACTTGTCCAAAGGCAGTTGTGCTGCGGCTTGGCGCAGCAGCAGCTGCAAACCCACCACCCTTGACGACACAATCGCCGCCAGCCGCTGGGTGTGGCCATGACTGACATCCATCACCGCGCGGCGAGTCTGGATACCCACACCCTCCAGCGCAAGCACCACCGTCAACCAAACACTGCCCATGATAAGCACCGCTCCCATGAGCGCAAACCGGACTTTGAGGGAAGCCAACCACTGTACAGGTCGTGATAAGTTCAAAGTTATGTCTCGCGGTGTCAGCTTTTGGCTTATTTTTAATTTTTCTCGCGTGTCATTTTCTCTGTTCGTGGGCGCTTTATTTGATTTTTTAGCTAAGCCCTAGGGTATTCACATAAAAAAAGCCCGACGTTTTCACGTCGGGCTGAGAGTCTCCTCAGACTCTGGTCAGGCGCTCAAGGCCTGACACAGTTGCGTTCGTTAACAAGTGGGGGAGATCAGTGGAACTGCTCTTCTTCCGTCGAGCCGGTCAGCGCGGTCACGCTGGACTTGCCGCCTTGGATGGTGGTGGTCACTTCGTCGAAGTAACCGGTGCCCACTTCTTGCTGGTGCGACACGAAGGTGTAGCCACGGTCACGGGCGGCGAATTCAGGCTCTTGCACCTTCTCAACGTAAGCCGTCATGCCGCGTGCCACGTAGTCTTGTGCCAAGTCAAACATGTTGTACCACATGGAGTGGATACCGGCCAAGGTGATGAACTGGTACTTGTAACCCATGGCGCCGAGTTCACGCTGGAACTTGGCAATGGTCGCGTCGTCCAGGTTCTTTTTCCAGTTGAACGAAGGCGAGCAGTTGTATGCCAGCATCTTGCCGGGGTGAACTTTGTGCACGGCATCAGCAAACTTCTTGGCGAATTCCAGATCAGGCGTGCCGGTTTCGCACCACACCAAATCGGCGTAATGAGCGTAGGCCACGGCACGAGAGATGGCTTGGTCCATGCCCTTGTTGGTCTTGTAGAAGCCTTCGGAGGTGCGCTCACCAGTCAGGAAAGGCTTGTCGTTTTCGTCGTAATCGCTGGTCAACAGGTCAGCAGCTTCGGCGTCGGTACGGGCAATCACCAAAGTAGGCACGCCCATCACGTCAGCGGCCATGCGCGCTGCGATCAGTTTTTGGCAGGCTTCAACAGTAGGCACCAAGACCTTGCCGCCCATGTGACCGCATTTCTTGACCGAAGCCAATTGGTCTTCAAAGTGAACGCCAGCCGCGCCAGCGGTAATCATGGCCTTCATCAGCTCAAACGCGTTCAACACGCCACCGAAACCGGCTTCAGCGTCAGCCACGATGGGGGCGAAGTTGTCGATGTAGCCTTTGTCGCCAGCGTCAATGCCCTTGCTGTGTTGAATTTCGTCTGCACGGCGGAAGGTGTTGTTGATACGCTCAACCACGGTAGGCACCGAATCCACGGGGTACAGCGACTGGTCGGGGTACATGGAAGCATAAGAGTTGTTGTCAGCAGCCACTTGCCAGCCCGACAGGTAGATAGCTTTCACGCCGGCCTTGACCTGCTGCATGGCTTGACCACCGGTCAATGCGCCCAGGCAATTGACATAGGCTTCGTTGTTGACCAAATTCCACAGTTTTTCAGCACCGCGACGAGCCAAGGTGTGCTCGATGGGGAAAGAGCCACGCAAGCGAACCACTTCAGCAGCGGTGTAACCGCGTTTGATGCCCTTCCAGCGGGGATTGGTATCCCAGTCTTTTTGCAGGGCGGCAGTTTGCTGTTCGCGGCTGAGTTGTTCGGTGAGGGTTTGAGGCATGGTTCACTCCTAGTGGGTTAACAGAAATCTAAACATCGACGAATCCGAGTTTGGCAGTGCTTGCGTGCAAGACCTCTGCCAGTGCCACTAGTTTACGTCCAGCCCAAGAAAAATGCGGTCTCTTATGTCTTATATAAGATATATTTTTTATATTTACAAATCAATGGCTTACAAATCAATTTTTGCAATGTAAAACATATTTTTATAAAATGAAATTTCTCTATCGCACTGCACCATTTTATTTTTCATATTATGGAAAAAGAAAATCAAGATGCGGAAAAATGACTCACCCCAACCAGCGCTCCTTCACCCAGTCCCCACCTAAGAGCACCGGCTTGCCCTGCGTGTAGTCGGGGTTGATCTCATAAACGATGCATTCCAACACCTTATCAGCCACCTGCACAGGCAAGGTGCGCTTGAAGTACTCCCCTGTAGGCACGGGGTAAATCATCTCAATCTCATCCAGCACCTGCTCCAGCGCGGGGCTGATCGCGTAAACCTCACCAACGACAGGTGCCGCACCAGAGAGCACCAGCCCGGGATAGGCACCCAAGTGGTACATCGTGCCTTGAATCTGTGCCGGCCCTATGAATTCAGGGGCAGGTGTCTGGCGGGTGATGTCGTTGTCGTCTCCGGCACGCAAGGTGCCGTAAACAAAAACATAACGCACATGACGCGGACTGGTGGGGCTTGCAGAACGGGCAGGAGCGTCGGATGAGGAATGCGGCATGATCGTGGGCTTCAAAGTGATGCAACAACTATAGCGCTGCACGCGCAGCCACCCTGCTTAAAGCCTCATGTCCAGTCCTGTACAAACACCTCAACAACGCCTCACCGCCTACGCTTGCCTTGCCCTGAGCATGGCACTGGTGGGCAGTTATGTTGCCCTGTCCAAACCGCTGGCCGCCGCCCTGCCCGTCTTCCTCCTGGCCTGGTTGCGTTTTGGCATCGGCGCTGTAGCGATGCTGCACTGGTTGAAAAAACCGATGAACGAAGCGCCCATGACGACGAAAACCAAGCAGTTGGTATTTTTGGAATCCTTTCTGGGCAACTTCCTGTTTTCGATCTGCATGCTGTTTGGCGTCAGCCTGACGAGTGCCGTGTCCGCTGGCGTCAGCATGGCGGCTATCCCGGCAGTGGTCGCACTGATGAGCTGGGCATTTTTACGCGAACGCATCACACCCCGCATCGGAATCTCCATTGCGTGCGCGGTGGTGGGTATTGGCTTGCTTTCGCTATCAAAACAAGAGCTTGCTACGCCCATTCAGCAAGCGCTAGGCAGCGATTTAGTCCCAAACTACGCTTGGCTGGGCAATGTGCTGCTGGTGGGGGCAGTACTGTGTGAGGCAGCTTATGCCGTGATCGGCAAAAAGCTCACGGGCGTGCTGGCACCAAGACGCATCAGCGCACTCATCAACCTGTGGGGTTTTGCGCTGGTCAGCCCCATGGGGCTGTGGATGGCGCTGCGGTTCGACTTTGCCAGCGTAACGAGCGGCACTTGGCTGCTGCTGGTGTTCTATGCCCTGGCCGCCAGCGTCTGGACCGTGTGGCTGTGGATGACCGGCTTGAAAACCGTCGCCGCCGCCCAAGCTGGCATCTTCACCGTGATGCTGCCCATCTCAGCTGCATTGGTCGGCGTGCTGGTGCTGGGCGAACGACTGAACACAACGCAGATGCTGGCGTTTGGTGTGGCCTTGCTGGGCATTGTGCTGGCTACGCTGCCGGTGCGAACGCGCTAAGCCTTCAAATCAAATCAACGGCATGCTGCTAACCACCATGCCGTCGCCATCGGCATACAGCCAGTCGCCCGGCACAATCCGCACACCCTGAACATGAACTTCCACATCGCGCTGGCCCTGGTTCTTGCGGTCAGTGGGCATCGGGATCAGACCTAGAGCACGGATACCGACCTGGTGCGCAGCCAACTCAGCAGCGTCACGAACGCAGCCGTCCACCACCACCCCTGCCCAACCATTGCGGGCAGCAGACGCACCAATCAGGCCCCCAACTAACGCGCGACGCAGCGAGCCACCGCCATCGACCACCAACACCGCAGATTGCAGGCCACTGGGGGTATCAACCAAGCCTGAAGACTCCAAGATGGCCTTCACAACGCTGTTATCTTCATAGCACTTGACCGTCACCACGGGCCCACAGAAGCTGGACAAGGCACCGAAATCACGAAAGACCGGCGGCAGCACGCGAAAGTGACCACTGGTATCGCTTTTGTGGGTATCGCAGAAGTCGCAAGTTGAAAATTTGATCGCGCTCATGGTGGCTTCTTTCAGGTTTTAAATTCAGGTTTAAATTCGGCTTTCAATGCGCTAGAGCATACAAAAGACGTGCAGGGGTTCACAACGGCGTCAAAAACCACATTCAAACCCAGCTTAAGAGCGAAAAAAGTAACGTCCCCGCTTGGAAAGCCCTGTCTTTCCCAGTAGCATCGCGTGTGCCACCGATTTAGCAGTTTTTTGCTGGTGGCCAATCAACTTCTACAAGGAAAAAGCAACCATGGCAACTGCGAAAACACCAGCGAAAAAAGTGGCTCCTGCAACCAAAGCAGCACCTGTTAAGGCCGCTGCTGCACCAGCGAAAAAAGCGGCTCCTGTGGCCAAAGCAGCAGCACCTGCAAAAGCAGCTGCACCCGCTGCCAAAGTCGCAGTGAAAGCTGCTGTCAAAGTCGCTGCACCTGCAAAGAAAGCCCCTGCCAAAAAAGCTGCTGTTGCAAAAGCACCTGCTGCCAAACGCGCTGTGAACGCCGCCTTCCTCAAGCCACTGACCCCCAGCGCTGCGTTGGCTGCCGTGATTGGTGCCACGCCCATCCCCCGCACCGAAATCGTCAAACAATTGTGGGTTTACATCAAGAAGCACGGTCTGCAAGACGCTGTGAACAAGCGCATGATCAACGCAGACACCAAGCTCAAGGCCTTCTTTGGCAAAGCCCAGGTGTCGATGTTCGAAATGGCCGGCATCATTGGCAAGCACGTCAAGTAATTTCTCCCTTCCCGTTTGGGAACCCTGAAAGCCGCAGCAATGCGGCTTTTTTTATGGTTTCAGCGGGAAGCCTCTGCTTTCAATTCGGTCCAGATCACCAGGCCCAACCCCGCCAGCACCAATCCCAAGCCGTTGTAGGCCAGCAAGCCCGGATGCTCACCGACCACCAAGATGGCCAGCACAAACGCCGTCAACGGCTCACCCAGCGCCAAAGTGACCCCCGTCGCACCAGAAATGCTGCGCAGTCCGCTGCTGAACAGCAAATACGACACCCCAGTGGCGACCACCCCCAAGTACCCGACCAGTAACCAGCCCGCACCGTTGATCGCCATACTGCCCGACACCATGGCCGCCGCAGGCAAGGCCAGCGCAGCGGCAACAGCGAACACGCTGGCCGTCACCACAGCAGGAGCGGCCAGGGTGACCAAACGCTTGTTTATCAAAGCATAAGCGGCATAAGCCAGCCCAGCGGTCAGACACAAGGCGATACCGATGGCCGTGAACTGCACAGCTCCACCGCCTCCCATCACCATCAAACTGCCGCCCGCTACAGCCAGCAGCGTTCCCCACCACCAGACCGCACGCGGCGCTTTTCCGGTAAAGGCAAACTGCAACATGCCCGCCCAAATCGGCCCGCTGCCAATTGCAACGGCAGTGCCCACAGCGACGCCACTGGCTTTGACCCCAGCAAAAAATGTGAGGTTATAAACGGCAATACACGCCCCGGCAGCTACGACCCAGCGCCAGGACAACGTACGCAACGCAACAGCCAATGGCACGGCACCGCGTGGCATCAGACTCAAATAAATGGCAAAAAACAGCGTGGCCATGACCAACCGCATGGCCCCCACCACATACGGCGAGAGCGTCAGCGGTGCAAAGCTCTGTGCCGTACCCGTGGTGCCCCACAGCATGGCCGCGCACAGCACCATAGCGATACCCCTGAGCGGCTTGCTGCGCAAGCTGTGCGGCACAGATGAGGAAGACGCGACATTCGGTGAGTTCATAAAAGGACAACAGCAGAGACGCCGAAAAGTTTGAGCCAATCAAGCGATAAGTCTAACGGTCACGCGCTAGCATGTCGGGGCATGAAGATTTCCGCCCGCCCTAAAAACACCCCCCTCATTGGCATGGCCCTGCTGGTCGCAGGATTGACCAGCCTCAGTGCCTGGGCTTTGCCCGACGAGCTTCAAGTCCACCTGGATGAAACCATCTCCATGGGCAAGTTCAGCCTGGATGTGGTCACCCACACAACCCCCTCCAATCCCAAAATTTCTTCCGATGAGGGGCTGCGCTCTTCAGCCCATTTGCTGCACATCAGCCCCGAGTTCAGCTATGGCCTGACCCCCCACACCCAGCTCAGTGTGCAGGTATTTGGCGATGTGGACACCAGCGGACGTTCGCGTACCAGCGGCACCCGTATCGGACTCAAAACCTTGTTCTTTCGTCCTGATGACGACGACGATGATGGTGCGTTCGCAGGCATGCTGATCGAAGCGGGTCGCTTACCACGGACCCTGTCTACCAACCGATTGGACAGTGAGATCAAGCTGATTCTGGGCTGGCGTGCCGGGCGCTGGCTGTTGGCGTTGAACCCGGAAGTAGGTGTCAAACTGGCCGGGAGCGGCGAGTCCACACCCGAGCTGTCAGCCCGTGCCAAAGTAGCTTACAGAACGCACCACGGCTACAGCCTGGGGCTTGAGCACTATGCCGACTTAGGCTCAGTCAAGCGCGTTGGCCCCTTGAACCAACAAAGCCAACAAACCTTTGGGGTGGTGGATTTCAAAACCCAAGGGTGGGAATTCAACGTGGGGCTTGGCAAAGGATGGAACGCGTATTCGCAGGGATGGGTCGCAAAAGTGATTGTGGGTATTCCTCTGCCAGAGTGAAGCGACCCGCGCAACAGCAGGTCAAGCCTGCTGTTTCATGGTTTTCAGGACTGACACAAGCTTGTCATGTGCAGCGCATAAATTCACGTCGTCGCCTTGACGCTGGCGGCGTTGGATGTCTTTTGCCCAAAGATTGACTTCTGCGCCAGCGCGAAGCGGAACGCTCGATCTATTCAAAAAAAACCTGCCTCACATGAACGCTCTTTCCAATACGCCCCCTGTTTCCACGACTGTGCCCAAAACCTTTCGCCTCAAGGCTTTGCCCCGTGTGCTTTCCTTGCTTTGCATGTCCTTAGGCACGGCACCACTCGTGTTTGCCCAGTCAACAGCAGCCCCGACCGACCTGGGCACCATTGGCGCTACCACCGCCGCAGGCGCTTACCGCCCGGCTGAAGCGGCCAAAGGCACAGCATCAGCCATCGCGCCTACGCAGGCCAGCCTGAAAGCCACGCAGCCGCAATCCATCATCACACGCGAATTCATCGACCTCTCCGTGGCCCCCACGGCAGAATACAGCCGTATCGTCAACATCGCCCCCAGCCTGTCGGGCGATTCCGCCAATGGCCCTGGCCTGAGTGAAACCAAAACCACCATGCGTGGCTTCAAGGACGACCAGTACAACATCACGTTTGACGGTATCCCATGGGGAGACACCAACAACCCGGCACACCACTCCACATCGTTCTTCCCTGCTTCCGTCATTGGCGGTGCAGTGGTCGAGCGCGGCCCCGGCAACGCCAGCAACCTGGGCTTTGCCACCTTTGGCGGTTCGATCAACCTGTTTTCCAAAAAACCATCACAAGAAGCTGTGACCAGCGTGTTCACCTCCATCGGCACCTGGAACACCCGCTTGTATGGTGCCTCCTATGAAAGTGGCCGCTTGGCCAACTTCGGCGATGCGACGGTACAGCTCAATTACCAGCATTTGCAATCGGATGGCTACCTGAGCTTCAGCCCCATCAAGAGCGATAACTACACCATCAAGGTCGAGCGCCCTATCGGCGATGCATCGCTGTTGACGATTTTCTCTTCCATCAACAACATCACCTACGCCCAGCCTGACAGCAACAAAGGCGCAACGCTGACGCAAATCGCTGCGTTTGGGCAAAATTTCCAGCTCAACAACGACCCCAAGAGCATGAACTACCAGGGGTTCAACAGCACCACCAAAGACACCGACTTCAGCTATATCCGCCTGCGCAGCGAGCTGGGTTCCGGCTGGAACATCGACAACCAGCTCTACACCTACGCTTACGACAACCAGACCAAATCGTCCACCGACCCGACCTGGACAGGCACTTTGCCCACGGGCACCGACCCACGCCGCACGGCACCCGCTGGGGTCTGGGTCAAAGGCTCTGCGGTGTTGCTCAATGGCGATATTCCTGGCATCGACAAGCAAAACAAATACCGTGTGTACGGCGACATCATCAAAGCCACCAAAAAACTCGATGCAGGGCTGGCCCGCGTGGGCTTGTGGTACGAGCAATCGTCCAGCGACCGCCATCAGTACGACCTGGACTTGACCACGGGCAACTACAACCGGGTTGAGGGCACAGCAGCAAACGGTAACTTCTTATCCGGCACCAACCGCCCCATCGACAGTGTGCTGTTCGACCAGCAATCCAAAATCAAAACAACGCAACCCTTTGCCGAGTTTGAATGGGCGGCAGCCCCTGGCACCACCATCACCCCTGGTTTGAAATACGTCAGCATCACACGCTCCGTGAACGCGGCGGTCGAGCAAACCTCGCGTGAACTGAACCACGCGGCTTCTGTGAACTACAAAGCGACGCTGCCGTTCCTCACGGTCAACCAGCAAATCACCCCAGAACTGGCAGCCTATGCCCAGTACGCCAAAGGCTTCCAGATTCCTGATCTGAACACCTTCTACATCACCAACCCGGCACAAAACAGCAGCGTGCCCCAAAAATCGACCAACTACCAGCTCGGACTGGTCGGTAAATCGGACCGCTTTACCTGGGATGCTGATATTTACCGCATTGAGTTCACCAACAAGCTGGTCTCTAACAACTTGGCAGGTGCAGCCGCAGCGTTTGTGAACATCGGTGGCGCTACGTACCAAGGCATTGAAGCGCAAATGGCCTATGTATTGGGCGGTGGCTTCGCAGCTTATGCGAACGGCTCCATCAACAAGGCAACGGCCAGCGATACCGGCCAGCAAATTTCAGGTGCGCCCAAAATGACAGCCGCTCTGGGTGGCCTCTACAACAGCGGGCCGTGGGCATCGTCCCTGATCTACAAACGCACAGGCGTGGTTTACCAAAAGGACTACACCACGCAGGCTTATTACGACTATTACAAGACCACAGCCTACGGCAATCTTGACCTGGGTGTGGCTTACACCATCAAAAACCCAGGTGTATTTGCCAAGGCGCTGAAGCTGCAATTCAATGTGTTCAACCTGACCAACAGCCGGGCGGTAACCTCCATCACCGCCGCAGCAAAAACAGTGGCGTCACCGTACGACACCTACATTTACCAGGCCCCACGCAGCATGCAAGTGTCGGTCAAGGCGGATTTCTGACCATGACACTGACCAAACTGATGGAGCTGGCCAACGCTTCTGGCGGCACGCTGTACCTGATGGCGTTGCTGATGCTGGTGGCATTGACCGTCATCATTGAACGCAGCCTTTACCTGTCCAGAATGCAGCAAGGCGGCGTTGAGCTGATGGGCCTGCTGAACGCCAATGCCCCCTTGCACACCGATATCGTGCAACAGGCTTTGCTTAGGCATGCCAAGCTGCCCCACGTCAGCTTGTTCCAAGCCTCGCTGATCGAGCCTACCAGCGCCGAGCGCGACACCTGCACCGGCCACCTGGAAGAAGCCGTGATGCGGGAGGTGCCCACGCTGGACAGCTCGCTGTGGGTGCTCGATACCGTCATCACGCTGGCCCCCTTGCTGGGCCTGTTTGGCACGATTGTGGGTATGTTTGGTGCCTTCTCGGTGCTGGGGGATGTGCAAAACGGTGCCGCCCAAGTCACAGGCGGCATCGCTGAAGCTTTGATCGCCACAGCCTCGGGCCTGCTGATCGCCATGATTGGGCTGGTGTTCTTCAATGGGCTCAACACCAAAGTGCGCACCATCGTTCACCAAATGGAAACCATCAAGATCATGCTGCTGAACCGCCGCTTCGGTACCCAGGCCAATGCCTCCAGCGCACAGGTGATCGCAGTCCAACGCCCCAGCTTGAAAGCAGCCTGACCGTGCGTTATTTTGAAACCCGAAAAGCACGCATCGAAATCATCCCGATGATCGACATCATGCTGTTCCTGCTGGTGTTTTTTGCCATGCTGACGCTGCGCATGATTCCCACCACAGGCCATGTCTCCAAATTGCCCGGCAGCACCACTGCCAGCGCACTGCCTCCACCCAAGCTGTTGGTGGAAATCCACAGCGGTGGCGAATTGTTTGCAGAGGGCAAAACGGTGACGGCTGCACAAATCAGCGACTTGGTGCGCTCTCGCGACGCCGCCAAACTGACCGTGACAGTAGCGGGCAGTGAAGACGCCTCACTGCAACAGGTCATGACCGTGATCGATGCCGTGCGCTCAGGCGGTGCAACGCAGATCGGCCTGGCAGCCCGTCAAACCCCAAAATGAATACCTTGGTAACTTTGGAAACGTTTGTATTGCCTTCAAGGCCGCGTCAATCGCGGCGATGGCAAGCGCTGGGATCGGCGCTGGGCATTGAAGCGGCTGTGGTGGGTATCTTCATTGCCTGGATGGCAACCCACCCGCCCCAACAACCAGAAACGGTTATCCCACTGACCCTGGAACTTCCGCCTGTCACCGCGCAGAGACAGGAAAAGCCACCTGCGCCGCCCTTGCAACCCACCCTACCGACGGTAAAGCAGCTCCCACGCACAGCCATACCCCAACCCTCGGCACCACAAGCGACCCCAGCAACGCTCCCCCCCATACCCGACACCCCAACAACGGCAGCAGCGACGCCAATGCCAGCCCCCTCCCTGCCTGTAGCAGCGACGGCCCCCTCACATTCGCAAGCACCACCGCCCGCCCCTGTTCAGCCGCCGCCAGCACCTGCCATTGACTTGGCGGCTGCGTACAACGCCAAACTGGCCGCAGCAGTGCAAGCCGCCTTTGAAGTACCCGCAGCAGCTGAAGCACTGGGATTCAAAGGGCGCACCAGAGTTGAATTCGCGCTGCGAGATGGTGCGGTAGCAGGCATCAGGGTGGTGCAAACCAGTGGTCTGGGTGCAGCAGACCGGGCTGCAGTCAAAGCAGTACAGTCTGCCAACTACCCCCCTCCTCCTGCTGGATTGCTGAGCAAAGACGGAAGCTACCAGATTTGGGTGGCTTGCCTGTAAACCCTGGCAGGCCCGCGTTACAACCGAGCACCTTGTATGTTCCCGATGTTCCCTTTCCACTTTCGCGCCACTTCGTGCGCTTTGCCCACAGCGCTGGCCACAGTTCTGGTACTGACCGGCTGCGCCGCCACCCACTCCAACAGCCCAATGCCTGAACCTGTGGCAAGCTTGGATGCCGTCTTTACTGTGCAAGCCGAAGGCCAGCGCACCGTGGTGCGGGCATTAACCCAAGGGGCCACCTGCCCCGGTATCGCCTGGGATGGTCAAGCTGCCGTACCCATGGCTCAACGCGTCGCCCCCGCCACACTGGCTGCGCGCGGCAATGGCGTGCAAAAAGACAATAAAGAAAGCCGCTTTGATGTACTGACCTGCGAAGCAAACTGGCCTGCAGGGGTCACCGTGGGTCGCATCAACGGACAAACCGTCCCGGCGCCCCGTGCCACGGTTCAGCGCATCGTCATCATTGCCGACACGGGCTGTCGCCTGAAAGCCTCAGAAAACGCTTACCAGCCTTGCAACGATCCGCAAAAATGGCCGTTTGCCCAGATTGCGCAGCGTGCAGCCGCAACAAAGCCCGATTTGGTGATCCATATTGGCGACATCCACTACCGCGAAAGCCCCTGCCCAGCGGGCAACACGGGCTGCACCAACAGCCCCTGGGGCTACGGCTATGACGCGTGGCAAGCTGATCTGTTTAAACCCGCCAAACCCTTGTTACAAGCCGCACCCTGGCTGTTTGTACGCGGCAACCATGAAGCCTGTGCCCGCGCCGGGCAAGGCTGGTTCCGCTTTCTGGATGCTCAGCCCTGGCGTGAAACCCGCTCGTGCAATGACCCCACACAGGACAGTGAGGCTGACTATTCCGAACCCTTCGCCGTTCCTGTCGCCACAGACACGCAACTCATCGTGTTCGATTCCGCGAAAACCAGCGGCAAGCCATACACGGCCAAAGACGCAGCTTACGGCCACTATGCTGCCCAAATGCAGACTGTTGACCAGCTCGCACAGCAAAAACCACACAGTTTTTTCATGAGCCACCACCCGCTGCTGGCCTTTGCCTCTGTGCGAGAAGGCAACAGCGTGAAACCTGGCGGCAATGCGGGCTTGCAGTCGGTATTCAGCGCGTCACATCCCGAGCGGCTGTTCCCTGAGGGCATCAACCTCACCTTGCACGGTCACATTCATGTGTTTGAGGCCATCAGCTTCAAGACGGCCCACCCCACATCGCTGGTGATGGGCAACGCCGGCTCCGCGAACGAGGGTGGCCCACCGGAATCTCTGCCCGCAGGTGCAGAGCCTTACCCCGGCGCAGTGGTGGAAGACTACGCCTCACGGGCTGAATTTGGGTTCGCCACGCTAGAGCGCAGCAGTGAAGGCCCCAACAGCGATTGGCTGCTGACCGAATACGACGTGATGGGCAAGCCCGTTATCCGCTGTGACATTCACCAGGGCAAAAGCCTTTGCAAGCCCGTGAGGTCTTGAATGCGACGGGCCAATTTGCCTACTTTTTCAACAATGCCTCTTGCGCTTGCTTCGTGATAGCACTCAGCGTGCCCCGCGTGGTGATGACTTCGGGGTCAAGCATCACCTCAATCACCGTACCCATGCCGCCGCTGCCTGTACTCCGCGCCAAAGCGGCCAGCAGTGCAGGCTCGAACTCTGCCGTCTTGGTGATACGCACACCGGCATAGCCATAAGCCTGCGCCAAAGCTGCAAAATCCGGGTTTTGCAGGCGCGTACCGCTTTGGTTGGTCGGGTATTCGCGCTCCTGGTGCATCCGAATCGTGCCGTACATGCCGTTGTTGAGCAGCACGATGATGGTTTTTCCGCCATGCTGCACGGCCGTGGCCAGTTCTTGGCCGTTCATCAAAAAGTCACCATCCCCCGCAATGGTGAACACCGTGCGGCCTGTGATGATGCTGGCTGCAATTCCTGCAGGTACGCCATAGCCCATGCTGCCCACCGTAGGTGCTAACTGGGTTTTAAAGCCTTTCACCAAGCCGTGGTGTTTGAAGAAACGGTGAACCCAGCTGGCGAAATTGCCTGCACCATTGGTCAGTACCGCGTCATCGGGCAGGTGCTTTTGCAGGCTGGCAATGATGGCGGGCATATCAATGTCACCAGGTAATTTTTGCGGCGCCAGATTTACCACATAGTCCGCGTTCGCCGCCGCTGACCAGTCTTCCCACACTACCGTAGGCGGCGTGGTCAGCACCTCCAGCGAACGGGCGGCCGCACTCATGCTGGCATTGATGGCCAAATCGGCATGAAATACCCGGTTCAACTCTTCGGCGCTGGCGTGGATATGCACCAGCTTTTGCGCTGTTTTAGGGGGTGTCAGCAGCGTGTAGCCACCCGTCGTCATCTCACCCAAGCGTGGGCCGATGGCAATGATGAGGTCGCTGGCCTTGATGCGTGCCGCGAGTTTGGGATTCAGGCCAATGCCCACATCACCTGCATACAAGGGATGGTGGTTGTCGAACGTGTCCTGAAAGCGAAAGGCGTTGCCTACCGGCAGCTTCCAATTCTCGGCAAAGCGCTGCAAAGCTTGCGCGGCCTGCACCGTCCAGCCGCCACCGCCTGCGATCACAAAAGGGCGCTCCGATTTCAGGAGCAGCTCACGCAGGTAGCGCAAGCTGCCAGGGGCACTCCAAGCCTCAACCGCATCAACGCGTGGCAAGGGTGCAGCTGTCACCATCTGGGTCAGCATGTCTTCAGGCAGCACCAACACAACCGGGCCAGGGCGGCCATTCATGGCGGTAGCGAAGGCACGGGCGATGTACTCAGGGATGCGTTTAGCGTCATCAATGCGCTCGACCCGCTTGGCCATGCCTTTGGTGCTAGGGCCAAAGAAGCTGCAAAAATCGACTTCTTGGAAAGCTTCACGGTCACGCGTGTCGCTGGCCACATCGCCCACGAACAACACCATCGGCGTGGAATCCTGGTACGCGGTGTGGATACCGATCGACGCATTCGTCGCCCCCGGGCCGCGCGTCACAAAACACACGCCAGGGCGGTTGCTCAGCTTGCCCTGCGCTTCGGCCATGAAAGCCGCACCGCCCTCTTGGCGGCAGGTGATGAACTGGATCTGTTCTGGGTAGGCATGAAAGCCATCCAGCACGGCCAAATAGCTCTCCCCAGGTACGCCAAAAGCGTGCGTGACGCCTTGGGCAATTAAACAATCGACGATGAGGTGGCCTGCGAGTTGGGTTTTCATCCTGCGATTGTGCATGAGGCATGTGCCCCATAAGCTGCCCTTTAAGTCGCCACGAACTGGCCATGCAAACCCAACGGCAAACCGTAAGGCAAGGCGAGTTGCACTACAGGCCCGTTCGCCAAGCCCTGAGCCTCAAACACCGACAACGTGGTTTTGCCGCTCACACGGTGCAGTGCCGTGCCAATCACCCAGCCTGACGGGGTATGGGCGGTATTGGCGCTGCCGGGGCGGGGAACATACAGGTGCTCTTCCGCAATCCAGTCAGCACCGTAGGTAAAGCGTTGTACCTTCTCGCCGGTGAGGCCGAGCACGGTATCGGCACCGTAGTTGCCTCGCACGCGGGCATGTGCGTTTTGCATCAGCACCGTAAAGTCGGTGCGCTCGCCGGTAAAGCGTGTATCAAAGCGAGGAAACTCCACGCCCAACAAATCCCTGTCGCTTTGGCGGGCAGAACCTTGTTGTAAATTGATTTCTACCTGCGTCCAGCGCGCCAGTTGGTCTACAGCCACTTTGGGGGTTGGCAGCGTCAAGCCCTGTAAATGGGGCAAAAACTGGGTGTACCGGGCATAGGCCAACCGAATAAGACCCTTTTCTTCCCACGCATTGCCCAGGTGAAAAACACCACCGTTGTCCAGCTCGAACCGCTTGACGCTGAAATCAGCCTTGCTCACCACCATGGCAATCAGCGGTGCATCGGCCTGCCATTCGTAGCGGTCAAGGCGGCCTACCTGCGGTGCCTGGGGTTTCAGTACCAAGGGCATCAGCAAAAAAACCAGGTAATTGGGGGTGATCGCAAAATCATGCACCATGTCCGCCTGCGGGGCCTCAATCAGCGCTTGGCGCTTGAGGGTGCCGCTGACATCTATCTCATAAATAATCAGTTTTCCGCTGTGCGCCGCATAGCCAAAATTCCATACCGTGCCATCGGGTGACGTGCGCGGATGGGCTGAAAATGAGGCGCCTTTGGTTTCGGGTGACCAGGTTTTGAAATCCTGAACCGCCAGTGTTTGCGGGTCCAGTTGCAAAGCAGACCCGCCTTCCCACAAGGCATAAAGCTCCCGACCACCTCGTAGTGCCATCAGATTGATGTTGGCCACGTTCAGGCTGTCAGGGTTGCGTACGGGCAAGCTGTTGGGCAGCGCAGTGCCAAAAGCAGAGTAGAGAAAGCGCCCAGCCACCTCTTCTTCTACCAGCTTGGGGGTGCGCAACAACACGCCCCGGTGACTGACTTTACCGCCTGCAAAATGAAAGGACTGCACCATGCCGTCGCCATCAAACCAATGGTCGTAGCGGGTGGTGCCCAGCTTGAATCTGGCAGGGCCATTGCGGTACAGCGTCCCCCGCAGGCCTGGGGGTATTTTCCCTTTGAGCGCCACATCCACCGTCTCCAGCGTACCGGTAAAGCCCCTGCCAGGTACGGTGCTCAGTGGCCCATTAAAAGGCTCAAAGCTGCGGCTAAAGGCACCGTCTGGGTCTGAGTTTGTGGCGAAAACACCGCCTGTCAGGCTGGCGGCACTGCTCGCGGCCATCGTTTGAAGCAGTTGGCGGCGATTCATGGGCAAAGTCATGGGCAAGGTAGTGGCGATTTGAAACACGGTGTGCCCCTTATTTCACTTGCAGTTGAATCGTCAGGCCCTGCGCTGGCAGCGTGATGGCCGCAGCCTTGAAGGCCGGTGGTGCAAACTGCCCTTGCGCATCGTTAGAAAACCCATACGGTTCGGTGGGCATGCCCATCAGGTTGCTGTTGAGCTTGCCATTGCCGTCAATGTCATGAAACGCAGACACCGCATACTGCCCAGGTACCAGATCCCGCAGCACCAGCGTCACGCGTCCGGTAGCATCGCGCTCAGCAGCGGGAACCAGCATACCTTGGGTCGCGGCTTTGGGGAAACCTTCTGGCGTACTGAAAAGGCCCAGCATGACGCTTCCCGTATCTTGCTGGATATTTTGAACCACCACCGTCAAGTCAGCCGCATAGGCGCAAGAGGCACCGCCAAACAGTGACAGTGTGGCGGCCGTCAGCAAGGTTGTTGAGGTGCGTGTCACCACGCTGCGAAGAGGAAAAACAATGAACGACATGGGCAGCTCCTGCTAAGTTGAGAGCTACAGTGTCAAAGTTGCGGACTGATCAGGGAAGCGCCGTGCGACGAAACGTGCCAACACGAGTGCGAAATGATTCAGAGGCAGAGCGAAGGGGTACTGCTATTGCAGTAATTTTCCGTCGGCACGGATCATCAACAGATCGACAAACTCGGAACCCCGTTGCGGGACGGTGGCGTAGTTGATCTCAAACCCATAGACGTCCAAGCGCACCGTCGCTTGCAGTGCAGACGTCAGTGTGACACGGTTCAAAGGCCCACTGATACGCCCTAAAGCTGCCAGCAGCTGGTGGGCCGCGACAAAGCCAGCAAGGGATTGGTGTGAGGGTGGCTCGTCAAAATATTTTTTAAACACGCGCTCAAATTCACGGCTGAGCGGAATAGCGGTTTTGACCGGATTCAACATCACCTGCGTCAGCATTGCACCGCTCATTTTGGTGGAAGGCACCAGCTCCAAAACGGTACGCGGGTTCACGGTGGAAAGCCCAATGACGGTGGCCCCGAGCGACAAGCGCCGATAGGCCTGAAACACGGCAGCATAGTCCAGCGAATCACCCAGCACAATCAACGCCTGAGCCTGCGTTTGCGCCATGCGCTGCAACTCGGTTTGCCGTGCAGCGCCTGCAGCAGGCAGCACAATCTCGTCTACCGTTAACGCCGCCTGGTTAGCGGTTTTGGCAGCAGCCAGGGTGAAGGCACTCCTCACAGCTTGCTGCAACCCCGTTGGTCTACCGGCCTGCGTGACCAGCACCACGCGCGACAACCCCACGCCACGCAGATACCGCACGACATACTGGATTTCCTGGCCATAGTCTGCACGCGAAAAAAACACCCGGCCACCGAGGCTTGCAGCGGGCAGGCGCAGACCGCTCAAAGGAGCCAGCAAAGGCACACCCTCACGAGCAAAAGCAGGCGAATCAACCAACGCGGACAGCGCCGCATCTCCAGCCAAGCCCACAATCACATCCACCTTGTCATCCCGGGCAAGTTCCAACGCAGCTTGCAAAGTTCGCTCAGGCGTACCGTCGCTTTCACGAACCAACTGCCGGATCGTTTTATCACCCGCCTTGGCATTGAACTCATCCAGCAGCACTTTAGCGCCGGCAAAGAAATCTCGGCTGTCGTTCACCAGCGGGCCTGAGCGGTCAAGCACATACCCCACACGCAGCAAGCGCGGCTCTGCATGAAGGGAGGTACAGAAAATCCCCCATAGCAGGCTGCACACCAGCCCCAAAAGAAAGCGGGGGGAACTCAGCGAACGGTAAACGTGGTGGGCGTTGGCAGCGTGATGAACACGGTTAAAACGAAAGCAACAGGGCATTACAGTGGCGACCTCGGCAAAAACCTGAGAGGGTAAAGCGCCAACAAGTCATTTTTGTGACAAATAGGGCAGTAGCGTCATCCCTTGGGCGCTAAACATCAAGGCTTTGGCAGATCAGCACGTACATCTGCGTAATGGCCACCCCACCAACGCAGGCCACAATGCGGGTTTTAACTGCACCTCTACCCCACACCACCATGGAAATGCCCGCCCACCAACTCACGATGACGGTGCTGATGACGCCCGACATGGCCAATTTCTCCGGCAATGTCCATGGTGGCAACATCCTGAAGCTGCTCGACCAAGTCGCCTACGCCTGTGCCAGCCGCTACGCGGGGCGCTATGTCGTCACATTGTCCGTAGACCGCGTGATGTTCCGCCAACCCGTGCATGTGGGTGAGCTTGTGACGTTTTTAGCGTCAGTCAACCACACAGGTACCTCGTCGATGGAGGTAGGCATCAAGGTGCTCGCCGAGAACATCCGCACCCAAGTGGTCAGGCACGCGAACAGCTGCTTCTTCACGATGGTGGCGGTAGACGACAACCACAAACCTGCCCCTGTGGCCCCCCTGCGCCCCTTCACACCCGATGAAAAGCGCCGGCACCAGGCGGCAGTGGTGCGTAAACAGTTGCGCCAAGAATTGGAAGCACGGTTTGAGGCGATTTCGCTGCCACCTGCGGACTGACGCGGAAGCTTAATAAAGGGTGGTGGGTTGTTCTGCTTACGCCGCCGCCAGTACCGTCCTGCGCGCTCGCCGCACGTTGAAGGCGCTCACAATCAACACGCCCTGCACCACCGCCAGCCCCAGCAGCACGCCTTGGTAGTTCTGGTGGTCCATCAGCGTGCCAAAAAACAGCGGGGCGATGGCTTGACCGATGTCCAGGCCGGAATACACCACACCGTAGACGCGGCCAGATGAATTCTCTGGTGTTGAACGCTTGACCAGCATGTCGCGTGATGGCCCGGCGATGCCGGTGGCGAAGCCCATCACGCCAAACAACACCGGCACCATCAACCCTGGCACCGGGGCGAAGGCCAGCACCAGGGCGACGCAGGCGGCGAGGCCGACACCGACACCCACCACCTTTTCGCAGCGTGCAGGGTCTGCTGCCAAAAAGCCGCCCAGCACCATCGCGCAAGCTGCGGCCACCATGTAGATGGTGAGACAACTGGCGACCAGGGCCAGGGGCATGTCGTGCAGTTGGCGGGCCGCTTCGGGGGCAAAGGCTTGGATCACGCTGAGCGCCATCGCATAGAACAAGAAGAAGGCAAAGCACATCCAGATGGCGGGGATCTTCAGGAAATCGAAGTTGCCTGCATCTGGTGCGGCACCGGAGCCAGCCGATTTGGCGGCGACGACCAGCTTTGGCAACATCAGCTTGTCGCGGTTGACGATCAACACGGCCAAAACGATGAACGCCAACGCCCCAGCGCAGGCCAGCGCCACACGCCACGAGTACGCATGGGCCAAGGGCACCAGCATGGCGGGGGCCAGCGCCCAACCTAAATTACCGGTGATGCTGTGAACACTGTAGGCGTGCCCCAGGCGCGGGGCACTGATTTTGCGGTTCATCAGCGTGTAGTCCACTGGGTGAAACACGCCGTTGCCCATGCCTGCCAACACCGAAAAACACGCCAACATGCCGTAGCTGGTGCTGGCTGAAAACCCCAGCGCTGCCGTGCCCAGCAAGGCAAGCCCCCCAAACAAGACCGGACGCGGGCCGAATTTATCCACCACAAAGCCCGAAGCCGTTTGCGCGGCGCACGACACCACAAAAAAGATCGACATCAAAAAGCCCAACTCTGCATAGCTGGCGTTAAAGGCTTCTTTGAGCCAGGGGAACAGGGGGGCCAGCAGCAACTGGCTGAAATGGCTGATGGCGTGCGCCATGCCTACCAGCGCGATGACGCTAGCGTCTTGTTTGAGGGGCACGACGTTGGCAGCCGTGGCGGAATTCAGGGTGGTGGTGCTCATAGTCTTATCGTAAAGTGACAGAGGCCGTCTGAAACACGACAAATAGACAGGTTTTAGCGAATATAAGACAATCAAGGTTGTTGCCCCTTCACCGTCCTGTTGCCCTCAACCGCCTCTTATCGCGTCAATCGCTATGCCACCCCCACCCCGCATCACCTTCATGCCCTTGGGCAATTTGCAGGCGTTCACCCCCAACGCAGAGCGCCCCATCAGGCTGCGCGCCCGCAGCTTGCCCGCTGACACCCACGTCGAACCCCACTGCCACGCTTGGGCGCAATTGGCCTACTGCGCCACAGGCATGGTGCAAGTGGTGGTGCGGGCGCAAGCACAAAGCAGCGAACAGACCCGCATTCAACCGCCAGCAAAAATCTCCGAAGAAATCACCTACATCGTGCCGCCGTCCCGCGCGGTGTGGATCGCGCCCGGTGCGCTACACGCCATCCACGTGCTGGAATCCGCCGAGTTGCGCACCCTGTACATGGACGCCAGCATCACCCCCAGCGGCTGGACAGGTTGCCGCGTGATCGTGGTCTCACCCTTGCTACGTGAGCTGGTTCAAGCCCTGGACCAACCCAATGCACCTTTGCGCGAGCAGTCGATCAGCCAGCTGGTGGTGGACGAAATCACCCATGCCCACACCCAGGCCCTGGGCGTGCCACTGCCCCATCCGCAAACCGGAGACAAGCGCCTGCGCGCGCTGTGCGAAGCGGTGATGCAGTCCCCAGCGGAACGCGCTACGCTGGCGGAATGGGCCACAGACATTGGTGCCAGCGAACGCACCGTGGCCCGCCTGTTCCGTGATGAATTGGGGATGAGCTACCAGCAATGGCGCCAGCAAGCCATCCTTGCGCACGCCTTGCCCATGCTGGCCAGCGGCAAACCGGTGTCAACGGTGGCAGCGGCCAGCGGCTACGGCAGCGACAGCGCGTTCTCTGCGATGTTCAAAGCCGCCATGGGGCAACCGCCCAGCCAATTTCAGGGGAAATAACAGGCGATGCAGACATATTTTCAGGCCTTATCGACCTGTAGAACAGAATGGATGGGCTAGATACGCTATCTTATTAATAGCAAAAAAAGAAAACAAGGTGGTCAACGTGCCAACATCGCTGCCACACAGTTACCCAGCGCCAAACTGCTGGTCAAGCCGGGCGACTCGATACCAAACAGGTTGACCAGGCCGGGCACGCCATGCACGGCCTGGCCTTGAACAACAAAGTCCTTGGCGGCTTCATGCGGGGCTTGAATTTTGGGGCGAACACCCGCATAGCCCGCTTGCAGTGCGCCATCTTTCAGCCCCGGCCAGTACTTGCGCACCTCGGCGTAAAAAGCGTCGCCGCGTTGCGGGTTGACCACCAGATCGTCAGGCGAGTCCACCCACTCCACATCCGGCCCAAACTTGGCTTGGCCGCCCAGGTCAAGCGTCAGATGCACACCCAGGCCAGCCGCTTCGGGCACAGGGTAAATCAAACGCGAAAATGGTGATTTTCCTGCCAGCGTGAAGTAGTTGCCTTTGGCGTAATAGGCAGTGGGCACATGCTGCGCATCCAGCCCACTGAAGCAGCTGGCCAGTGCAGGGGCCGTCAGGCCAGCTGCGTTCACCACCGTGTGGGCCTGAAGCTGCGTGCCGTCTCTTGCTTCCAAAACAATAGCATCTCTAGCACAATGAGCTTGCACAATCGGTGTATTCAACGCCAAAATTCCACCGGCATTTTCCACATCACCCAACAGCGACAGCATCAGCCCATGGCTGTCCACAATGCCGGTGCTGGGTGACAGCAGCGCAGCTTTGCAGACCAATTGCGGCTCCAGCGCCTGAGCCTGCGCTGCGTTCAGCAACGTCAAATCGTTCACACTATTGGCTAGCGCTTTTTGCACGATGGCCTGCAGCCGTAGAACCTGCGCGTCGCTCGTCGCCACCAGCAGCTTGCCGCAGCGCTGATGCCCAATGCCACGCTCAGCGCAATAAGCGTAGAGCAGCGCCTTGCCCTGCACGCAGAGCTGAGCCTTGAGCGAACCAGCGGCGTAGTAGATACCGGCGTGAATCACTTCGCTGTTGCGCGAACTGGTGCCGGTGCCCATGGCGTCAGCAGCTTCTAAAACCATCACCTCGCGGCCTTGCAAGGCCAGAGCACGGGCGACGGCCAAACCGACAACACCAGCCCCTATGACGACACAATCAACGCGGTCCATGTTCACCTTTGTGGGTACGTACAGAGCGGCATTGTGGCGCATCTCCTTTGCGTATTTACATCACCTTTACCCGTTAACCGTAGCCAAGGCCTGCCAGGGTCGCGTTGTAAGCACACGGTGGCAAAAACGAATACCTCGCAGCCCCGTCACCCTTAACCAGGAGACTTCCATGTCCACATCCAAACTTCTCGCTGCACTGCTCACCGTTGCCTTGTCGGGCGGTGCTTTTGCCCAAGCGGTGTCCCAAGATGTTCAGCGCGACGTGAACCAGCAAAACCGCATTGAGCAAGGCTTGAAATCAGGCAGCCTGAGCGTCAAAGAAGCGGGCAAGCTCGAAGGCCAAGAGGCCCGCATCGACCGCATGGAAAAGCGCGACCTTAAAAACGGCAACATCAGCGCTGCCGAACAAACCCGGCTGACAGCTGCCCAGAACAAGGTCAGCGCTGATATCCACGCGGACAAAACGAACAGCGTCACGGGCAACCCCAACAGCGTTTCCAGCCAGCGCATGCAGGCCAACGTAGCCCGCAATGCCAACCAAGAGCAGCGCATCGAAAACGGTATGAAGGATGGTCAGCTGTCCAACCGGACGGTAGGTCGGCTCGAAGGTGGGCAAGCACATGCCGACCGCACAGAAGCCGGGGCCGCTGCCAACGGCCATGTCAGCAAAGCGGAAGAGCATCAAATTCAACGCACGGAAAACAGCCAGTCCGCACGCGTTCACCGCGACCGTGTTCACGGCAGCCGCGGCTAATCAGCCCAGCGAAGCCTCTTGCGGCCAACCCGTATGCGCAACGCATTGCGGGGGTGCCTGCTAAGAACGCTCTTTCACATCCACATCAACCACATCGGCATGGTGCGCAGGAAATCGCCGTGGCGCTTCCTGCGCAGTGGCCTCGCTATCCCCCATATCGACTGTATCGCCTGCTGGCCTCGCCCTTCCCCGCTGCGCAAACCGGCTCCAGCCAGTACGCGGGTCAACGCGCATCACCCAAGGAACGACGGGCTGACCCGTCAATGTGGCCCACAGGGCACGCAAGCCCCAAATGGCCGCGAAGGCGAACAGCACACACAGCAACGCCGCAGCAAAAGCCAGGCCGATGGCCAGCAACAGCAGGCGCAGGGCGAGACGGATGAGGTTTGAAACCAGCGAAAACAGGAAGTCCATAGGCGCTATTGTCGAGACAATCAGACGCAAGCGTTAAGGGGTCACCGCCTCGAACGTGAACACCCCAGGCGCATGCACCGGGTCAACATTCACCGCAATCACCGATTTAGGGGGGAATTTACCCTCCAGCATCAGTTTGGACAGCGGATTTTCAATGCGCTGTTGAATCGCCCGCTTCAAGGGCCGCGCACCGAATACCGGGTCAAACCCCACTTTGGCCAGTTCAGCAACGGCCGTTGCCGAGACGTCCAGTGCCAGCTCCATCTTCGCCAACCGTGCTTGCAAAATGTGCAGCTGGATTTTGGCAATGGACTCGATGTTTTTCGCATCCAGCGCATGGAACACCACGGTCTCATCAATGCGGTTCAAAAACTCGGGACGGAAGGTGCTTTTCAGCTCTTCCCACACGGCGTCTTTCACGTCCTCAGCAGGCTGGCCCACCATCGCCTGGATGAGGGGCGAACCGACGTTGCTGGTCATCACGATCACGGTGTTTTTGAAATCCACGGTGCGACCCTGGCCGTCCGTCAAGCGACCATCGTCAAGCACTTGAAGCAAGATGTTGAACACATCAGGGTGGGCTTTTTCCACCTCATCGAGCAAGATCACGCTGTAGGGCTTGCGGCGCACGGCCTCGGTCAAATAGCCGCCTTCTTCGTAGCCCACGTAGCCAGGGGGCGCGCCAATCATGCGGGCGACGCTGTGCTTTTCCATGAACTCGCTCATGTCGATGCGGATCAGGTGGTCTTCGCTGTCAAACAGAAAGCCTGCCAAGGCCTTGCACAACTCGGTTTTACCCACACCCGTGGGGCCAAGAAACAGAAACGAGCCTGTGGGGCGGTTCGGGTCAGACAGCCCAGAGCGCGAGCGGCGAATGGCGTTGGCCACGGCTTCAATCGCCACGTCCTGCCCCACCACGCGGTCGTGCAGCTTGGCTTCCATCTGCAACAGCTTGTCACGCTCGCCTTGCAGCATTTTGCTAACCGGGATGCCGGTGGCGCGGGAAACGACCTCGGCGATTTCCTCCACGCCCACCTGGGTGCGCAGCAGGCGCGGTGCGCTGGGTTTGCCGTCTTTGCCGCCCAGCGCACGCCCGGCTTCATGGGCCTGGGCTTCCTTGAGGCGTTTTTCCAACTCGGGCAAGCGACCGTATTGCAGCTCAGCCACCTTGTTGAAATCGCCCTTGCGGGTGAACTCATCGATCTGCACTTTGAGCTTTTCGACCTCTTCCTTGACGGCAGCCGAGCCGTGGGCCTGGGCTTTTTCAGCTTTCCAGATTTCGTCCATGTCGGCAATCTCTTTTTGCAGACTGACAATTTCGTCCTCGATCAAATCGAAGCGCTTGAGCGAGGCCTCGTCTTTTTCCTTGCGCACGGCTTCGCGCTCGATCTGGAGCTGGATCAGGCGGCGGTCCAGCTTGTCCATCACCTCGGGCTTGGAGTCGATTTCGATCTTGATCTTGGACGCAGCCTCGTCGATCAAGTCAATCGCCTTGTCGGGCAAGAAACGGTCGGTGATGTAGCGCTGGCTGAGTTCAGCAGCGGCAACGATGGCCGGGTCGGTGATTTCCACGCCGTGGTGGATTTCATAGCGCTCTTTCAGGCCGCGCAAGATAGCGATGGTCGCTTCAACAGTGGGTTCACCCACCAGGATTTTCTGGAAACGGCGCTCCAAGGCAGCGTCTTTTTCGATGTACTTGCGGTACTCGTCCAATGTGGTCGCGCCCACGCAGTGCAACTCGCCACGGGCCAAGGCGGGTTTGAGCATATTGCCGGCGTCCATCGCGCCTTCGGCCTTGCCCGCGCCGACCATGGTGTGCAGCTCGTCGATGAAGACGATGGTCTGGCCTTCGTCTTTGGCGAGTTCAGCCAGCACCGTTTTCAGGCGCTCTTCAAACTCACCCCGGAATTTGGCACCGGCCAGGAGCGACGCCATGTCCAGCGACAGCACGCGCTTACCCTTAAGGGAATCAGGCACTTCGCCCGCCACAATGCGCTGGGCCAAGCCTTCAACGATGGCGGTTTTACCGACGCCGGGTTCGCCAATCAGCACCGGGTTGTTTTTGGTGCGGCGCTGCAAAACCTGGATGGCGCGGCGGATTTCGTCGTCGCGGCCAATCACCGGATCGAGTTTGCCCATGCGAGCGCGCTCGGTCAGGTCAAGGCAGTATTTTTTCAGGGCTTCGCGCTGGCCTTCGGCATCGGCGCTGTTGACGTTTTGGCCACCGCGCACAGCCTCAATGGCGGATTCCAGCGGTTTGCGGGTCAGGCCGTTTTCGCGGGCAATGCGCCCGGCGTCGCCCTTGTTGTCAGTCAGGGCCAATAGAAACAACTCGCTGGCGATGAACTGATCGCCACGCTTGATGGATTCCTTCTCGGTGGCTTGCAGCAGCGACACCAGGTCGGGGCCAACGCTGACCTGCTCCTGGCCTTGCACCTCTGGCAGGCGTTTGACAGCAGCTTCGGCGGCACTGAGCAAGCCGCTGACGTTAACACCTGCGCGGGCTAACAGCGCTTTGGGGCCGTCGTCTTGTTTGAGCAATGCCACCAGCAAATGCGCTGGGGCAATGTAAGCGTGGTCACTGCCCAGCGCCAGCGATTGCGCGTCAGACAGGGCTTCTTGGAATTTGGTGGTGAATTTATCGGTACGCATAGGTAGATGTATTTCCTTGTACCCAAACTGAGGCGATTGCAGCCTATTTCAAGGGAAGTGACTGAGGGTACGCCGCAAGATAGACCCCAATGAGCCTTGGGTTGTTGACTAAAATCAACGAATGAACATCCACCAAGTCTCGGTCAACTACCTGCACGAGCAAGACCGCATTTTGGTGCGCATCAACAGCCGCGATGCCCAGGAAATACGCCTGTGGCTGACACGGCGGCTGTGCACGGGCTGGGTACCGGCACTGCGGGCAACATTGCAGGACATGGCCACGATGGTCAGCGGCACCGAGGATGTCACCAACCAAACAAGCACCAGCCCGGACCAACCGCCCCAGGACAGCCCACCCGCCTGGACGGAAGAGTTCAAGAAGCTCCACAGCCTGCAAAACACCGATTTCAAAACGCCGTTCAAAAGCAATGTCAAAACTTGGCCACTGGGTACCGAGCCACTGCTCGTGACCACGGTACGCATGACCGCCAAGAGCAAAGACAGGCTGGACATGGCGTTTGAAGAGTCGCTCTTGGCCCGTAAAGAGCACGTGCGAGGCTTTCAGGTGTCGCTAGAGCCGCTGTTGTTAACCGGCTTCATGCATTTGTTAGAGAAAGCACTAGACAACACACAATGGGATCATGACCAAGCACCTGCTGCGCTGGATGATTCCCTGGGTGGTTCGCCGAGTTCTGGGGCTGATCATGACGATTTCGCCACGCAGCATCGCCCCAAATACTTGCACTGACACCTGCATTGACGCCGTTTATTTTTGAAACCCAGGAGTTCACTATGACTGCTTCCCGACGCCATGCGCTTGTACGCGCTGCCGCTGCTTTTGCCGGAGCCTTGGCTCTGCTGAGCAGCCCTGTCCATGCACAAAGTGGTACGCCCATCAAGCTGCTGGTGGGTTTTCCAGCGGGGGGTGGCACCGATGCGATTGCCCGCACGCTGGCTGAAAAGCTCAAAGACCTGCTGGGTACGCCCGTCGTCGTTGACAACCGGGCGGGTGCTGGTGGGCAAATCGCGGCGCAGGCACTGAAAGCCGCACCGGCTGATGGCCACACGTTTTTCCTGACGCATGACCACACCATCTCGATCCTGCCCGCTGTGGTCAAAAACCCAGGCTTTGATGCAGGGCGCGACTTTGTGCCTGTGGCAGGCTTTGCCACCTTCGCCAACGCCCTCGCCGTATCGGGCAACACCCCGGCCAAATCGCTGAAAGAGTACACCGCATGGGTCAGCGGTCACAAGGCAGGTAAAGACACGATTGGCGTGCCCGCACCCGGCTCTATCCCCGAGTTTTTGGTCAAGATGATTGGCGACAAGTACAAGCTTGACCTGCAAGCTGCACCCTACCGGGGCAGCGCACCGATGCTGGCAGACATGCTGGGCAACCAGATCACGGCAGGCGTAGGCTCTGTTCCTGATTTCATCGAAAACCAGAAAGTCGGGAAAATCCGCGTCGTGGCTGTCATCGGTGACAAGCGCCAAGCCGTGCTGCCCGAGGTGCCCACCTTTGCAGAACTGGGCTTGACCGGGTTGGAAGACCTGCCCTACTACGGCATTTTTGCCCCAGTCGGCACACCCCAGCCTGTGCTTGATAACTTTGCCGCCGCGCTGGCCAAAGTGCTAGCCATGCCCGATGTGCACGAGCGTTTAACGACCATGGGCCTGAGCGTGAAATACGAGCCCCAAGGCCAGTTCGCAGGCCGGGTGCGCACCTACACGCAAACCTGGGAACAGATCATCAAAGCCAGCGGATTCAAGCCGCAATAGCAAGCTGGACAGGCTTTACGTGCTTCTGTATTTATAGCAAACAGCACTCAAGCGTTGCTGGCCTGAATACCCCAGCGGGCCAGCGCCGCATCGTCGCTCTCCCGCGCATCCACCCACTGCGCCCCTTCGGGGGTCTGCTCTTTCTTCCAGAATGGAGCTTGGGTTTTGAGGTAATCCATCAAAAACTCACAGGCTTGGTAACTCTCACCCCGGTGCGCGGAGGTGACGGCGACGAACACAATTTGATCCAGCGGCTGCAACAACCCCACGCGGTGGATGACCCGGGCGGCAAAGATGTTGAAGCGTGCCATGGCCTCGTCAATCATCGCTTCGATGGCTTTTTCGGTCATGCCAGGGTAATGTTCCAACTCCATGCTGAGCACGGGCGGTGCCGTTTCCCCTGCACGGCCAGCACGCACGGTGCCAATGAAGCTGCACACCGCGCCGACGCGGGCATCGTTCAAACGCAGCGCAGCAAGCTCACTGGTGGCATCGAAGTCTTGGGTCTGGATACTGACGCGGGGGGTGTTCATAGGGGTGCGATGCTACACTGCCAACGATGATTTCTACCTCGTTTGCCATCCGTCAGCCTGCGCTTCACCGTGCAGAGGGACGTGCGGCATTCAACGGCAGCAAATCCAAAAAACTTCAGCTCATCTGACCGGAGCTGTGGTTCCGTCCTCAGATGAGCGACGGAACCGACGGAGTTAGCTCTTCTTCACACCTTCCCCGCTGCATCTGACGATGGCTTTCCATCGGTCATGTTTCCTTTTTTTTGGAACGATGTATGCCAAGCGCTCTTTCTTCTTTGCCTCTTCCCTCGCCCTTTACCGGACTGTGGATTCCCCTGGTCACGCCGTTTCGTGACAGTGCTGTTGATTTCCCTGCATTAACGCGCCTGGTTCGGCAGTTGCGAGGCACGGGTATTACCGGCTTTGTTGTCTGTGGTTCAACCGGCGAAGCCGCCGCACTGGACGCGTCCGAACAACTTGCCGTACTGGACACAGTGATCGCCGCCGCAGACGGTTTGCCCGTGGTGATGGGGGTGTCCGGGGAGCACCTGCCGCACACCGTGGCCCGGGTACGCCAACTCAGCGCCCGATCTGCCCAGCCGATTGCGGGCCTGCTGGTGCCCGCACCCAGCTACATCCGCCCATCGCAGACGGGACTGTTGCAGTGGTTTAGCGCCATAGCCGATGCGTCTGCCGTACCCATCCTGATTTACGACATTCCTTACCGCACAGGCTCGGTGCTGGCTTTACAGACACTGCGCACGCTGGCAGAACATCCCCAGATTGTGGCCATCAAGGACTGCAGCGGGGATGCCACCAAAACCCAAGCACTGATTGCCGACGGGCAGTTGCAGGTGCTGTCGGGCGAGGATACGCAAATCTTCAGCACGATGGCTTTGGGCGGAGCGGGAGCGATAGCGGCCAGCGCACATGTTCAAACAGCAGCTTTTGCTGCGCTACTCCAGCACATCGAAAAAGGTGATCTGGTACAGGCTCGCCGCCTGTGGCAACCGCTGCTGCCGTTGATTCAAACCACCTTTGAAGAACCCAACCCCGCCCCCATCAAGGCCATGCTGGCACAACAGGGCTGGATGACAGCGGAATTGCGTGCACCTATGACGGTGGCGAGTGCGGGCTTGGTGCGGAAATTAGCAACTCTGCTGCAGTGAGCTTACCCCCCCGTGACAGGCGGGAAAAACGCCACCTCGGCTTGCGCGGGCAAGGGGGTGGCTTCGTCACTCATGGTTTGGTTGAGCGCTACGCGCACGGCGCGGCCTCGGGCGAGGCCTGTGGCCCAGACGCCACCACGGGCGATGAGTTCGTCGCGCAAGGCGGCCAGCGTGGGGGCGGTGGTGTCGAGCTGCTCGGTGGACTGGCCTACAGCTTCGCGGATGGAGGCGAAATAGCGCAAGGTGATGGTCATCGTCGTCTTCAGGGTGGTCAGGAAATCAGGGCTGAAAAAGGCAAGAACTGCACGGTGTCGCCAGAGCGGATAACGTGCCCTGGTGGGTTGTCCACCAAGCCGTCACCCCACACGGCGGAGGTCAGCACGCCAGAGCTTTGGTTGGGGAACAAGTCCAGACCGCCTTGGGCATTGCGTTTGACACGCAAAAATTCACGGCGTTTATCGGCTTTAGGCCAATCAAAATCAGCTACAGCAGCTATGGATTCAGGAGCAACTGTGGTCACGCCTTGCAGCCTGAGCAAGAGCGGGCGTACCAGCAGCAAAAAGGTGACGAAGCTGGACACCGGGTTGCCCGGCAAGCCAACGAAGTGCGCAGTACCTATTTTGCCGTGGGCAAAGGGTTTACCGGGTTTGATGGCGATTTGCCACAAGTCCAGCGTCCCCAGGGCTTGCACAGCGGGCTTGATGTGGTCTTCTTCACCCACAGAAACACCGCCGCTGGTCAACACCAGATCGTGCTTGGCCGCTGCGTCTGCCAGCGCTTGCACTGTGGCATCGCGCTGGTCAGGCACGATGCCGTAGTCTGTCACCACGCAGCCCAGGCGCTGTAATAAGGCGCGCAGAAAGAAACGGTTGGAGTTGTAAATCGCACCGGGGCGCATCTGCTCGGGGACCACTTCGCCGGGCATGACCAGCTCATCGCCAGTGGAGAACAGCGCCACGCGGAGACGTGCACTGACAGACAGGCTGTCCATGCCAATACTGGCGGCCAGACCAAGCTCAGCGGGCGTGAGACGCTCTCCGTTTAATAGCACGACTTGGCCTGAGCGCACGTCTTCACCAGCGCGGCGAATCCACTGACCGAGCTTGGGGGAAGCGTTGATACGCACGCCACCTTCAGGGGACGTCAATACCTCACATTCTTCTTGCGGCACCACCGCGTCTGCACCGGGCGGCACCGTGGCACCAGTGAAAATGCGGGCAACGGTACCGGGTTGCAAGGCAACGCCCACGGTGCCTGCGGGGATACGCTGGGAAACCGTTAACACCGTTTGCAGACCTGCCAGATCGGCACAACACACGGCATAACCGTCCATGGCGCTGTTGTCCTGGGGCGGCACCTGCAAGGCGGACACCACATCGCGCCGCAGCACACGGCCATCAGCGTCGAAGGTGGAGACCTGCTCAACGGCGGCCAGCGGCGTGACGGTGGCCAGCAGTTCAGCCAGCGCGTTGGCCAGGGGTTTAAGGGGCTGCTTGCCAGCAGAAAGGCCAGGGACGGAGGTCATGTGTATATTTCTGCCCGGTAGTCAAAGCGGGCCTGGTTGTCGATCAGCCATGTGGCGATGGCCTCAGAATCGTTCAAATCCATCACGGGGCGCTGGGTGGATTCGGGCAAATGCTCAGGGGAATCGGTGGCGATGGCGACCACAAAATCATCGTCCACATAGCGTGCGACGGCACCCGTTGAGGCCCGCCAGACCTCGATTTTTTGCAGATCACTGTGCTTGAAGCCCTCCACCAGCACCCAGTCCACACCGTGGTACAGCTCGGCAATGAGGTGGTGCACCGTCAACTCGGCAGGGTGCTCAAACTCACGCACCAGCATCAGGCGCTTGTCCGACGCGGCCACCACTTCAAAAGCACCGGCTTCGCGATGACGGTAGGTGTCTTTGCCTGGGTGGTCGATGTCAAAGCGGTGGTGCGCATGCTTGACCACCGAGACACGCTGACCACGGCGTTTGAGGGCCGGGATCAGGCGCTCAACCAAGGTGGTTTTTCCCGAACCCGAGAACCCCGAAAATCCGACTACGTTCATGCGGGAAACGGCTCTGGACAATGCGCCTCGATATAGGCTTTCACCACCGCCACGTCCGCAGGCAAGACCATCACGCGCTTGGGCAGGGCTTCGATGCCGATGAACTTGGCGGGGCGATCAGGCTCGCGGCCCAGCGCTTGGACAATGGTTTGGGCAAACTTGATGGGCAAGGCGGTTTCCAGCACCAAGGTGGCGACCGTGCCTGCGGCCAAGGGGCGTGCAGCAAGGCACTCACGGGCCACTTTGAGGCCATCGGCGGTGTGGGTGTCGATAACGACGCCGTGCTGCTCAAAAGTAGCACGAATCGTGTCCAAGCGGTTTCTGTGTGTGCTCTTGCCACTCTCAAAACCATAGCGAGTTGCAGCAGTGGCAAAACGGGCATCGGCACTCAAGTCAAAGCGGCCAGTGCCAGAGAGTTGCGCACCGAAAAGCGCACGCGTTGCCGCGCCATCGCGCCCCAGCAGGTCAAACACAAAGCGCTCGAAATTGCTGGCTTTGGAGATGTCCATCGACGGGCTGGAGGTCTCAAACGTGTCGGCACTGCCGCGCACACGGTAGACGCCAGTGCGGAAGAACTCGTCAAGCACGTCGTTTTCGTTGGTGGCAACGATCAGGCGGTCGATGGGCAGGCCCATCATGCGGGCGACATGGCCTGCGCAAACGTTGCCAAAATTGCCAGAGGGCACAGCAAAATTGACCTTCTGGTCGTCCGTCTGCGTGGCCTGGAAATAGCCGGCAAAGTAGTACACAACTTGGGCCAGCAAACGCGCCCAGTTGATCGAATTGACGGTGCCAATGCGGTAGTTGCGCTTGAACGCTAAATCGTTGGACACCGCTTTGACGATGTCCTGGCAGTCATCGAACACACCGGTCACGGCCAGGTTGTGGATGTTCTCGTCTTGCAGGCTGAACATTTGGGCCTGCTGAAAAGGGCTCATGCGGCCTTCAGGCGAGGTCATGAACACGCGCACGCCTTTTTTGCCACGCATCGCGTATTCGGCAGCGCTCCCGGTGTCGCCCGAGGTAGCGCCCAAAATGTTGAGCGATTCACCACGGCGGGCCAGTTCGTACTCGAACAAATTGCCGAGCAACTGCATGGCCATGTCCTTGAAGGCCAGCGTGGGGCCATTGGAGAGGGCTTCCAGGTAGATGCCCTCCTCTAAAGGCGTGAGGGGCACGATGGCGGCCGTACCAAACACATCAGCGGTGTAGGTCTTGAGGCAAATGGCCTTCAGATCAGCGGCAGGAATGTCGTCGATATAGAGCGACAAAATCTCGAACGCCAGCGCGGCGTAGCCCTCATTGTTGAAGGTGCTGCGCAATGCAGCCCGCTGTGCCGCATCGATCTGGGGGTAGTGCGCGGGCAGGTAAAGACCACCGTCAGGGGCCAAGCCTTCGAGCAGGATGTCACAGAATTTTTTGGGCGAAGTGTCGCCACGGGTCGATAAATAGTTCATGCGAGGGGTAACTGAAAAAGGGGGCGTCGCGAAAAAGCAGGAGGAAAACGTGTTTATTGCGCAAGTTTGTTACAACGTTGAAACCTCTCTTAATGATAATCGGTGAAGTCGCCAGAAGCTGACGGGCTTGGGGAAGCCTTCACACCTCGGCAGACTTGGAAATCGCATAATGCAGATGATGCCTGCGCGAAATGCGCCAACAACTTCACGGACTTAACCCGATACACCATGGGCTATGCTGCAAAACAACCCCTGTTTACCGCTGCCGACTACCTGTTGTGGGAGGCCAAACAAGCAGAACGCCACGAATACCTGGATGGCGAAGTTTTCGCCATGGCGGGCGCGGAAGACACGCATGTCACGGTTAGCGGGAATCTCTACATAGCTTTGCGTCAGCACCTCACTGGCAGCCCGTGTCGCACCTACATGAGCGACATGCGGGTACAGGTGGAAAGCATCAACAGCTACTTTTACCCGGACGTGCTGGTCACATGCAGCACCAAAGACTCAGCGAGCCGTCTCGTCAAAACAGAACCCAAGTTCATCGCAGAAATCCTCTCCCCCAGCACAGCCGCTTACGACCGAGGCATGAAGTTCAGCCACTACCGGGAGTTACCCAGTTTGCAAGAGTACATCGTGGTGGATTTGGACACACGCTGCACTGACTGCTATCGTTTAGGTGCAGATGGGCTGTGGGTACTTCACCCGTTTGCCAAGGGAGAAACGGTAGAGCTGACCAGCGTTGCGCTAACGCTGAGTGCAGCACAGTTGTTTGCAGAAGTGCCCGACGAACGCTAGCGTGCCACGATGGCACTACCTGGGTACAGCAAACACCTCGGTATCCACCTCACCTGTACCCTGCGGGTTGTAGCGCTCACCCACCACCGTATTCTGGTTGATGTGGACCTCCATGCGGGCGATCACATCGGCACTGAGCGGAATGCGCGAAGCAGCCATGTTGTCTTCCAAGTGCTCAAGACGGGTGGTTCCCGGGATGGGGATGATGTGCGGTGCCTTGTGCAGCAACCAGGCCAAAGCGAGCTGTGCCGGCGTGCAGCCCACCTCATCAGCCATCCGCTGGTAGCCGGGCAGCAGTTTCAGGTTGGCAGCGTAGTTGTCCGGCGCAAAACGAGGCATACCGGCCCGAATGTCTTTGGCCCCCAGGGTTGCCACGTCGGTCAGCTTGCCAGTCAAAAATGCACGGGCTACCGGGCTGAAAGCGACAAATGCAGCACCGATGTCCTGGCAGGCTTGCAGCACGGCGATTTCGGGGTTGCGCGTCCACAGCGAGTATTCGGTTTGCACCGCACTGATGGTATGGACAGCATGCGCACGGCGCAGCGTGGCGGCGGAGGCTTCCGATAGGCCGATGCTGCGCACCATGCCCCTCTGTACCAAGTCGCTCATCGCGCCCACACTGTCTTCAATGGGCACGGTTTTGTCCCAGCGGTGCAGGTAGTACAGGTCAATCACATCGGTTTGCAGGCGGCGCAGGCTGTCTTCGCAGTTGCGGCGAATCGCCTCGGGGCGACCATCAATCACGCGTTTGAGGCCATCGGGGAACTGTACGCCTGCCATGCCGCCTTTGCTGCACAAGGTGATGCGCTGGCGGTGCGGTTTAAGCACCTTACCCACCAGCGTTTCGTTTGCGCCAAAGCCGTAAAGGGCAGCCGTATCGAACAGGGTAACGCCAAGATCCAGCGCCGTCAGCAGCAAACGCTCGGCCTCTTCGGCAGAGGGTGGTGCGCCATAGGCGTGGCTGAGGTTCATGCAGCCCAGACCGATGGGGCTGACTTGGAAGGGGCCAATGGGGCGGTGTGATGACATGGTTTGACGTCCAAAGAAAAACAAACAGATGTGAAAAAGGTCAGAGCACTTTACCGGCATGCGGCTTGTGGTCTGACCCCCGATGGTTCTGGGTAATTAACGGTAACAGGGGTACTTCACCCTCAATATACCGCCCTAGCGCTTACCCAGCATTCAGCTGTTGCTCCAAATTATGTAGCACCTGATAGCAGTTGTACACCTGCGCCACGCTGGAATTAGGCTCCCGGCCTTCTTTGATGGCGGCGAAAAACTCACGGTCTTGCAGCTCGATGCCGTTCATACTGACAGCCACATTGCTCACGTCGATTTTCTCTTCCTTGCCCGTGTACAGATCGTCATAGCGGGCGAGGTAAGTCGCGGTGTCACCGATGTAACGGAAATAGGTACCCAGAGGGCCGTCATTGTTGAAGCTGAGACTCAGCGTGCAGATCGCACCGTTGGCGCACTTGAGCTGGATGCTCATGTCCATAGCAATACCCAACACCGGGTGAATCGGCCCTTGCACCGCGTTGGCTTGCACGATAGGGCTGCCGCACTGGTAGGCGAACAGGTCTACCGTGTGCGCTGCGTGGTGCCACAGCAAGTGGTCGGTCCAGCTGCGGGCTTGGCCCAGCGCGTTGGTGTTGGTGCGGCGGAAGAAGTAGGTTTGCACGTCCATTTGCAGCACGTTGAACGCACCCGCTTTGACCTGGTTGTGCACATACTGGTGGCTGGGGTTAAAGCGGCGGGTATGACCGCACATCGCCACCAAGCCGCTGGACTTTTGCTCGGCCAACACCTCAGCAGCTCCTTTGAGGCTGTCAGCCAAGGGAATTTCCACCTGCACATGCTTGCCAGCTTTCAGGCAAGCCAGGGTTTGCTCGGCGTGCATCTGGGTGGGGGTGCAAAGAATGACGGCGTCCAGCTCTTTCAACGCCAAGCTTTCCGCCAAGTCGGTGGTGACGTGGCCAATGCCGTATTTCGTCGCCACTTCCTGGGTTTTCTCCAAATCACGGCTGATGAGGGAGATGACTTCAACGCCGTCAATGTTTTGGATGCCGTCTAAATGCTTGATGCCAAAGGCACCTGCGCCAGCCAGGGCGACTTTGATAGTTTTTGTGGTCATGCTCATGTGTTCTTCAGGATAAGGTGGCCTACCGAGGTGTTGCTCGCAGGCACATGGTGAAAGCGGTGTTTTTCAATCGGCTTGGCACCACCGTTCACATCCGCCATCGCGCCACGGGCAATCAGCCACATGACGAGTTCGATGCCTTCGCTGCCCGCTTCACGCACATAGTCAATGTGCGGCATTTGGGCCAAATCGGCAGGGTCATTGACCATGCGTTCGATGAATTGCTGGTCCCAATCCAGATTGATAAGCCCGGCACGCGGGCCTTGCAGCTGATGGCTCATACCGCCAGTGCCCCAGATGTGGACGTTCAAATCTTCGTCAAACGACTCCACGGCTTTGCGAATGGCTTTGCCCAAGTTAAAGCAGCGCTGGCCGCTGGGTACGGGGTACTGCACCACGTTCACCGCGAACGGGATCACCGGGCAAGGCCAGTTGAAATCAGACGCAGGCGGTTGACCGCACATCAACGACAACGGTACCGTCAGGCCATGGTCAACGTCCATTTTGTTGACGATGGTGAGGTCAAAATCATCCTGAATCACCGATTGCGCGATGTGCGAGGCCAGCGCAGGATGCCCAATGACCGTGGGTACGGGCCTTGGCCCCCAGCCTTCGTCAGCAGGCTGGTACGACGCAGCGGTGCCGATGGCGAAAGTGGGAATCATGTCCAAGCTGAAAGCGGTGGCGTGGTCGTTGTAAACCAGGAAGATGACATCGGGCTTGTTGTCCTTCATCCACTGCTTGGAATACTCGTAACCCTTGAACAAAGGCTGCCAATAGGGCTCTTGGTCTTTGCCCAAATCCAGCGCTGCGCCAATCGCAGGCACATGGGAGGTGTAGACACTGGCGGTGATGCGGGCCATGTTAGATCGTCGCTTTCTTGAGAAATTTGCTGTCCGATTGGGGTTGGTGGTGGGCTTGCGCATCCCCGTCTTCACCCACCACGCGGTTGCCTTCAGCGCTGCGCCCGCCCCCGATCATCATGGTGCGGTAGGCCTCTTCGGACAGACCCGTCATGCTGCCCGCCATTTGCTGGAAGCTCAAAGCATGGGTGGCGCCGATTTTGGCGAGGAAGTAGATGTTGCCGCCCAGCGCAATGCAGCGGTTCAAGTCCATCGCCAGCACGGCCAGTTTTTGGTCTTCCGTCATTGGCCACTCATCGAGGTAGGCGCGTTGGTCGGCTTTGAAGCGTGTGCGGTTCTCAGCCTTCATCAACGACATGCAAAACTGGTTGAGGTGGTAGCCCATGCGGCTTTGCTCGGCATCAAAAATGGTGGTGCCGGGCACGTCCAGGTAATTTTTGAACAACGCCATCATCAGCTCCAGTAAAGACGGGTGGGGTTATCGACCAGCAATTTCTGCTGCAACGCAGCCGTGGGCGCGATGTGGGGGATGAAATCCACCAGCAGGCCGTCATCGGGCATGTGGTCTTTCAAATTCGGGTGTGGCCAGTCGGTGCCCCACAGCACGCGGTCAGGAAACTGCTCGACGATGCGTTTGGCGAAGGGAATCACGTCCTGGTAGGCGTTCTGCTCACCGTCCAGGGCTTTGGGGCCGGTGACGGATAAGCGCTCAGGGCAGCTGACTTTGCTCCAGACGTTGGTGTGTTCGCGCATGAATTTCTCGAACAACGCGAACTCAGGGCCATCCACAGGCTTGCTCACATCGGGGCGACCCATGTGGTCCACCACCACGGTCGTGGGCAGTGCCGTGAAGAAATCCCACAGCTCAGGCAAATCTACAGCTTCAAAATAAATCACCACATGCCAGCCCAGAGGCTTGATGCGGTTGGCGATTTCCAGCAGCTCGTCTTTAGGGGTGAAATCCACCAGGCGCTTGACGAAGTTGAAGCGCACGCCACGCACACCAGCGTCGTGTAAATCCTGCAACTCGGCATCGCTGATGCTGCGCTTGACGGTGGCGACGCCCTTGGCTTTGCCGTTCGAGGCTTTGAGGGCATCGACCAGCGCGCTGTTGTCCGCACCGTGGCAAGTGGCCTGCACGATCACGTTTTTGTCAAAACCGAGGTGATCGCGCAGGGCAAACAACTGGGCTTTGGACGCATCGCAGGGCGTGTATTTGCGCTCAGGGGCAAAGGGGAACTCTGCCCCTGGGCCAAAGACGTGGCAGTGCGCGTCCACCGCGCCTGCGGGTACGGTGAAGCGGGGCTTGGCAGGGCCGGTGTACCAGTCGAACCAACCGGGTGTTTTTGTAAAAGATGTGCTCATTGTGCTTATCCAGCGTGCATTAGAAGCTATGAATTTAGGAGTTTATTAAAAATAAAATAACTGAAGCTATCAATCCAACGAGGCCTTGGCCTTCTTCACCACATCGGCAAAGCGAGCAGACTCGGTTTGGATGTAGGCATTGAACTGATCGCGGGTCTGCGGGAAAGGCTCGTACGCGAAGGAGGCGAACTTCTCTTTCACATCCGGTTCAGCCAAGGCCTTTTCGATGTCGCGCTGGATCTTGTCCGTTACCGCTTTGGGCAAGCCCTTGGGAGCCGCAATCGCCGTCCAGCCACTGACTTCAAAGCCCGCAGGCCCCCCGGATTCGCCCACGGTGGGCACATTGGGGAAGCCCACCACACGCTTGGGGGAGGCCACGCCCACATAGCGAATCTTGCCTGCCCGCTGCATGGCGCCAGCAGTAGCGTTGGTGCCCAAGGCAAACGCGAGTTCGCCGTTCGCCACACCGGTGTAGAGCATGGTGGTTTCCTTGTAGACCACATGCTGCATCTCGGTGCCTGTGACCGATTCAAACAGCGCCGAGCCCAGATGCACCGGGTTGCCAATTGACCACGAGCCGTAGTTCAGCTTGCCGGGGTTGGCCTTGGCGTCGGTGATGATGTCACCCACTGTTTTGTATTTGCTGTCGGTGGGAACGGCAAAGAAAAAGTAGGTTTTGAACAGTGGCAACAGCGGCTCAAAGTCTCCCTTGGGGTCGTAAGGCAGCTTTTTGAACAGGTGCGGGTAGGCGGAAAGGTGCACGCTGTCAAGCTGGATCAGATCATGGCCATCGGTAGCACCGCGTTTGAAGGCATCAATGGCGATGAAGCCATTGCCACCGGGCTTGTTTTCCACAATCACCGATTTGCCCCACATGCGGGACAGCTTGTCAGCCACCAAACGCGCCACGCCGTCTGGCCCACCGCCCACAGGGAACGGTGTGATGATGCGCACGGGCTTGGTGGGCCATTCTTGGGCGTAGGTGACTTGAGCGAAGGCGCTCAAACCAAGAGCCGCAACGGCCAAGGCAAGCAGGGGTCTTTTAGCGATAGTTGTCATCGAATTTGTCTCTATTTGGTTGAGGTTTAGGTTTTAAAGTTTGACCATCAATCGATGTAACGCAAACCGGCTTTTTCAAGCGGTTCGCGCATTTTGTACATATCCAGCCCCAGCACACCCGCGGCCAATTTGGCGCGCTTTTCGCCTTCAAAGCTTTCCCGTTTTTCGGCAGCATCGGCCACTTGGGCGGCGATGGCAGCAGGCACGACGACCACGCCATCCACATCGGCAATCACCACGTCACCGGGATTAACGACAGCACCAGCACAGACAATTTGGATATTGACCGAACCGAGCGTGGCCTTGATGGTGCCTTTGGAATGAATAGCTTTGCTGAACACGGGAAAACCCATTTGCTCCAGATCGGCCACATCGCGCACACCGCCATCAATGATGAGGCCCTTGGCACCACGTGCCTGAAAGCTGGTGGCCAGCAGGTCGCCGAAGAAGCCGTCTTCGTTGTCGGTGGTACAGGCTGCCACGGCCACGTCCCCTGGCTGCAATTGCTCAGCGGCAACGTGCATCATCCAGTTGTCGCCAGGTTGCAGCAGGATGGTGACAGCGGTGCCACAGATTTTGGCGCCTTTGTAGATCGGGCGCATGTAGGGCTTCATCAAACCGACGCGGCCCATGGCCTCATGGATGGTGGCGACGCCGAGTTTCGAGAGCCGCTCTACAGCGGCAATGTCCGCACGCACGATATTGCGTTTAACGATGCCGAGGTTGTTCATAGGTAAATCCATCGCGGGTCACTCCTTATTGCTTACTGGTTTTTGGCTTTGAGGGCGGCATCCAGGCGCGGGAAAACGCGGCGGGCATTGCCTTCGTAAATCTGGAAGCGGTCGTCATCGCTCAAAATTTTGGACGCTTCGATATAGCGTTTGGTGTCGTCGTAGTAGTTGCCGGTTTGCGGGTCAATACCCCGCACGGCACCGATCATCTCGGAAGCGAACAGCACGTTTTTCACCGGAATCACGGTGTTGAGCAGGTCGATACCGGGCTGGTGGTAGACGCAGGTGTCAAAGAAAATATTGTTCAGCAGGTGCTCTTCCAGCAGCGGCTTTTTCAGCTCTTGCGCCAAGCCCCGGAAACGGCCCCAGTGGTAAGGCACTGCGCCGCCGCCATGGGGAATCAAAAAGCGCAACGTGGGAAATTCTTTGAACAGATCGCTGGTCAGGCACTGCATGAAGGCCGTGGTGTCGGCGTTCAGGTAGTGCGCACCGGTGGTGTGGAAGCAGGCGTTGCAGCTGGTGCTGACGTGGATCATCGCGGGGATATCGTATTCCACCATCTTCTCGTAAATCGGGAACCACGACTTATCGGACAGCGGTGGTGAAGTCCAGTGGCCGCCGGACGGGTCTGGGTTCAGGTTGATGCCGACGTTGCCGTATTCCTTAACACACTTTTCCAGCTCAGGGATACAGGTCGCAGGGTCAACACCGGGCGACTGGGGCAGCATGGCGGCAGGGATGAAGTTGTCGGGGAACAACTGCGCCACGCGGTAGCACAGCTCATTGCAAATCGCCGCCCAGGTGCTGGACACCTGAAAATCACCAATGTGGTGGGCCATGAAGCTGGCACGGGGCGAAAAGATGGTCAGGTCGCTACCACGCTCGCGCATCAGGCGGAGCTGGTTGGACTCGATGGTTTCGATCAGCTCGTCATCGCTGATTTTGAGGTCAGCTACTTTGGGCATCATCGCTGGGTCTTTGATGCCCGCGATTTGCTGATTTCGCCAGTTTTCCAGCGATTTGGGGGCCGTGGTGTAGTGGCCGTGGCAGTCGATGATGAGGGGTTTCGTCATGCTCAGTGTCTCCTGTGAAAAATGAATGTATACGGTATCAAATTGTGAAATCAAAAGCGCATGTCAAGCAGCAGCCATGCCTTGGCGCTCAATGGCGGCTGTGGCTGACGCAGAAGTCATGAAACTCAGCAGACCCCGCACTTGCTCGGCCTGTGGCGAATCGCTGGCGGAGGCGCTAGGTAACCCTGCTGAAAAAACCGTGGTGATTTGCACCGCATCAGGCAATGGGCCTGCGATGGCGATGCCGGGCACATTCAACAGCTCGCTCAACTGCTGAAAGCCCAGATCAACCTGCCCAGCGGCGACCAAGCTGCCCACGGGCACGCCAGGCGGCGCTTGCACCATGCGACTGCGGATCTCGTCAGCAATGCCCCAGCGCTCAAACAACTGGGCCAAGGCAACGCCACTGGGGCCCGTGGAATAACTGATGCGCGGAGCCGCGAGCACAGTCTGCTTAAGCGCGTCTTCGGTTGAAATGTCCGGCAAAGACTGGCCAGTGCGCACCGCAACCGCCACGCCTGAGTGCACCAAGTCACAGCGGCTGCCTGCACGAATGTGGCCCGCAGCGATCAAGCGGTCAATGGCATCCGAGGCCAGCACCACCAGATCAAACGACTCACCAGCGGCAACCCGCTTGGCGGCGTCCACGCCGCCCACCGATTCCATCGCTACGGCTACGCCAGTTTGGCGCTGGTATTCACCGCATAACTCAGCCAGTATCTGGCGCGTGGCCATGGACGAAACGCCCTTGAGCGGGGCAGTGGATAAAGGTTGAGCGGGCGTGTTGTTCATGGCTAAATTGTAGGAAGCATGCGCAAAATAGGAATCCCAAGATGGCTCTAGCTGATATAACAATATTAGATAATTTAACAAGGGTTATGCGTGATTGGCGGCACACGCTGCAACCCTCAACAAGGTACGTATCCCCATGGATTTAAAACAAATCGAATCGTTTGTGCGGGTGGCCGAACTGGGCAGCTTCACGCGTGCAGCAGTGGCATTGGGCATAGCGCAGCCCCTGCTAAGTCGCCATGTGCGCCAACTGGAAGTAGAGCACCGGCAAACCTTTTTGCTGCGCAACGGGCGCGGTGTGACTCCGACTGAAGCAGGCTTGGTGCTCCTTGCCCATGGCCGAGGCCTCTTGCACCAAGTGGCACTGGCACGCGAAGAGCTGGGAGCCTCACGGGGGGGGCTGGCAGGCCATGTGTCGATGGGTTTCCCGCCGAGTTTGTCGAAACTCATCACGGTGCCGTTGGTGCATGCTTTTCAACGTCAGTTACCCCAAGCTCAACTGACGCTGACAGAAGGTTTTTCGGTCTCTATGTACGAAGGTTTACGCGCTGGACGCTTGGACTTGGCGGTACTCTACAACCCGCCCATGTCCCCCGATCTGGAGATGTCCACGCTGCACGAAGAGGAGCTGCTGCTGATCGCCAGCGAGCAATGCAAGTGGCATAACCCTGGGGTGACACTGAAATCCAGCATGGCGCTGGCATCGCTCTCTGCGTTACCGCTCATCCTGCCCAGCCGTCCCAATGCTTTTCGCTTGCTGATCGATTCAGAAATGATGCGCATTGGTTGCAAGCCGAATATCGTGCTGGAAGTGGACGGTTTGAACGCCATTTTGGAGCTGGTCAAAGTAGGCTTGGGCTACGCCACCCTGCCCTCCTACACTTTGAGCAACTACACCAAACCGCACCCCTTCACGACGCACAACATCCACACCCCCAAGCTCACCAGCCAGCTGATGCTGGTCTGGTCGTCTCGTCGGCCGATGACAGCGACCCACAAAGAAGCGCTGCGGCTGACGCGCGAGGTGGTGTCGCAGGCGGTGCATGACCCCACCGCGTGATCGCCTGATCAATGGCACACTCAGATTTGTTGCAAGACATAACCACTTATAGCCACGCCTTCCAGACGCCGTACAGCACCATGCAAAAACGCCACTTTCTTTCCGCTCTGATCGCCGCTGGCGTCCTGCCCAATACACCGCAAATCTGGGCACAGACGCCACAAGCCTACCCCACCAAGCCTGTCCGCCTCATCGTCCCCTATGCCGCGGGCGGCGCAGTGGATACCGTGGCGCGCTTGGTCGGTCAGCACCTTGCTGAGCGTTTAGGCCAACCGGTGTTGGTGGACAACCGCCCCGGTGCCAGTGCGAACCTGGGCATGGACGCGGTGGCAAAAGCCACGCCCGATGGCCATACGCTGCTGATGTCGGCCAACGCACTGGCCACCAACGCCAATCTGTTCGCAACCCTTCCCTTCAACCCACAGCGGGATTTGGTGCCGGTGGTCAAAATCGCCGATGCCCCGCTGGTCATTGTGGTACCCACGACATCGCCAGCCAAATCCTTGAAGGAATTGCTGGCCATGGCCAAAGCCCAGCCGGGCGCACTGACCTACGCCAGTGCGGGCAATGGCAGTTCAGGTCATTTGGCAGGTGAAGCCCTGAAGCAGGCCACCGGCATTTTTGCGCTGCACATTCCCTACAAGGGCGGCGCCCCAGCGTTGACCGACCTGCTGGGCGAACGTATTTCGTTCATGCCCCTGAATCCCGTTGAGGTGATGCCACACATCAAATCAAGCAAGCTTCGCGCCTTGGCGGTGACCAGCGCCAAGCGTCTACCCTTGCTGCCCGACGTGCCGACCCTGGCGGAAGTGGGCGTACCTGGACTTGAAATGTCCGTGTGGTGGGGTCTGGTCGCGCCAGCCAGTACACCGGCAGACACAACCAACCGGCTGAACCTGGAAACCCAAAAATTATTGGCTGAACCGGCGGTGCGCAGCCGCATTGCCGAGCTGGGTGCCGTCGTCAACACCGGCAGTCAGGAAAGTTTTGCCAACTTTGTGAAAGCGGAGACGCTGCGCTGGGGCCGCGTGATCAAGGCCGCGAATATCAAACCTGACTGACCCTCCATCGGAGCGTGTGCTGTCATCAGTTGTCCAGGTTATCAACGACCCGACGGTACAAGCGTGACAACAAACCGGGGTCATGCAATACAAACGACTTGGACACCCGCTGAGGCACGGTCCAAGTCGCTTTGGTTCCGGCTTGAAAAAAGGCAGTGTCTCCCACCTTCAGTACGAGCGTTTCGCCCAAATACTCGATCTGGGCCATGCCCTCCAGAATGTGCACGGTTTCATCTACGCCGTAACTCCAGTCGAAGGTGGCGGGGCCATCACAAGACCAAAGGCCTGTGGTCAAACTGCCCACAGGCGGGTTGATCACCGCTGACTCGGCCACCATGAACTTGGGCGTACCCGATTTAATCCACGTGGGATCAACCTGCATGGGCTGCAAAATCCTTGCAAGCGCCTTGGTTGATGGCTCTGGTATGTCTGCGGCGTGGCGACCGAAACTGGCAGCAAAAACCCCTAAGAAGACCAAATTAACGGCAATTGAAGCCATCAGCATTTTCTTTAACATGCACAAACGTTCCATGGACACAGTGAATGCACAGTTCACTGTAGTTGCATTCTATAAAATCTGACCAATACCTGACTTGAAAGCAGCAACTTGGACGATAGGCTAACCGAATGCAGCAGACAAAGGCTCAAGGTGATGAACACCAAAGCCTTGCACGCCATCAATGCCCATAGCGTATGCCGTAGCAAGCGCGACCTTGCTTTCAACAGACTTGGCAACGGTCTTAGCCCCCAGCACACGCGCCACCTCACAGAAACTCCGTACAGCGACTTGGTCTAGCGCATCATGGCTCAGATCATTCAAATAATGACCGTCAATCTTGAGGCAGTCCACGTGCAGGTTTTTCAGATGGCTGAGTGACGTTGAAGCCCCACCAAAATCGTCCAGTGCGATGTGCACGCCCAGTGCGCGCATCTCGGAGATCAGCACGGTGGCTTCGGCCAAATGGCTCACGACCACAGTCTCAGGAATTTCAAGGCACAGCCTGCGGGCCTCTGTCCCTAGCGGCTGAAGCAAGGCTTGCAGCTCCCGCAAGAATGCGCGGTCGCTTACCGCTTGCGCAGTCAGGTTCACGGACACGCGAGTGACAACGGGCAGTGCTGCGGCGTTCAAGCGCAGCCACGCCAACACCTGGTTCACCACCCATAAATCCAGTCTTGCAGCCAAATGAAGGCGCTCGGCAGCGGGCAAAAAAGCACCGGGCAAAATCAGACTTCCATCTGCATCTACCATGCGCAAAAGCACTTCACACGTGAACGTCTCAGGGGCTGCATCACCTTTCGCACCGTTTGCGGCCTGAGCAAAGTTCACCCGCTGGGCATACAGCACGAATGAACCGTGCTGTAAAGCGGCTTCAAGACGAGCCCCCCATTGGCCTTCACTCTGGCGCTTTTTCAGTGCCTGACTGCTGCTCGCCCAGGCATGCACACGGTTGCGACCACCGGCTTTGGCAGCGTAGCAGCTGGTGTCTGCTGCATGAACGATGGCGGCAGTGTCTGACCAATGCTCATCAATCTGTACCAAGCCAATACTGGTACCCAGGCGAAAACTTTGGCCGTGGTGCACGAAGCGAAACTTTTCCATGCGATCACAAATCTGCTGCCCCACCTGCTGGGCACGGTCGCCCACGCAGTGCTCCAGCAAAATCGCAAACTCATCCCCACCCAAGCGCGCCACCGTATCGCGGGCACGTACCGCGTCTTGCAGCATCTTGGCTACCTGCTGCAACAGCACATCACCCGCAGCGTGACCACACGCGTCATTAACTTGTTTGAACCGATCCAAATCGATAACAAGCAGTGCATGCACCGTACGCGTTTGTTGCGCTTGGGTCAGCAACCGGCCAATGCGCGACTCAAACTCAGCGCGGTTAATCAGACCTGTCAACCCATCGTGCTTGGCCCGGCGTGTCATCTCCAGACTCAAGCGCCGCTGCTCGGACACATCACGGAATACCAGCACCACACCCAGAACATGGCCCTGCGCATCCAGGATGGGGGCCACAGACTCCTCAATGCCGTATTCAGTGCCATCGCGCCCCACCAGCACCGTGTCGTCACCAAGCGCGGTAACACGGCCACGCGCAATGCAGTCGGCCACCAGCTTGTCGGCCTTATTGCCACTGCCCGATGTCAAAAGGTGAAACACCTGCTCCAGTGGCTTGCCCCTCGCCTGTTCGCTGGCCCAGCCTGTCATACGCTCGGCCACTGGGTTGAACCACTGCACCATGCCATAGGCGTCGGTCGCGATCACACCATCAGCAATCGACTGCAAGGTGACGCGGATCAATTCGTACTGTGCTGACAACGCCTGCTCTGTGGCTTTGCGCTCGGTAATGTCCTGAAAGGCCCCAAGCAACCTGACCACCCGCCCCTGCTCGATCTGGACCGCGCCCACGGCACGTACCCAGATCGCCCGGCCCTTGTGGGTGACCAGGGGCAATTCCAAATCCCACTCCTGTCCCGTTGCCAAAGCCTGCGCCACAGCCGCTTGAATCACAGGACGGGCTTCGGGGGCATAAAAGGCAATGGCTTGCTCCACCGTGGGACTGAAGCCGGGTTCCACTTCATGCAACCGACAAGTTTGGTCTGACCATGTCACCGCACTGCTCGTCAAATCCAGCTCCCACCCTCCAACACCTGCCACCCGCCCGGTACGGTCTAAAAAAGCCTCGCTGGCCAGCAGAGCCTGCTCCGCTTGCCGGTGGGCGGTCATGTCGCGGCCTATGGACTGGAGGTATGTGACATGGCCTTTCGGGTCGGTGATCACGCGGTTAGTCCACGCGACCCAGCGCGCTGAGCCATCGGCAGCACGCATTTGGTTTTCATTGTTGCTGACGCCACCGCGCTCACACACGGCCCGCAAATAGGCACGAACCTCGTCACGCGCTTCTTCAGCTACGTAGTCAAACAAATTGGTACCCACCATCTCTTCAGGCTTGAAACCAAAGTGCGCGGCATAGGCTCTGTTGACAAAACTGAGAATGCCATCGGCGTTAGCGATGGAGATCAGCTCGGTTTGCGCCTCTACGATGGCTTTGTAGAGGGCCTCCTTATCGAAGAAGGTCGGATCAAGTTCGGACATGGGTATCGATTTTCAGTCAAATGCCGGTTCAGGCGGGCTATAGATCGCGCCTTCGCAAGGTTATTGAAAATTAACTCCCGTACTGTGCAAAAAGGTTAACCCTATTTTGCTGTTTTTTTAAAAATATTTAATGCGTATCACTGCTTAGCGATCCCCACCTTTTGAATCACATCTCCCCAGCGCTTCACCTCAAAACTCAGTAAATCGGCCAACTGCTGCTGCGTGCTGCCATGGGCCGTCAGGTTCAACTCCAGCAGCTTCTTTTTAACCTCAGGCAGGCTGAGTGCCGCTTGCACCTCGCGGTTCAGGCGTGCCACCACGTCCTTCGGTGTGCGAGCCGGCACCGCCAAACCGTTCCATGACGAGACGTTAAAACTGGCGAGCGTGCCACCACTCTCGCGCACGGAAGGCACGCCGGGCAGTTGTGGCGCGGGCTTGTCACCCAGCACAGCCAGCGGGCGCAGCGCTCTGGCGTTGATTTGCGACATCAGCGGCCCTAGGATATCGATCGCAGCGTCCAGGTTGCCGCCACGCAGCGCGGTGAGAACGGCAGGCGTGCCATTGAAAGGGATGATTTGAACATCCAACCCGGCGCTGCTTTTAAACAACTCTGCAGCCAAATGCTGGGTGGTACCGATGTTGGGTGTGCCAATGTTGAGCTTGCCAGGATTGGCTTTGCCATAGGCCAGCAGATCAGCCAGGTTTTTGAAGCGCCCCCCTTCGGCCACAACCAAACCCAAATCAAACGTGGCCAGTAGAGAGACGGGGGCAAAGTCGCCCAAGGTGTCAAAGGGCAACTTCTTGAACAGCGCTGCGCTGACTGCTGTGCCACTGGACACCAACAGCAGCGTGTGCCCATCAGGCTCGGCCTTGGCGACCAACTCGCCAGCCACCACGCCGCCAGCGCTGGGCTTGTTGTCAATCACCACGCCTTGGCCCAGCGTTTTGGCGAGCTCTTGAGCCACGGTGCGCGCCGTCAAATCCGCAGCGCCTCCGGCCGCGTTGGGTACAACGATTTTGATGAGTTTGGTGGGAAAGGTGGCGGTTTGGGCTTGCCCTGCACGGGGCCAAACTGCGTTCAGCGCCAGCGCAGTAGATCCCATGAGGAAACCACGCCGACGAGATTTTTCAGTACCATTCAGCACCGCAGTGCAATCTGGATGGTCTTCTCTTGCTATGCTTTTTGAATCCAAGGTTGACTCCAGTGATCCAGTGGGTGGGGTTCACTGAATATAGCCTTGGAACAGAATGCGCAAAGACCATTAAACCGATGAGTTCAAACGTTTTTATGATTTCATTTGCTGATGAAGTCTTCATCCGTAAGATTCACACTCACGCGCGGTATGTCATCGCGCCTTCAGGTTCGCCATCAACGGCATATTCACAATGAATAACTTAACAACACCCACAATCCGCTACCCCGCTCCCAGCCTTGAGAGCCTGCCCGACGACATCAAAGCACGCATTCTGGAAGTTCAGGAAAAAGCCGGGTTCATCCCTAACGTGTTCCTGGGCTTCGCCCGCCGTCCAGCCGAGTGGCGAGCCTTTTTTGCCTACCACGACGCGCTGATGCTGCACGAAGGTGGTAATTTGACCAAAGGCGAACGCGAGATGATTGTCACTACCACCAGTGCCGCCAACCATTGCCTGTATTGCGTGGTGGCGCACGGTGCGATTTTGCGGATTTACGAGAAAAAACCGCTGGTCGCAGACCAAGTGGCGGTGAACTACCGCAAGGCAGACATCACCCCACGCCAAAGCGCCATGCTCGACTTCGCGATGAAGGTCTGCCAGCACTCCGATGCAATCAACGACGCCGATTTCGCAGCGCTGCACGCCCACGGTTTCGACGACGAAGACGCCTGGGACATCGCCGCCATCACCGCCTTCTTTGGCCTTAGCAACCGTATGGCCAGTTTCAGCGGGATGCAGCCTAACCCTGAGTTTTATCTGATGGGGCGTTTACCGAGAACAAACAGTAAGCCGTAGCAGCCAGCGACTGGGGCAGCAAGAGGTGTTCAGGCTTTGAGCAAACCCCACACCATGCGCACCAATTCGTCTTCAAAAGCTGGCGTACCCAGCAAGGGCGAGTCTTCCAGCGAGGCACTGCGAATGGCACCAATCACGGCGCGTGTGACAACAAACATCATCACTGGTGTTGGCGTGCGCAGGCTGCCACCGGTCAGTTGCCCCAGTGCAATCGCATTGCGCTCCGCACCTTCTCGCAGCGCTTGGGTGATGACCTCATGGTGGTCCATTCGCCACGCCATGCGGATCATGGCGCGGCGCAGCTTGGGGCCACTGCCAAAAGACTCCACCAAGGTATGGATCATCTCGCGCACCACCTGCTGGGGCTCGCGTTGCTCATGCACAGCCAGGGTCAGCGTCACTTGAAGTTGATCCATCACACGGCGGCGTTCTCGGTTAATCATCGCCAGCACAATCGCCTCTTTGGTGGGAAAGTACTGGTACAGCGTACCAATCGAGAAACCGGCTTTTTTCGCCACCTTGTTGGTGGTCAAACCTTGCTCACCCTCTAGCTCAACAATCTGAGCGGTAGCTTGAAAAATAGCCTCAATCGTGCGTTGTGCTCGCTCTTGCAGAGGCTGTTTACGCATGATTTCGGAGGGGGTGGGAGTATGTTGAGATTTCATAGGCCGTGCGCTTAAAAACTGAGCCGTAGGCGAGTTGTCAGACCCACCAAGAAACTGAATAATACTCAGTAATGCCATCCGTATGGCTAAGTAATGAACATGTACTGGATTAACCATGACCACGCCACACATCCCCATCCGCAAGCTCGAAGTTGACCTGAGTCAAGGCTTTGCACGCCATTGGCATGGCGGGGACGCTTTTCGCACCCAGTACTACAACGCACTGTCCATGAGTTTCCCTGTGGGTGAGCAATCGTTCATTGACGCGGTGCGTGAAGGGGTGAAACTGCTGCCCGATACGCCCGAACACGCGGCTTTGCGCCATACCGTGGCGCAGTTCATCGGCCAAGAAGCCACCCATCGCCACGTGCATGGGTTGTACAACGCACAGCTGGAGAAACAAGGTTTGGTCAACCGCTGGCAGCACTGGGCCAATTGGCGCATCGCTTACGGACAAAAAAAGGGGATTAACGTGCGGCATTTGCTGGCCATCACTGCGGCCTACGAACACTGCACCGCCGTGTTTGCCGATGGCACGCTGCGCTACAGCAGTTGGTTTGAAGCCGCTGACCCTGCCATGCGCACGCTGTGGCGCTGGCATTCCGCAGAAGAAACCGAACACCGCGCTGTAGCTTTCGAGGTGTACCAAGCCGTGGGCGGCAACCACGCTTGGCGGATTCGCTGGTATTTGTATGTGCTGGTGCTGTTCGCTTTCGATGCCCTTCGGCAGACGGTATTGAACCTGTGGCACGACGGCACACTGTTCAAGCCCAGCACCTGGTGGAATGCAGCGACGTTCTTTTTAGGCCGAAACGGCACGCTGTGGCGCTACACCGGCCCCCTGTTAACGTACTTCAAACGCGACTTTCACCCCGATCAAGAACACGCGCTACCGAGTGCACAGGACTTGGCTCAGGGCTGGTTAGTTGCAAATGCGGGGAGTTACCGGGTGGTACGTTAACGCTGATGCAGCATGCGATTTGATTCGATTCAACTCACCACAGTGCGCATCCACTCTGGCATCGCCACCGCCTTTTGTGACGGGAAATCCACCCAGATCGTGGTGGCACCGCCTTCAGCGTAAACCACGTTCGGATCGTCCACACGGCTCAAGGTACACCAGCTCTCGAACGTGGTGCGGCCTGGGTCGCTGACGTACATCTTGGCAATCACATTGCCGGGGTATTCCAGCTGCTTGTAAAAATTACAAAACGCGTTCACGATGACCGGGCCTTGGCCTTCAGGGCTGGGGGTGGCACCGATGCTGTACATCCAGTCGATGCGCACCGTCTCCAGGTAGCGAAAGTAACTGCCGTTGTTGACGTGGCCCATGGCGTCCATGTCACCCCAGCGGATGGCGATGATGGATTCATACACCAGTTTTTTGACATCAGGTATGACGATTCGCATGATTGCTCCGGCCTAAACGCCAAAACCGTCGTCAGCAGCAATCACCGCGCCGTTCATGAAATGGCTTTGCCCACTGGCCAACAACACCAGCAAGGCATCCAGGTCTTCAGGCTTACCAATGCGTTTGCGGGGGAGCATCTGGACGAGCTTTTGGCCTTGCTCGGTGTGCCAGTGGTGGTGGTTGATCTCGGTGTCGATGTAGCCTGGGCAGATGGCGTTGACGTTGATGCCGTATTTGCCCCATTCCAGCGCCATCGCTTTGGTCATTTGCACCACGGCAGCTTTGCTCATGGCGTAGACGCCGATTTGCGGCAGCACTTTCAGACCCGCCATTGATGCAATATTGATGATGCGTCCACCGGTGTAGCTGCCTGGTGCCGCACCTTTGGCACGGGCCAGCATGCGCTTACCCACTTCTTGGGCAACGAAAAATGCGCCTTTGACGTTGGTGAAGACAAAATCGTATTCTTCTTCCATCACGTCTTGCAGACGTTGTGTGGTGCTGACACCCGAGTTGTTGACCAAAATATCAATCGAGCCGACTTCGGTTTCCGCATGGGCTACAGCGGATTTGATGCTGGCGATATCGGTCACGTCCATCTCATAGACATGGGCGTCACCGCCCTCACCTTCGATATGGGCACGCAGGTCTTTGAGTTTTTCAATGCGGCGGCTGGCCAGAATCACGGCAGCACCGGCACGGGAAAGCGTTTTAGCGAACTGCGCACCCAAGCCGCCTGAAGCGCCAGTGATGAAAGCCACGCGGCCTGATAAGTCAATGCTGTAAGCCATGGATCAATTCTCGTTATATGTAAAAAGGCGGGGAAAAACAAAAAAGGCCGATAGCGGGTGGGCTATCGGCCTTGGATTCAATGCACAGTGGCGCGGTGTTCAGCAGGTCAACCTGCTGTCGCCTCTTCTGGCTCAGTCGGCTCAGCCTTGGCAGCGCGACTTTCCTTCTTGGGCAGTGGTTGAATGTCCAGCAACACCTCGGGCTTGGTCACGCCCTTGTCGTCGGTCTTGTCTTCGATGTCCACAGTCAGACGACCACCGTCGATCAAGCGACCAAACAGCAACTCATCAGCCAGAGCACGGCGGATGGTGTCCTGAATCAAGCGCTGCATTGGGCGTGCGCCCATCAACGGATCAAAGCCCGTCTTGGCCAAATGCTTGCGCAGCTTGTCGGTGAAGGTCACGTCTACCTTCTTCTCGGCGAGTTGCGTTTCGAGTTGCAGCAAGAACTTATCGACCACCCGCATGATGATAGTTTCGTCCAGCGCCTTGAAGCTTACCGTGGCATCCAGCCTGTTGCGGAACTCAGGGGTGAACAGGCGCTTGATGTCGCCCATTTCATCACCGGCCGCACGCGGATTGGTGAAACCGATAGTGGCCTTGTTCATGGTCTCGGCACCCGCATTCGTCGTCATGATGATGATGATGTTGCGGAAGTCGGCCTTGCGCCCGTTGTTATCGGTCAGCGTACCATGGTCCATCACCTGTAACAGCACGTTGAAGATGTCAGGATGGGCTTTTTCGATTTCGTCCAGTAGCAGCACCGCATGCGGCTTCTTGGTGACAGCTTCGGTCAGCAAACCACCTTGGTCAAAGCCGACGTAACCGGGAGGGGCACCGATCAAGCGGCTCACAGCGTGGCGCTCCATGTACTCAGACATGTCAAAGCGCATCAGCTCAATACCCATGATGTAGGCAAGCTGCTTGGCGGCTTCGGTCTTACCCACGCCGGTCGGGCCGCTGAACAAGAAGGAGCCAATCGGCTTGTCACCCCGGCCAAGGCCAGAGCGCGCCATCTTGACGGATGCGGCCAGCACTTCCAGCGCCTTGTCTTGGCCAAACACCACGCTCTTCAAATCGCGTTCCAGCGTTTTGAGCTTACCCCGGTCGTCATTGGACACATTGGCGGGCGGAATGCGCGCAATTTTGGCAACGATCTCTTCGATTTCCGTCTTGGTGATCGTTTTTTTGCGTTTACTGACAGGCAAGATGCGTTGGGCTGCACCGGCTTCGTCAATCACGTCAATCGCTTTGTCTGGCAGCTGGCGGTCGTTGATGTACTTGGCGGACAACTCGGCAGCGGCTTGCAGCGCATTGATCGCGTACTTGACGCTGTGGTGCTCTTCAAAGCGTGACTTCAAACCTTTGAGGATGTCCACCGTCTCGGCGACGGTAGGTTCCACCACATCCACTTTTTGGAAGCGACGGCTCAAAGCAGCGTCTTTCTCGAAAATGCCCCGGTACTCTTTGAATGTGGTCGCACCAATGCACTTCAGCTGGCCATTAGAGAGCGCTGGTTTGAGCAGGTTGGATGCGTCCAAAGTACCGCCAGAGGCGGCACCAGCACCGATCAGCGTGTGGATTTCGTCAATGAACAAAATCGCATTGGGCTTGTCTTTGAGCGATTTCAACACGCCCTTCAACCGCTGCTCAAAATCACCCCGGTACTTGGTGCCCGCCAACAGCGCGCCCATGTCCAGTGAATAGACGATGGCTTCTGCCAAGATTTCAGGTACATCTTTTTGCGTGATGCGCCAAGCAAGGCCCTCGGCAATGGCCGTTTTACCCACGCCGGCTTCACCCACCAGCAGGGGGTTGTTTTTGCGGCGGCGGCAAAGAATCTGGATGGTGCGCTCGACCTCGTATTCACGGCCAATCAACGGGTCAATCTTCCCTTCTTTGGCCATCTGGTTCAGGTTCTGGGTGAACTGCTCCAGCGGAGAAGATTTTTCATTCTTCTCGTTTCCACCCTCTTCGCCCTCTGCTGCAGGCGCGTCACCAGCTTTCGCAGGCTCTGGCGGGTCACTCTTCTTGATGCCGTGGGCAATGAAGTTCACAACATCCAAGCGGGTCACACCCTGCTGGTGGAGGTAGTAAACAGCATGGGAGTCCTTTTCACCAAAGATGGCGACCAGCACATTCGCGCCAGTGACTTCCTTTTTACCGTTGCCTGTGCTTTGCACATGCATGATGGCGCGTTGGATAACGCGCTGGAAGCCCAGCGTAGGCTGGGTATCCACATCGTCAGTACCCGCCACTTGGGGCGTGTTGTCTTTGATGAAATTGGTGAGCGACTTGCGCAAATCATCAATGTTGGCAGTACAAGCCCGCAGCACTTCCGCAGCGCTGGGGTTGTCAAGCAAGGCGAGCAACAGGTGCTCGACGGTGATGAACTCGTGGCGCTGCTGTCTGGCTTCCACAAAAGCCATGTGCAGGCTGACTTCCAGTTCCTGGGCAATCATAAATATTCCTTTTTGCCTTGCTGTTGTGAAAAGTTACTGTCAAAAGTGACTGTAGTACGAATGAAAGAGTACGTTGGGACGGTGGTGATTTATTCCAAGGGCTCGGCTACACATTGCAGCGGATGGCCATTTTTACGTGCAGCTTCGGTGACTTGGTCCACCTTGGTAGCGGCTACGTCTTTGGAGTACACACCACAAATGCCTTTCCCGTCCAGATGGATCTTCAACATGATCTGGGTAGCGGTTTCGCGGTCTTTGCTGAAAAACTCCTGGATAACAACCACCACAAATTCCATGGGGGTGTAATCGTCATTGAGCAGGACGACCTGGTACATCTGCGGGGGTTTGGTGCGCTCAGTGCGCCGCTCTAGCACCACCGCGCCGCCATCGTCGCGCTCGGGCGGCTGGGCTTTGGGCTTGGTAGGGGTATTGGGGGGTTTCGTAGCCATCAAATCATTCTATAGGTAGGTGGGACTGGTTTTTGGCTAGCCAGCACTTGGGAGCTGTGCTGGAGATTTCAAGCACCCGCCACAAAAAGTCGAGTCACCCCATAGCGAGCCCACAGACCGATGCGTCACATGCGTCGAGGGCGATAATTCTGAAGACCTCAAAACCACAGCCTAGAGCACGCTCACACGCGGCCTTTCCTCCATTTTCGTCCCCACATTGCCAAGAATGACCGCCGCGCTCCCCCACACACCCATGATGGCGCACTACGGGCGCGCGACTTTTTTACCCATATAAACACTGTATTTTCTGCTAATAGAGACCGCTTCTGTCCCCACAGAGCCCCCATCTAGTCGTGGCATAGATGAAGGGACTTGAGGGCACTCATGCCGGTCCCCTCGCAGCGATGCGAGGCAGCTCGGTAGAACCTAGCAGGCCGCCAAGGGGGACTGGAATTGACCGCCCAGCGCCACACCCCAATGACAATCCATCATGTGGGTGTGGGGCTCCATCATGGTGGCATTGCGACCAGTCGCCAGCCTGGCTTTTTACGGCTTTCCCACGATCTCTCCCTGCTGCAACCGCGAGCCGTCTCATCTCTTACAATACTGGACGTAATCACAGCCTTGAATGCTCGTTAAGCAGAGCTCTCTGCAACCTCAAAAACGAGAGCCAGGAGAACCTCATCGTGTCCGTCTCTCAAATGTTTGAAGACTTCTGCGGCCAGCTTGTCTTGCCTCAGACCCTGCGCAGTTCGATCTCGACTCGAACAGGCCGCATCGTGGGCCGACTCAACAGCGATTTCAGGAACAGCACGTCCGATACAGCCAACCGCTTCTATGCGGGCTCTTATGGCCGCAGCACAGCCGTCCCCGGAATAAGCGACATCGACCTGATTTACATCCTGCCTTACGAGACCTACGCTCAATACAACGCCTATGGAGGGAACAAGCAGTCTTCGCTCCTGCAAGCCGTTCGCGGGTCGCTTTACAATACCTACCCAAACTCGGCGGTCATTGCCGATGGCCAAATCGTGAAGATCCACTTCACCGACGGCATCACGTATGAAATTGTCCCGGTGTTTCTCAACAAGGACGGCAGCTATA
>JANXSZ010000022.1 GCA_025356445.1 Betaproteobacteria bacterium | reverse complement strand
CACTGCTGCGCTTTGAACCGTGATGCCGATGCAACCGAGTACAAACTGTGATGCGGTTTTTCAAAGAAATTAGAAAATGAAAAATTCAGCTTCCTGATTTGTTCATTTGCAGAGAGCTCTTCGCACAAGCTATAAAACTGTCAAGTGCCGGTGATCCGTAGTTCGGATTCCAGACCAACAGCGCTCTTGAAAGTGCAAGTTCACCCTGCAAAGGGATAAATCGCACGCCTTTGACGCACGATCGGGCCAGAGAGCGTGGCACCAGCGAGACGCCGAGTCCGTTGGCGACCATGGCGATGATGGTCAGCCACTGCCTTGCTGCATGTACTGTCTTGGGGTGAATGCCTGCGCGGTTGAAGATGGCGATCACGTTGTCGTGATTGGCGGGGGCCACATCGCGCGAAAACATCACGAAACGCTCTGTCGCCAATTGCGATAAAGCCAGCGATGCGGCACGGGCATGGGCGTGTCCATCGGGCAGGCAGCAGACAAACGTATCGTCGGCCAGCGGCAGACAAGACAACTGGGGCGGAACAGCAGAGGCATTGATAAATCCGGCATGAAGCTGGCCGTGCAGCAATTCGTCGATCTGCTCTGCACTGGCCATTTCCCGCAAGATGACGTCAATCCCCGGCATGCTTTTGCTGAAGGCCTCCACAATGCCCGGTACTTCACGGTAGATGAGCGAGCCTGTGACCCCAATGTCCAGGCGCCCACGCACGCCACCCGCCACGGCCTTTGCGGTATGGGTGGCACGCGCTACGCGCTCAAGAATCTGGTTAGCTTCTTCCAGAAAAGCAGCGCCTGCAGGTGTGAGTTGCACATGCTTGCTGTCGCGGATCAAAAGCTTGACGCCCAACTCTTCCTCTAAGGCCTTGATCGCGCCGCTCAAGGGGGGTTGGGTAATGGCCAGCCTCTGCGCCGCACGTCCGAAGTGCAGTTCTTCGGCAAGCACTGAAAAATAACGCAAAAGGTGCAGCTTCATTCAGATCCAAATGCTTATGTTGACGATTCACAAAACAGATCGTTCAAACCCCAAATTGAATTGGACGTGAATGATCGCACAAGCGAAGATACAGCGGTAAATGTGCCAAAGCAGACTGACCACATGACCACACCATTCAAAAAATTGGAGACACTCTATGCAATACTTTTTCTATTCCTTGGTGATGGCCCTCGGCGTCGCTGCGTCGCCAGTCGCGTTAAGCCAAGCCTATCCCGCAGCACCGATTACCTTGGTCGTGCCTTTCGCTGCGGGAAGTGGGACCGATGCTGTCGCGCGAGTTGTAGGGCAAAAATTGGCTGAGCGCCTGAAGCAGCCGGTGTTGATTGATAACAAGGCGGGTGCTAACGCCCAGATTGGCGCGCAGTTTGTGGCCAAGGCCAAGCCCGATGGCTACACGCTGTTCATGACGACCAACACCTCCCACTCCGCGAACCCCAGCTTGGTCAGCAACCTGAAATACGATCCTGTTAAAGATTTCACCCCAGTCACCCGCGTGGGTGAGTTGCCGTTTGCGTTGGTCGTGCATCCCGCTGTGCCCGCCAGAACACTCAAGGAGTTGATTGACTACGCCAAGCTCAACCCTGGCAAGCTGTCCTACGCAACGCCCAACAGCACTTCGCTGGTGGCCTCGGAGACGATCAAGCGTATCGCCGGTATTGACATGGTAGGTATTCCTTACAAATCCAGTCCACAGGCTATGACAGATCTGGTGGGTGGGCAGGTACAGGTTTATGTTGTGGATCTGGGTTCGGGCATGGCCATGCTCAAGTCAGAGAAGGTGCGCGCTTTGGGCATCACGAAGGCTGAAGCTTCCAAAATCCTGCCTGATGTGGCGCCGGTTGGAAAAACAGTCACGGGCTTCGATCTGACCTCATGGAACGGTATCTTTGGTCCCGCTGGTTTGCCCAAGCCTGTGGTGGACAAACTCAATGCCGAGTTGCAGGTGGTTTTGGCAGACAAGGAGGTGCAAGACAAGCTGGCACAAATCGGTTTTGAGGTGTGGCCTACCAAAACGCCTGAAGAATTCACCAAGTATGTGGCTGACCAATTGGCCCATTGGTCACTGTTGATCAAACAGGCTGGCATCAAGCCTGAATAAGCACCATGGACACAATCAAGCAGACCGGGTTCGCAGGGCCGCTGGCAGGGGTGAAGGTTCTCGACCTGACCTCGGTCATCATGGGGCCATTTGCCACCCAAATCCTGGCCCAACTGGGGGCCAATGTCATCAAGGTGGAGCCTCCTGAAGGCGACAACATGCGCCATGTCGGCCCGATGAACCATCCCGGCATGGGGCATATTTTTTTGCACGCCAATGCAGGCAAGCGCAGTATCGTGCTGGATCTGAAGCACCCCCAGGGACGCGAGGCCGTGCTGAAGCTGGCCGAGCAGTGCGATGTGCTCATCAGCAATATTCGTCCGCAGGCACTGGCTCGTCTGGGGTTGGACGATGCCTCGGTGCGTGCGCGCAATCCTCGCATCATTCATGTCAGCTGCTGTGGCTTTGACCAGGATGGCCCGGATGCTGCTCGTCCGGCCTATGACGACCTGATCCAGGGCGCGACCGGGATACCTTGGTTGATGCAGCAGTACGGTGCTTCTGAGCCCGGCTACACGCCGACGACGCTGTCCGATCGCCTGACGGGTCTGCACGCTGTGTATGCCGTTACCGCAGCACTTTATGCCCGCAGCCAGACCGGGTTGGGGCAAGCCGTGGTCGTTCCCATGTTTGAAGCCATGGCGCAGTTCGTTTTGGGCGATCACATGGCGGGTTTGACTTTCGAGCCACCGCGTGGTGAGCCTGGCTATGCCCGTCTGCTCACACCGCACCGCAAGCCCTACGCCACCCGTGATGGCATGTTATGTGTGCTGATCTACAACGACAAACACTGGCGAAGTTTTTTTGAGGCCATTGGTGAGGCGCAGGGGCTGGCGCTAGACCCGCGTTTTGTTACCCACAGCGCGCGCGCTGCGAACATTGACGCTGTGTATGCCGAGGTGGCACGCCTCATGCGCGACCGTACCACCGTCGAGTGGCGCGCGCTGCTGGATGCGGCCGATGTGCCCAACATGCCGATGAACAGCCCCGCTGATTTGCTGACCCACCCCCAGCTGCGAGCCACCGGTTTCATGCAGGACACCCAGCACCCTAGTGAAGGCCTGCTCCACACCATGGCCCACCCCACACGCTGGTCAGCTACACCACCCCACCGCGCACAAACCCCGGCTCCGCTCTTGGGTGAACACACGCGGGAACTGCTGGCTGAAGCGGGCTACAGCACGCTACAGATCCATGAACTGCTGGCCGACGGCGTTTGCGGTGATACCGTGTCCTGAAACGCTGTGCGGATATATCTTTCAATCTCATTACCCCCATTCCAGGAGATTTCATGACCCCACGCTACCTCGTGCGCGCCGCAGACGTGCCTGCCTACCAGCCTGCCAACCATACCCACACCAGCAACCAGCGCTTGATTGGCCAAGAAACGGTAGGGGCCAAGCAGATGGAAGTTTTGCTGGGCACCCTGCACAAGGGGGGCGGTGCGTTGCCCCATGCGCACCCAGGTATCGAACAGGCTTGCTATCTGCTGGAAGGCACAGCCCATGCGGAAGTCGCTGGTCAGTCCTTCGATATGGTGCCCGGCGATATGTGCTTCTTCCCGGCTGAGCAGATGCATGTGTTCACGGTAACGAGTGAGACGCCAGTGCGTTTGCTGGTGATCTATACCCCACCCTACGGCGAATCGCCAGACAAGGTCATTCGGCCAGGGTCTGTGGCTCATCACACCGAATTGGGAGAACATTCATGAATTTTGCTTTGACGTCTGAGCAAGAACAAATCCGCGATGCCATCGAGCGCGTCTGCTTGCCGTTTGATGCCGACTACTGGCTGCGCAAAGACCGCGAAGGCGATTTCCCTGAGGACTTTCACCGTACGCTGGCGGATTCTGGCTGGCTCGGCATTGCGATGCCCGAGGCCTATGGTGGCGCAGGTTTGGGCATCAGTGAGGCTGCGTTGATGATGCACACCATTGCGGCTACTGGCGCAGGTCTGTCGGGTGCTTCGGCCGTGCACATGAATATATTTGGCCTGCACCCGGTGGTGGTGTTTGGCTCTGATGCCCAAAAGCAGCGTTGGTTACCACCGCTTATCAAGGGCACAGACCGCGCCTGCTTTGGTGTGACCGAGCCCAACACCGGCCTTAATACGCTTAAGCTCAAGACGCGTGCTGTGCGCCAAGGCGATCATTACTTGGTGAATGGCCAGAAGGTCTGGATTTCCACCGCCCAAGTCGCCAACAAAATACTGCTGCTGGCACGCACCACACCGGAGGAGGACTGCCAAGGTACCGAAGGCCTGAGCTTGTTCTACACCGATCTTGACCGTCGCGTGATCGAGGTGCGTGAGATCGAAAAGATGGGCAGAAAATGCGTGGACTCGAACCAGGTCTTCATTGACGGTTTGCGCATTCCGGTCGAAGATCGTGTGGGCGAAGAGGGCAAGGGCTTCAGCTACATCCTGCACGGCTTGAACCCGGAGCGCATCTTGATCGCCAGCGAAGCCGTAGGCCTGGGCCGTGCTGCGCTGAAGCGGGGTGCGCTGTATGCCAAAGAGCGTGAGGTGTTTGGTCGCCCCATCGGCCAGAACCAAGGCATCCAGCACCCCCTGGCCAAATCATGGATGGAACTGGAAGCCGCCCATCTGATGGTGCATAAAGCGGCTTGGCTGTACGACCAGCATCAACCCTGCGGGGCAGAAGCCAACAGCGCGAAATACCTCGCTGCAGAGGCCTGCTACCACGCCTGCGAAAACGCCATCTTCACCCATGGCGGCATGGGCTACGCCAAGGAATACCACGTTGAGCGCTACCTGCGCGAGTCCTGGATTCCGCGCTTGGCCCCTGTCAGTCCGCAACTCATACTGTGCTTTATTGCCGAGAAGGTACTGGGGCTACCCAAGTCGTATTGACGGTCTGGTGCTTCAATAGCGGTCGTGTGCGCGTCCTTGGCACTGTAAAGTTGCACTCCATGAGCAAAGCCTTCACCAAAGAGTCTGATCCCGATGCCGATGACGACGGCCCCGCACTGCCTGCCTTGCCGATAGGCACCAAAAATTACATCACCCCTCAAGGCTATGCCGCTCTGCGTGCAGAGTGGTTTGACCTGATGGATGTGCAGCGACCCAAGGTCGTTGAAATTGTTCACTGGGCGGCCAGCAATGGCGACCGCTCTGAGAACGGCGACTATATCTATGGCAAAAAGCGCTTGCGCGAAATTGACCGGAGAATTCGGTTTTTAACCCAGCGATTGGACATCGCCGTGCCCAGTGATCCCAGCATTCACCATGGTGGCGATCAGGTGTTTTTTGGGGCAACCGTGGTTTATGTGGACGACGCTAATGTCTCGCGCACCGTCACCATCATGGGCATTGACGAAGCTGACAATGCACAAAATCAGGTGAGCTGGGTGTCACCCATTGCGCGTACCTTGCTCAAAGCTCGGGTGGGCGATGTGCTGCGACTGATGACACCGGGTGGCTTGCAAGAGGTTGAAGTGCTGTCTGTGACCTACCCGGCGCCAGGTGCCGTCACTTGACTTGACGCCTAACTGGACGGCCGTGCCCGGCTCGCATTCAATACTGAACCGGTGCGTTTGAGTGTGCGAATCACCGCCTCTAAGTGTGCCAAGTCCTGCACTGCAATGGTCAGACGCAAGTCCATGGCATCCTGAGCGGACTTTTCACCCATGTCAATGTGCGCAATATCAGCTTCTGCGCTGGCAATCGCAGTGGCGACCCTGGCCAGCACGCCTTTGCCGTTGGACACTGTGACCACCAGACGGGATTCAAATTGGCGTACGGGTTCGTCTGACCACTCCACGTCAATGAACCGCTCACGGTCTTTGTGTTGCAAGCGCTTCGCGACAGCGCAGTCTTCACAGTGGATTACCAAGCCCTCGCCACGCCCCAGGTAGCCCAAGATGTTATCGCCCGGCACGGGTAAACAACAGGGTGCGAACTTAACCGACGCGTTTTCGCTGCCATCCAACGTTACAGCGCTGGAGCCTGAGGTGTCTTGAGCTCCGTAGCGCTCGCGCGTCATCAGCACGGCGTCGGGTTTTTCACCTGTTTCGGCCAGCAAAATCACCAGTCGTTTGGCGACGATACCGGCAATACGTTTGCCTAGGCCGATATCCGTGAGTAAATCACTGGTGCTGCGGTTGCCCGTGAAGCGGAAGAGTTTGTCCCATAAGGCCTGGTTGGAGGGGCTTTGCGGGGGGAGTTTTTCGATACCTTCCGCACGCAGGGCCTGGGTCAGCAGTTTCTCGCCCAAGCTGACCGACTCGGTTTGTGCCATGGTTTTGAGGTAGTGGCGAATCTTGGAGCGTGCTCTGCCTGTACGTACAAAGTCAAGCCATGCCGGATTGGGCGTGGCGCTAGGGTCAGTGACCACTTCGACCACGTCACCATTTTTGAGTTCGGTACGCAGTGGCACTTGTTGACCACCAATGCTGGCGCTGACAGTGTGGTCACCGACATTGCTGTGAATGGCATAAGCAAAGTCCAGCAGCGTGGCTCCCCGTGGCATGGCCATGATCTGCCCTTTGGGCGTGAACACGTAAACCGCATCAGGGAAAAGATCAACTTTGATGTGATCCCAAAACTCGGCAGCGTCGCGCGTTTCGTCTTGGATATCGAGCAGCGATTGCAGCCATTTGCTGCCCAGCCGATCCAGCGGGCCACTGTCAGGGTTGTTGGCTTTGTAGAGCCAGTGTGCTGCTACACCTGATTCAGCCACCATGTGCATGGCCTCGGTACGCATCTGGAATTCGATGTTGATACTGGCCGGGCCAACCAAGGTGGTGTGCAAGGACTGGTAGCCATTGATTTTGCCGATAGCGATGTGATCTTTGAATTTGCCTGGAACAGGCTTGTACAACTGGTGCAATACCCCCAGGGCGGTGTAGCAGTCAGTAACACTGGGCACGATGACACGAAAGCCGTAAATATCCGTGACCTGTGCAAAACTGAGGTGTTTCAAATCCATCTTGCGGTAGATCGAGTAAATCGTCTTTTCGCGGCCTGCAATGCGTATCTTTATGCCTGCTTGTGCAAACGCAGCTTCAACTTCTTGCAATACTTTTTGTAGCAGATCGCGGCGACGGCTACGGGCTTTGGTGACCGCTTTGGTCAGTATTTTGTGGCGCCATGGGTACAGAAAGCGAAACGATAGATCCTGTAATTCCCGGTAAGTCTGGTTCAGTCCCAGTCGGTGTGCAATCGGTGCGTAGATTTCCAGTGTTTCGGTAGAAATGCGCAACTGGCGGTCGCGCGACATTTCTGCCATGGTCCGCATGTTGTGTGTGCGGTCGGCCAATTTGATGAGGATCACCCGCACGTCCCGCGCCATGGCCAGCAGCATTTTTCGGAATGACTCCGACTGGTTTTCTTCCCGGGAGTTGAACTGCAGCTTGTCCAGCTTGGTCAAGCCATCGACCAAATCGGCCACGGGTGCACCAAAGCGCTCGATCAGCTCGTGCTTGGCAATGCCACAGTCTTCCATCACATCGTGCAGCAAAGCCGCCATCAGTGCTTGTGCGTCCAGTTTCCATTCCGCGCACTGGGCTGTGACGCTGATGGGATGGGTGATGTAGGGTTCACCGTCTTTGCGCATCTGTCCCAGGTGGGCGGAGTCGGCAAAACGGTAGGCTTGGCGAACTTGCTCCGCCTCATCAGTTGTAAGGTAACCCAGTTTGGCAGTCAGTGCTGCAAAACTGGCTGCCGCTGCGTTGGTCGCAGCAGGGCTGTGCAGAGCCGGAGCTTGGGGTTTTGCGTTGGTTTTCGGCTTGGGTGGGGTAGGGGGAGTAGCTAGGCTCATGTCATCAATATAGCCTGCTTGTTGCCAGCATTGGGCTGCTGGCGCATTTCACCGAATAAAAGAACAAACTTTGCCTTCATGGCATGGTTTTTTGCTTCTTCCCGAACACAGAGTCTTGAGTGCATTACCCATAAAAAAAGCGCCACAAAGGGCGCTTTTTGCGAGGTCCAGGGTGTTTAGCCCGGTACTTTTTTCAGCATTTCCAGGCCAATTTTGCCGGCGGCAATTTCGCGCAACGCGGTTACAGCGGGTTTGTTTTTGCTGTCAATCTTGGCGGTATGGCCTTGGCTCAGCATGCGTGCCCGGTAGGTTGCCGCCAACACGAGTTGAAAGCGGTTGGGGATTTTCTCTAAGCAGTCTTCAACGGTGATGCGGGCCATAAATCTTCTCCGGGAAACAGTGGACAGGGCGGCGGTCAGTGTGCGCCTCTATTCAAAAAGAGGCAAAAGGCCTAGAGCGTGATGTTCAGCGCAGCAAACACATCAGCCCTTGCACGGTGTTGTGCCGCAAACTTGAGGCGTTGCGCATGGACAATAGTTTTAATGTCGAACAAAGCACGCTCAAATAACTCATTAATTATAACGAAATCAAATCCGCGGGCGTGAGCCATCTCCACAGCAGCGTTCTTAAGCCTCGTTTCAATCACCTCCGGGCTGTCTTCACCGCGCCGTTGCAAGCGGGACTGCAACTCTTCCCAGCTGGGAGGCAATATGAAAATCAGCACCGCGTTAGCAAACACCTTTTTGATCTGGGCTGCGCCTTGGACATCTATTTCCAAAATCACATCAGCCCCTTGGGCCATGCGTTCTTCAATCGCTCTTTTGGACGTGCCATAGCGGTAGCCGTGGACATGTGCCCATTCGACAAAGGCGTTCTGCCCGACCATCGCGTCAAACTCGGGTTCTGAGATGAAAAAGTATTCGCGGCCGTGCTTTTCTTGTCCTCTTGGCGCGCGGGTGGTGTGCGAGACCGAGGGTTGAACCCGCGAATCCAGTTCTTGCAAGGCCTTGACCAAGCTGGATTTGCCAGCGCCGCTAGGGGCTGCCACCACAAAAAGATTACCAGGATAGTCCATAGTTATGCCGTGTGATTACTTGAGAATTACTGAATGTTGTGCACTTGAAGCTCAAGATGGGCTATAAGCTGTTGATTTTCATTGGAATTTTTCTTGGAAATGTGTGTCTTGCCCATGATCTACGCCGCAGAAATTTTGGGTTGGCATGAGATACCAAGGGGGCATTGCGTGCCAGCAATTTCAAGCTTGCTACAGCCCGTTATTTTATCAGGCGGGCTTTTCATGGGCTTGCTTGCGTGTGAGTGGCGCATCTCCTGGCCAAGAGCCTGCATCTGCCGCAAGGTGCTGAGGCGATTGTCTTGGTGGGGCTGAAAGCCTATACAGTACGCACAAAATCCAGCAAAGGCAGCTTACTGGCCAGCACGCTGTGGCCGATCAGCAGGTTCCAGTGCGCTTCGGAGCCGTGGGCCATGCGCCATTCGTGCAGACGGCGGGTCAGCAGTTGCAAATCGTATTCTTCGGTCACCCCGATCGCGCCGTGCAGGGCATGGGCGATGGCGGCCACGAGTCCGGCGGCTTCGCTGGTGCGCGACTTGGCCATGGCGGCAGCCAGCAAACTGGGTGCCGCCTCGGTGGTGTGGAAGGCCGCTTCGGCAGCGATGGATGCGGCAGCGGTGTGCTCGGCCATCACACTCAACTGGTGCTGCACCGCCTGGAACTTGCCTAGCGACTTGCCAAACTGGCTGCGGTCGTTGCAGTGCTGTAGCGTCATTTCAAACACCCGTGTCATGGCACCGCTGAGCAGGGCGGCGTGCAGGGCAGCAGCCCAGGCGGTCAGCGCGGCACCGCCGGTGGGCAGGCGGGTGGCAGCACCGGTATCGTTCCAGACCAGGGTGGCGGTCTGGCTGCGGTGCACGCCGGTGGGAGTGCATTGCGCGCTGGCCACGGGTAGCAGCAGCATGCCGTCGCCATCGCGGGCCAGCACGTAGTCGGCCACCAGGCCCAAGGGGGTCAGCGCGCAAATAGTCTGGCCTTCGGCCGTGCGGCGCAGGGAATTGGCCAGGGTGATGCGGCCTGCGGGCACGGCATGGGGTGCGAGCAGGCTGCGGGCCACAATGCTTTGGGCCACCGGCAGCGGCACGGCGTAGCGGCCAAAGCTGCTGAAAATCGGGAACAGGTCGGGCAGGCCCAGCTCGGCACCGCCATCGGCCTCGGTGGCCAATAGCTCCAGAAAGCCTGCTTCTTCAATGGCCTGCCAGAGTGGGGCGGAAGTACCGCCGGATTCAATGGCCCGCACGGTAGTGGCGGTGCATTGGTCTTTCAGGATGTCTTCAATGGCTTCTGCAAACATGGTGTGGGTTCTCTGGTCAAGTCTGGTCTGGTTCAGCGCAGGCCGAGGCCGCGAGCAATCATGCCGCGCAGGATTTCGCGGGTGCCGCCGCGCAGCGAATAGGTGGGCGCGACCTGGCTGACATAGGCCAGGGTGCGGTACAGGTCGGGGTCGACCAGGGCATCGGGGTCGCAGGCTATGGCGGCTTCGATCAGGGCGGGAATACTTTGCTCGAATTCGGTGCCGATGTCCTTGATCAGCGCGGCTTCGACCACCGGGCTTTCACCCAGCACCAGCTTGTGGGTCACGGCAATGGACATATTGCGCAAGGTTGCCAGGTGGGTGGCCAAGCGGCCCACCGTCCCGGCGTGACGGGCGGCATCCGGGCTGCGGCGCAGGCAGTGGATCCAGTGCTCGAGCAGCACGATGCTGGAGTAGACGCGCTCGGGGCCGCTGCGCTCGAAAGCCAGCTCGGCATTGACCTGCTCCCAGCCGCTGCCTTCGGTGCCGATGAGGGCATCGTCGGCCAGCAGCACGTCGTCAAAGAATACTTCGGAGAAGTGGGCATCGCCCGCCAGGTCGTGGATGGGGCGCACGGTAATGCCGGGCAGCGCCAGGTCGATGATGAACTGCGACAGGCCTTTTTGCCGGTCTTGCGGCTCGCCCGAGGAGCGCACCAGCGCAATCATGTAGTGGCAGTGGTGGGCGTTGGTGGTCCAGATTTTGCGGCCATTGAGCCGCCAGCCGCCGTCGCCGCGGGTGGCGCGGGTGCCGACGCTGGCCAGGTCCGACCCGGCATTGGGCTCGCTCATGCCGATGCAGAAAAACGCCTGTCCGGCGCAGATCTTGGGCAGGTAGAACTGGCGCTGGGCTTCGGTGCCGAACTTGTAGATCAGCGGGCCGCTTTGCCGGTCGGCGATCCAGTGGGCCGACACCGGCGCGCCGATGGCCAGCAGCTCTTCCACCAACACAAAGCGCGAAAACGCATCCAGCTGGGCCCCGCCGTACTGCGCGGGTAGGGTGACACCCACCCAGCCGCGTGCCGCCAGCTTTTGGCTGAAGGCGGCGCTGAAACCCATCCACGACCGGGCCCGTATATCGGGCGGCGTGGCCTCCATATGGGTTTGGAGAAAGGCTTTGACTTCGGCCCGGAACGCGTTTGTTGCGGGCGGGAGTGTCGCGAGCCGAAAGGCGGACAACAGGTTGCTCAATGGATTCTCCTTCGGTGCAGGGCTGGCATGAAGGGCGAAGCATAGGGAGTCGTTCTGATACCGTCCAATATTTAATGCGGGATAGTTGATAGTGGTTCGGTATCAATATTTTGACAACTGTAAAAGTAAATTGATACTATTTGAATATTGCTTATTTGCACATTGATATTTAGATCTTGGATGGCCTGCGCTGGCCAAAGACTAAAGCCATGCACGCTGGCTCAGTTATGCTGGATGCGAAACACGATACCCCACCCATGGACCTGCGCCGTATACGCCACTTTGTCACCCTTGCCGAGACGCTGAATTTTCGGCGTGCTGCCGAACGCCTGCACATGGCGCAGCCGCCGCTGTCGGTGTCTATCCAGAAGCTGGAAGCCGACCTGGGGGTGAAGCTGTTCAACCGCGAATCCACCGGCGTGTCGCTTACGCCCAGCGGCCGCGCGGTGCTGATAGAGGCTAAAAAACTGTTGTTTCACAGCGGGCAACTGCGGGAAACCGCCAAGAGCACGCTGGACGGCACAGGCGGCACGTTGCAGATAGGTTTTGTCGGTTCGGCCAGCTACGGCATGCTGCAAACCCTGCTGCCGCTGTACCGCGCCCAGTACCCTGGTGTGGAGTTGGTGCTGCGCGAAGCCACTTCGCTGGCCATCATGCAGCAGCTGGAAGACAACACGCTGGACATTGGCCTGGTGCGCGTGCCTCTGCTGCACCCCTGCAAGGCCACGCTGGTGCCCTTGCAGCGCGAGGACTACATTGCCGCCTTGCCACGAGGCAATCCATTGGCCGACAAGGGGCTGCTCAAGTTGGCTGACATGGCGGGCGAGCCTTTCATCATGTATTCGCCCACCCAAGCTGCGGGCTTACACAGCACGGCCATGTTTGCTTGCCAGCAGGCTGGGTTCATTCCGCGTGTGACCCAGCAGGCGGTACAGGTGCAAACCGTGCTGGCGCTGGTGGAAAGCGGGCTGGGTGTGGCGCTGGTGCCATCGGTGATGCAGCGCTTTGTGAGCGACAAAATCGTTTACCGGCCTTTTGTGGATTTTCCGGCTGAGGCGGTGATTGGTTTGTCGCTGGCCTACATGGCGGAGTCTGAAAGTGCATCCGCCAGCCGCTTCCGCATGCTGGCCGTGCAAGCCTATTCGGCAGGTTCTTTGAAGTCCAACCAGATTTGATCGTCAGCGCACAGGCGGTCGGCGGCGTGGGCGAAATCCCAGGTGGAGCCGATCATCCGGATGGCCTGGTTGGCCCGCTGAGGCTGCTGGGAAAAGCAATGGCCATTGGGCTGTGGCTGGCGAACCTGCCGCCGTTCCCTTATGGTGGGCAACTTCTGGGTGATCGATATCAACGACTTACCCACCACAAGCTGATGCTTGTTCGCTGACAATTTTTTCAACTTTAGGTATCAACCTATCGCAGGACGGGTCACTGGAGTCTCGGATCCGGATATCCACGATGTCTGAATGGAGAACTCTCTTGACGGGTTGGCCATCACTCGAAGGAGAGTACAACCTGATGCAAGTTGCATGGAGCTTGTAAAAAAGGGGTGCCTCATGAAGGAGATCGACCGACATCAGCAACGCTTGATACCGCATGACGGGTGGCGTATGCACGCACTTTCTGTCGGCTTTTACACCTGCGAGCCTAGGGGTGCTTGCAATGGAATGGAGGCGGAGTCCTTCACGCAGCCAAATGCCCACGGACAGGCCCAGCAATGAACACTCTGCAAATCATTCCTGCCGCAAGCTCGCTCACTTTTGAACTTTCAGCCGCTATGTACCGCGTTCTGATTGAGCAGGTACAAGCGGCCGTGTTTGTTATCCAGAATAACCGTTTTGTTTTTGCCAACCTGAAATTAGCACAGATCTTTGGCTACTCCCAAGAGGAAATGCTTGCTGGGATGGATCCCTTTTTGCTGACCGCACCGGAATGCCGGGATCTTGCGCGGGAGCAGGCAAAAGCCCGTCTGGTCGGCGTGCTTGGACACACTTACGAGATTGAGTGCATTCGAAGAAATGGATCTCGCTTCAGTGCGGAAGTCTGTGGTATTCGTATTCATTGGGCTGACGAGGATGCCCATCTGGTCACCATGCATGACGTGAGTGCCATGAAGCACGCTACGCGTGTGGCGCAGCAGCGCGCCCAGTTGCTCAGTAATGCAGAAGACCTGGCGCGTATTGGCTCGGCAGAAATCGATTTGGCCACGGGGAGCATGAAGTTGTCTCCGGGCATGTATGCCATTTTTGGTGAGCCTACAGACGATACACCCGTGACGCGTGACTGGCTGATTTCACGTGTGCCAACGGCCGAGCAGCCCTATGTACGGGCCATCAGCGAAGGTGTGTCTCTGGATGAGGTTTGTGAATTTCAGCACCGCATCGTCCATGCGGACGGGGGGCTGCGTACGGTGCTACACCGTGGGCTGGTTGAGGCGGATGCCCAAGGCGATCTGATACGGGCAATCATGATATTGCAGGATATAACGTTGCAGCACGCGGCAGAGCAGCGTCTGGACCGCCTTATTCATTCCGATGAAGCCACTGGCTTACCCAACCGCAACGGGATGACCGAGTGGCTGGAAATACGCGTCCGTGAAGCACGCCGAGGAAATCGCCAGGTTGCGGTTCTTGGTATTCAGATCGACCGGCTGAAATTGGTCAGCGAATCCCTGGGCTACGCCGCTGGCGACCAGTTGCTCGCCAGGATTGGTGCGCGATTGCAAGCTGAGGCGAGTCACGATGATTCCCTGGCGCATTTTGGCGGTGGCGAGTTCGCTTTGCTGCTGGTTCGCGAAGGCGCTGCGGACGAACAGTTGGCGCGTTCTGTCGCTGCTTCTCTGATTGACATTCTTGGGCAACCTTTTGCTGTGGGCAACAGTGAAATCAAGGTGAGTTGCGGCATAGGCATCGCGCTGTTTCCGACGCATGGTGATGATCCGGACAAGCTGTTGCATCAAGCGCAGGCGGCCATGTACAGGGCCCATGAGTTGGGAGAAAACCATGTTTGCGTTTTCAGCAGTGATATGCATTCCATTGCGATTTCCCGGCTGGCGATGGAAACCGGCCTGCGCCGTGCATTGGATCAAGGTGAATTCGAACTGCACTATCAACCCAAAGTCGATTTGCTGAGTGGTGCAGTGATTGGCGCAGAGGCTCTGCTGAGATGGAACTCTACAGACATGCAAAAGGTGTCTCGTTCCGAATTCATCCGGGTCGCGGAAGAATGTGGCCTGATCGTGCCTATCGGCGAATGGGTGTTGCGCACAGCGTGCTTGCAGATCTTGGCATGGCAGCGCAGTGGCTTGGCTCCCCTGTGTGTCTCCGTCAACCTGTCTGCACGTCAATTGCAGCAGCCTGATATTGTTCAGCGCATTCAGTCTATTTTGGTCGAAACAGGGCTGGATCCGCGTCAGTTGGGCCTGGAAATCACGGAAGGCGTCCTGATGGGCGAGAGAACGCATGTGACGCGGGTTCTGGGGGAACTCAAGGCACTGGGTGTTGAAATTTCGCTGGACGATTTTGGCACCGGCTATTCCAGCCTGAGCTATTTGCGCACCTTACCGATTGATGTCATCAAGGTGGACCGCTCCTTCGTGCACGACGTTACTGCCGCATCGCAGGATGTGTCTATGACGCGCGCCATCATCACCATGGCACACAGCCTTCAGAAAAAGGTTCTTGCAGAAGGCGTCGAGACCGAGGGCCAATTGGCTTTGCTGATGGCAAACCATTGCGATCAGATTCAGGGTCAATATTTCAGTGCTCCGCTGGATGTTGTCGCCATGAAAACTTTCCTGCTTGAGGGGCGGCGTTTGCCGGAGCACCTGCTGTTGAGGCGAACCCATCAGCGAACTTTGCTGCTTGTCGATGACGAAGACGGCATCGTCTCTTCGCTCAAGCGGCTATTGCGCCGTGATGGCTACACCATAGTCACCGCAAGCAGTGGTGTACAGGGATTACAACGCATGGCGGAGCATTCGGTTGATGTGATCGTCTCTGATCAGCGCATGCCGGGTATGACTGGCGTGGAGTTCTTACGGCGTGCGAAAGAACTTTATCCGGACACGGTGCGCATGGTGCTTTCAGGCTATACCGAGCTGCAATCCATTACAGATGCCATCAACGAAGGCGCTATCTACAAATTCCTGACAAAACCGTGGGACGATGAGCGTTTGCGCGGACATATCGCGGAGGCCTTTTCTCAGAAAGAGATGGTCGATGAGAATCGCCGCCTGAGCAGCGCGGTTCATGTTGCAAACCATGAACTCAGCGAAGTGAATGAGCGTTTGCAGAAACTGCTGTCCACCCAACGTGAACAGATTTCGCGTGAAGAAAACAGTCTGAGTGTGGCACGCGAAGTGCTCGATAACATTCCTGCCGCCGTCATTGGGGTGGACATTGAGGACATGATCGCGTTTGTCAACGCTGATGCCGAGACAATTTTTGGGGGTACCTTTGCCCTTGGTCGGGATGCCAACGATATGTTACCGGCGGATCTTCTGCCGGTATGGCGTGCAGCGGACGGAAATTACCATGACATCCACGTATCGGATCGGTCATATCGGGTGGTTTGTCGCGCTGTGGGTGGCACCTCCCGCTCACGAGGGAAGCTTCTGGTGCTGACACCCAACAGATCAACCTGAGACTTCCCCGGAGCCATCATGCAATATCTCGTCCTGCCCATCGATACCGTATCTGACGGTGCGGTACTGGCCGTGCCTGTTAGCGATGGCAGTGGTCAACTGCTGTTGCCAGCAGGCAGCTTGTTGACGCGAAACATACTGGACGGACTGCGCAGACGCGGGATCGACAAGGTGGCGGTGAGCGAATCGAGAGCCACACAGGAAATACACCTCATCCATGACGTAAACGAAGTGCAGGCACAGGTCGAAGCGCGCATGCAACACCTGTTCAGGCACGCCTTGCGGGCCGGTCAAATCAATCCCCTGCTGCATATGGTGTGCGCCTATCGCCTCAAGGAGGTGGTATGACTTCGCTGTCGACGGCAGAAATTCTGCGCTGCGTACGTGACCTGCCGGCGTTGCCTGCTGTGGTGATGGCGTTGATGCAGTCTCTCGAAGACGATCGGATCAACGCCGATCAGTTGGCGGTAAAAATTTCATACGACCAAGCGCTGGTCGCAAAGACTTTGCGTCTGGCGAACTCTTCGTTCTATGGCATGTCGCGTCAGGTGACCTCGATTTCAGAAGCAACGGCTATTCTGGGTCTTCGCACTGTACGCAACATCGCTATGGCTGCAGGTTTGGCGGGTGGTTTTGCCGATCTGTCTTGTCAGGGTTTTGACTTCGAAGCATTTTGGCGTCATTCGATTGGCACGGCCTTGTGCGCGCAAGCGCTAGCACAGGCCGTTCAACTGGATGAAGACGAGGCCTTTACCTTGGGATTGTTGCATGATGTTGGACGCTTGGTCATGGTCAGTGGGTATGCGGAGCGCTACGCCAAGGTGCTTGACTACCAGCGCGAACATGATTGTTTGATGCATGTGGCTGAACTGGCCATTTTGGGGACGGACCATGCCGTTGTCGGCGGTTTGGTTGCCGAGCATTGGCATTTCAGTCCGATTATCGTTGCGGCTATTGCCGGGCATCACGAAGTACCGCAGGCGAATGCCAAGTGCTTGGCCGATGTTGTTCATGTGGCCGATAACATGGCTCACGCGCTTGATCTCTCTCATTTTGAGAACGACACGGTTCCGCCGTTGGTGATGTCAGCCTGGGCTCGACTGGCGCTGACGGAAGGCCTTTGTACCCAGGTTTTCCTGACTGTGGAAAGTCAGCATGAGCATGTTTGTACCGCCCTCCTCGGATAGAAAGCCGATCATGAACACACCTCAGAGTTCGTCCGGAAGTGCCGTCATGGACTTCAATGTTCAGTCTCCACACGAAGATGACGCGATGGACGACCGCGTACGGGAACTGCTGCGTGCCAATGAGGAATTGAAACAGTTGAATGCCAGGCTTTCTGACGCTCAGGACAAGCTGATGCAATCGGAAAAACTGGCCTCCATCGGTCAGCTGGCTGCAGGCGTGGCCCATGAAATCAACAACCCCATCGGCTTCATCTTCTCCAACTTCACCACATTGGAGCGCTATCTTGGGGATCTGTTCCAGATGCTCCAGGCTTATGAGGAAGCTGAGGCTGCTTTGGCCGGTTCACCGATCCTTGCCCGGCTTCAGATGCTGCGGGTAAAAATTGAACTTGATTTCCTGAAGGAGGATATTCCGACGCTGATGAACGAATCCCGGGATGGCATATCCAGGGTGCGTAACATCGTGCAGAACCTGAAGGATTTCTCCCGCGTGGATACCTCACAGAAATGGGTTCGGGCCGATATTCACCACGGTATTGATTCAACCTTGAACATTGTGAACAACGAAATCAAGTACCAAGCCGATGTCGTGAAGCTCTATGGTGATGTTCCGGACATCGAATGTCTTCCCTCTGAATTGAACCAGGTCTTCATGAACCTGCTGGTCAATGCGGCGCACTCAATCCAGCGTGAACGGGGGACCATCACCATTCGCACTGGCACTCAGGATGAGCAGGTGTGGATTGAAATACAGGACGATGGAGGTGGAATTGCGCAGGAAAACCTGAGTCGTATCTTTGATCCCTTCTTCACCACTAAACCTGTTGGCAAAGGCACTGGTCTTGGTTTGTCTTTGTCTTACGGCATCGTGAAAAAACACCATGGACAGATTGATGTCACCAGCGAAGTGGGCACTGGAACCCGTTTTCGGGTGACGCTGCCTGTTCATCACATTGAAGAGGGCTAGCCTGTGAATGGATTGACTGAATTGAATGAATCTGAAGCCACACCGCAGCCAGCTGGTGCCAATGCTCTCGACTTGCAAGCGCAAGCGATGTCGGTAGCTCCCGCATGGCGAATACTGTGTGTCGACGATGAGCCGAATATCGTTGCGTCACTGAAGCGCCTGTTCAGGGGAAGCGGCTATGTTGTTTCGACGGCAACAGGTGGTCTGGAAGCCATAGCGTTTCTGGAAAACGAGCCCGTGGATCTTATATTTTCCGACATGCGCATGCCAGGAATGGATGGGGCGCAACTGTTGGAGCAGGTACGCAAGCGCTGGCCGCAAACGACGAGGGTTTTGCTGACGGGCTACTCAGATATCAAATCAACTATTTCAGCCATCAACAGTGGTCAGGTTTTTCGCTACATCACCAAGCCTTGGGATGACGCCGAGATTCTTGCAACGGCCAAGCAAATATTTGAACACCATGCGCTGGCACGGGAAAAAACCAGACTGGAAGTCCTGCTTCAGGACAGTAATCAGGCCTTGACCGAACTCAATGTCACACTGGAGGAGAAGGTTGCCAGTCGGACGCAGGAGTTACTACAGCTTAGCCAAAAACTGAAAAAAAACTACGTGACGTCGATCAAGGTGTTTTCCCAGTTGATGGAGTGGCGCGGTGGCCAGCTTTCGGGTCATTCCCGGCGGGTGGCGGATCTCGCACGCAAGACCGCGCGAGCCATGGGTTTAAGCGACGCTGAGCAACATGACCTTTTCATCGCGGGTCTTATGCACGACATTGGACAGATCAGCTTGCCCGACAGCTTGCTGGCGCGACCGGTGCCACGCCTGTCTGAACCAGAAATGGTGCTTTACAGAAAACACGCCATTTTGGGTGAACAAGCGTTGATCACCATGGACGACATGCATGCCGTTTCGACACTGATTCGAAGCCACCACGAACGCCACGACGGAAAGGGCGATCCAGATGGTCTTTCAGGGGAGGCCATTCCTCTGGGGGCACGTATTCTGGCAGTTGCCGACACCTATGACGATCTGCAGATTGGTCATTTGAGCCTGACTGCATTGAATGCCTCCGAAGCACGGGCGCTGATTGCCCGAGGTCGAGGAACGCAGTTTGATCCAGAGGTGGTTGATGTATTTTTGCAGGTGTTGATGCAGGCTGCTCCGGTTGCTGAATTGCCACCGATCATGACCGCGACACCTGATTTGCAGGTCGGTATGGTGCTGAGCCGTGATCTGGTTTCCAGCGAAGGTGTCGTTCTGCTGGCCGCTGATCATGTCCTGACTGTCGAGCTGATCCAGCGTCTGCGTTTACGTGAGCGCCGGGATGGCGCCAAGTTGATACTGCCTATCAAGCCACAGCGGAGGCCATGATGCCAAGGATATTGCTGCTGGATGACGAGCCTCACGTGTTGTCAGCTGTCAAGCGAATTCTCCGTTCGGGGTTCGGTTCTGAGCTCTGTGTGGAGTCTGCGACAGAGCCTGAGGTTGCGCTGGGCATGTTGAGGGAGTGCGCCTTTGACGTGGTTATTTCTGACTACCGCATGCCGCTGATGACAGGCGTCGAGTTTCTTCATTTGGTGCGTTCCATACAGCCCTATGCAGTGCGTCTTATTCTGAGTGCATCGTCCGACTTTGAAACTTTGATGCGTGCGGTGAATGAGGTAGAAATATTCCGCTACATCGTGAAACCATGGCAAGAACAGGACTTTATCGAGCAGGTCAAGCTGGCGTTGGAACGTGCATCGCAGGCCAGGTTCGAACGGGAACTTGCGGATGTCGCTAGAGTTGGGTTTGGGGAGATCAGTGCGAGCGAATTGGAACTGCGCCGTCTGGAAGAACTTGAACCAGGTATCACGAAAGTTGAATGGGGACCCCATGGTGAGGTCGTGCTGCAAAAGAATTCTTAGACCGAGCAGCGTTTTCGTCTCGCGGCATCGACCGGAGACGTTTGGGACTGGACGGTGGGGACGGGAGATGCGTATATCTCCCCGATTTCCACTGACTTGAGATGTAGACCGGTTATGTAGCCATGGCCAGATGCTGCTTTGGGGTGGTAAGACACCCCAAAAAACCTTACTCTATGTTCTGCACCTGTTCGCGCATTTGTTCAATCAAAACCTTCATGTCCACGCTGATACGTGTCATTTCCAGCACGGCAGACTTGGAACCCAAGGTATTGGCTTCACGGTGCAATTCCTGGATCAAGAAGTCAAGCCGCTTACCCATCTCCCCGCCCTTGGTCAGCAAACGCCCAATCTCTTCAAGGTGTGAACCCAGGCGAGTGAGTTCTTCTGAGACATCCACGCGAATGGCAAAGGCGGCGGCCTCTGTCAGTGCGCGCTCACGTGCGGTGTCGGGCAGTGCATGCGCATCGGCCAAGTTCAAGGCTTCTTTCCAGCGTTCAAGAAAACGCAAGCGTTGTTGTTCCATCAGCTGTGGCACCAGTGGACTGGCTTGCTGCACGAGTGTGTGTAATGACACCAGACGCTCTTTTAGCATGGTGGCCAAACGCTCGCCTTCGCGTTGGCGTGATTGCAGTAAATCAGTGATCACGGTGGTACCCAGCGCGACGATTTCCGGCCCCCAGTCTTTAGGGGCTGCACTTTCAGACGCTGACAGACGCAACACATCCACCACGCTGAGGGGCGTGACGTCGGGTAGCCAGCTTTGTACTTTGCCTTGCAGCATGGACAAGCGCTGCAACAAACGCGGGGAGGGTTCTGATACTGCGCTGGTTGCTGTATTTTCCAAGTTGGCGCGCAATTCCACCTTGCCTCGCTTGCAGTGGGTTTGAATCAGGTCACGCAGGGCCGGTTCGTACTGGCGCAGTTCGTCCGGTAGGCGAAATGCAATGTCCAGAAAGCGGCTGTTGACGGAGCGTAACTCGATCCCTAGCCTGACAAGAGGGGCGCTGTTGGCTGGCACAGCGACAAAGCCGCTGGATCCCACTGATGGGGTGGCTCCACCACCCGTTGTACCTTCAGTGGGTGGTGCGGCGTGGGTTTGCGCACTGGCATAACCCGTCATGCTGTAAACTGGCATTTAGCTCTTTAGATGGTTATAAAAACAGGAAATTCTGGCGAAACTTTGGCACTTGCAGCGGAAATTTTCGTGCGCTGTGAGAACAGTTTCCACTCACGTGATTATGTCAAAGGTAAAACCAGCATCGCTTCCCCCTGATACCCTGATTGGGGGCTATAAAGTCGTCAAAAAGCTGTCCGCAGGCGGCTTTGGTCTGGTGTACTTGGCTCTGGACAAACAAGGCCAAGAAGTCGCCATCAAAGAGTACATGCCAACTTCGCTGGCAACGCGTGCACCTGGTGAGCTATTGCCTCAGGTGCAACCTGAAAAGCTCTCGTTGTACCGCTTAGGCCTGAAGAGCTTCTTTGAAGAAGGCCGTTCCCTTGCCCAAATTTCCCATGCCTCTGTAGTGAGCGTGCTGAATTTTTTCCGTGAGAACGAAACTGTTTATATGGTGATGAACTTTTTGGAGGGTGGAACCCTGCAAGATTTCATCATCACTGCGCGTGACCTTAAAAAACAAAAGGTCTTCCGCGAATCTACCATCCGTTCCTTGTTTGATGAAATTCTGCGCGGTTTGCGCATCGTGCACCAGCACAAGATGCTGCATCTGGACATTAAGCCCGCCAACATCTTCATCACCGACGAAAATAAAGCCGTGATGATCGACTTCGGCGCAGCTCGCGAAGTACTGAGCAAAGAGGGCAACTTCATCCGTCCGATGTACACGCCAGGCTTTGCTGCGCCTGAGATGTACCGCCGTGACACCGCCATGGGACCATGGACCGATATTTACGCGATTGGCGCCTGCATATACGCCTGTATGCAAGGCTATCCGCCCAATGATGCACCGCAACGGCTGGAAAAAGACCGGCTTACCCTGTCGCTGTCGCGCTTGCGTGGCGTGTATTCCGATAACCTGATTGAAGTGGTTGAGTGGTGCATGTCACTGGATGCCCTGGAGCGTCCGCAGTCTGTGTTTGCGCTCCAAAAAGAACTCAGCCGTGAAGGTGAACGCAAATACACCAAGCTTTCTGTTGCCGAAAAAATGCGCGTGCAGTTTGATGCCATGGTCAGTGACACCAAGAAAAATATGCGCCGGGTTGCGGGTACGGGTAACAAAACGAAATGAAGTTTTCAGTTTTCCAGGTCAGCCGCAGGGGCGGCCGTGAGAAAAATGAAGACCGTATGGGCTACTGCTACACCCGCGAGTCGGGTCTGTTTTTGTTGGCCGATGGCATGGGTGGACACCCTGAAGGTGAAGTGGCAGCCCAACTCGCACTTCAAACCATTGCGGCGCTTTACCAAAAACGGGCCAAACCTGTGGTGTCCGATGTTGCTGAGTTTTTGACCACGGCATTGATGGCGGCCCATCACCACATCCTGCGCTACGCCAGCGAGTGCGGCATGCTGGACACCCCCCGTACCACGCTTGTTGGCGCCATTTTGCAAAACGGTGCTGCCCATTGGATTCACTGTGGCGATTCGCGGCTGTATGTGGTGCGCGATGGCGCTTTGCTGACCCGTACCCGCGACCATTCGTACGCTGAGCACAGGGACATGAGCAGCTTGCCACTCGACGCGATCAACCGCAATATCTTGTTCACTTGTCTTGGCTCGCCGTCCAAGCCCGTGTTTGAAGTGGTGGGGCCCGTACTCCTCCAACACCGTGACAAAATCATGCTTTGTTCCGATGGGCTTTGGGACCATGTCAGTGATGCCGATATCGTTCAACAGCTCACCGATTTGTCCGTGACCGATGCGGTGCCCGAGCTGGTCGAGCGTGCGTTGCGCAAAGCCGGCGAGCGCAGCGATAACGTGACCGCCATCGCCGTTGAATGGGAAACCCCAGATCATTTTGACTCCAGCCGAGGTGTATCTACTGACGGTTTGGGTGGGGGTGGGTTTGCCACCACCATCCAAGCAGGTATGGATGGCTTTGAGGACGACTTGGATGATGCCGCCATTGAGCGCAGCATTGCTGAAATCAACGAAGCCATTCGGCGCGGTGCAGCCAAAAAAACCAAAATCTGAGCGGTACAGCGCTTCAAAACCCAAAAACCGCTCACCATGTTTTCTGCCAGTTCCTCTGTTATCTCATCTTCTGTTTCTGGTGCCGCTGGCACCATTTTTTCTTCAGCAACAGCTTCTTCGCTTCGCGGCTCCCGTGCTTCTGATCAACTGCGTCCCGTTCGTATCACCAGGGCCTACACCATCCACGCCGAAGGCTCGGTGTTGATTGAGTTTGGTCAGACCAAAGTGCTTTGTACCGCTTCGGTGGAAGAAAAAGTGCCCGGTCATAAAAAGGGCAGTGGCGAAGGGTGGGTCACTGCCGAATACGGCATGTTGCCTCGCGCCACCCATACACGGAGCGACCGTGAGGCTGCACGTGGCAAACAAAGCGGCCGCACGCAAGAAATCCAGCGGCTGATTGGTCGCTCGATGAGAGCTGTTTTCGACCTGAAAAAACTCGGTGAGCGCACCATCCACCTCGATTGCGACGTGCTTCAGGCGGACGGTGGCACCCGCACCGCCAGCATCACCGGCGCTTTTGTCGCAGCTCAAGATGCTGTTAACGCGCTGCTTGTCAGTGGGAAATTGAAAGAGTCTCCCATCATCGGTGCCGTCGCCGCCATATCGGTGGGGCTGCTAGGTGAGCAAGCCTTGCTTGATCTGGAATACACCGAAGATTCCCGCTGCGATACCGACATGAACGTGGTGATGACCGGTGCCGGTCATTTTGTGGAAGTACAGGGTACAGCAGAGGGTGTGGCGTTCACCCGTGCGCAGATGAACGCTTTGCTCGCGCTGGCCGAAAGTGGCATCGCCGAATTGATCGCCTTGCAGCAAACAGCACTTGCCCAGAAACTTCAAAAATAATAGCAAACAATGACCATTCATATTGCACACAGAGTCTGTTTGATGGGGGTGTCATGAAGCTGGTGCTTGCTTCCAACAATGCCGGCAAGCTGGCCGAACTGCACAGCCTGTTCGCCCCTCTCGGGCTCACGCTGATAGCACAAGGCCAGTTGGGTGTCAGCGAAGCTGAAGAACCCTTTCGTACCTTTGTCGAAAACGCCCTGACTAAGGCCCGCCACGCCTCACAACACAGTGGCCTGCCCGCCATGGCTGACGATGCAGGTTTGTGCGTCGATGCCTTCGGGGGGCTACCCGGCGTCGATACTGCTTTTTACGCCACCCAGTTTGGTTATGCCAAAGGCGATGACAACAATGTCCGCGCTTTGCTCGAGAACATGGCGAACGAACCCAACCGCCGTGCCGCCCTGGTCAGTACCCTGGTCGCTGTACGCAGCCCGCAAGACCCCGAGCCACTGATTGCCGTAGGTCGTGTTGTTGGTGAAATCACCCGTGAACCGATTGGTCTAGAGGGCTTCGGCTTTGACCCGGTGATGTTCATCCCCTCTTTTGGCAAAACCTTTGCTCAGCTGTCTCCCGACGTTAAAAACGCCCACAGCCACCGAGGCCAAGCTGCCCAAGCTATGCTGGAATTGATTCGCACGCGATGGCTGACATCCTGACCATTCATCCTGCCACGCAGGAGCCACTCATCCCGAAGGACGTGCAGCACTACCTGCGCCCCGGCCTGCTGCAACTCCCTGCATTACCGCCGTTATCGCTTTACATCCATTTGCCCTGGTGTCTTAAAAAGTGTCCTTACTGCGATTTCAACTCCCATGAGTTTCGCCCTGGTGACAGCGCTGCGGAACTCCCTGAGCAACGCTACCTTGATGCCCTCTACGCTGATCTGGAATCCGCCTTGCCCCTGATTTGGGGCCGTACCGTACACAGCATCTTCATCGGTGGTGGTACCCCCAGTCTGTTTTCACCCCAGTCGATTGACCAGTTACTGGGTGGCATCCGCGCCCGCCTCAAGCTCACGCCTGACTGTGAAATCACCTTAGAGGCCAACCCTGGCACCTTCGAGAAAGACCGCTTCCGCGCCTTTCGCAGCGCCGGCGTCAACCGCCTCTCCATCGGCGTACAAAGCTTCAACGACGACCACCTCAAAGCGCTGGGCCGTGTCCACGACCGCGCCCAAGCCATTGCAGCCGTCGAAGAAGCCGCCAGCGCATTCGACACGTTCAACCTCGACATTATGTACGCGTTGCCCGGCCAAACGCTACACAATTTAGAGCAGGACATGCAGGTGGCTTTTGCGCTGGCACCTAAACACATCTCTATCTACCACCTGACGATTGAGCCTAACACCTACTTTGCCAAGTACCCGCCCACCATCCCCGAAGACGACGACGCCTACGCCATGCTCGACCGCATCACCGAGTTGACAGGCTTGCAAGGCATGGAACGCTACGAAGTCTCGGCCTACGCCCACCCTGGCCACCGCTGTTGGCATAACCTGAATTACTGGCAGTTTGGCGACTACCTCGGCATCGGTGCAGGTGCTCACAGCAAACTCAGCTTCCCCCATCGTGTCATCCGACAAGTGCGCCTGCGTGAACCGAAGCTGTACATGGAACGCGCCTTGGGAGGCAATCCCCTGGCCAAAGAAGAAGAAATTAGCCGTGCTGATTTGCCCTTCGAGTACATGCTGAACGCGCTGCGTCTGCGCGAAGGTGTCGAAGCACTGCAATTTTCAGAGCGAACTGGCCTAGCCATGACGGCGATACAGCGGGGTTTGGCTGAAGGCGAAGCCAAAGGACTGATAGAGCGCAGCGTGGGCTGCATCAAGCCAACAGAAAAAGGCTTTGATTTTTTAAGCGACCTGCAATCCTTGTTTTTGCCCGGTTAGAATTCATGCCTTCAATCAAGGAAGCTTGGCAGAGCGGTTGAATGCACCAGTCTTGAAAACTGGCGAGGATGTGAGTCCTCCGTGAGTTCGAATCTCACAGCTTCCGCCAAAACACTTTAAAGCCGCATACTTCCTCAAGAGTTTGTGGCTTTTTCATTCATGACCCGCACCTCTGTGTATTGGTGCAGTGCCATCAGCCCCGGCTTAGCATCTTTAAAGTCGCCTGCTCAATGCTGGCGCATCGATACCAAAGAAGGCCTGTAAAGCCCTATGGGTGTTGCTCCTGCCAAAGCCCACGTTGCTTAAAAAGCACCGTAGACCATGTTTTTGAACAGGTGCCGGTAGTATTCACGTTGCCCAGGAGCCTGCATCATCCAGATGCCGATCAGGTTCTCACGCGGGTCTATCCAAAAATAGGTGCCTCCCAAGCCACCCCAGTTGGCTTCTCCCACACTGCCAGGGTTGACGGCTTCACCTTCCGCCACACGGACTGCAAAACCCAGACCAAAACCAAAGCCAGGGCCGGGCAGATAGCCGGTGCTGGCACCCGGTGTGCGGCTGGCACGGATGATATCGGCACCGAGGTGGTCACGCGTCATCAACTGCACCGTTTTGGGTGACAAGATGCGAACACCGTCCAACTCACCGCCCGCCAGCACCATGCGGCTAAAGCGCAGGTAATCTGCTGCGGTTGAGACCATGCCGCCACCACCCGACTCAAACACAGGGGGCTTGGTCACATCCAGCAGGGTCACCGCTTGCTTGCTGTCTGGATCGATTTTGAGCGGCTCTGCCAGGCGGTTGAGCTTGTCAGCAGGCACTGAAAAGCCCGTATCCTTCATTTGCAAGGGGCCCAGAATGCGCTGTTGCAGGTACACGCCCAGCGTTTGGCCTGAGACACGTTCAATCAAGGCTCCCACCACATCGGTGGAACGGCTGTATTCCCAAGTGGTGCCCGGCACGTAGGCCAGTGGCATGGTGGCCAGTTTGCGTGAAAACTCGGTGTTGTTCAGGTCGGCTTTGTGGACACCCGCCTTCAGGTACTCGCTTTTCACCAGCGACTTGCCGAACACACCATAGGTCAGGCCTGAGGTGTGGCGCAACAGGTCTTGCACGGTAGGCGCGCGGGGTGAAGGCACACGCTCCAGCACCAGATTGCCGGCGGCGTCTTTTTTCTCCACACCCAGTTGCAGGTCTTTGAACTCAGGCAGATAGCGCGCTACGGGCTCGTTCAGTTGCACCCGACCGTCTTCCACCAGCATCATCAGGCCCACTGTGACGATGGGTTTGCTCATTGAATAGATGCGGAAAATCGAATCTACCGTCATCGGCGACTGGCTGGGCGCATCGCGCATGCCGAATACGCGTTCGTGAACGATACGGCCATCGCGGTAGACCATCACCACGGCACCAGGCAAACGCCCTGCCGCTACATCGCGGGTCAAGGTGTCGTCCAGGTTGCGCAGCGTGGCCGCACTCATGGCACGCGGAGTGGCTTTGTCGGTGCCTAGATTGGCACAGGCGGACAGCAGTAAAGCACTGCTGCAAGCGATGGTGACCAGCGTTTGGCGCAGGCTGAGGCGAAGGGCAGGGCGGCGGATGGGCATGGACGTTGTCTCGGTTCGTTGTGTTTTATGACTTTGGTGCAGATGAAGGTCTGCACTTGCGATCCACAGCCCGCTTTAACTGAGCCGGCGCGGTGGTCGTTGCAAAGTTTACCGATTCGCGGCACTTGCCGCTTGATCCCCTCGCGCCCTAGGCCTTCAGCATCCCTTTGGTCTCAATGAACGCCACCACCGCGTCCACACCCGTCAGCGTTTTCAAATTCGTCATCACATAAGGTTTCAGCCCTTTGGCTGTGGTGCGCATGCGGATGGTGTCGGCTTCCATCACACCCAAATCGGCACCCACGTAGGGGGCCAAGTCGGTTTTGTTGATGACGAACAAATCGCTCTTGGTGATGCCGGGGCCCCCTTTGCGGGGGATCTTTTCGCCAGCGGCCACGTCAATCACGTAGAGCGTCAAGTCGCTCAACTCGGGGCTGAAGGTGGCCGCTAGATTGTCGCCACCGGATTCGATGAACACCACGTCTGCATTCGGGAAGTCCACCAGCATCCGGTCAATTGCTTCGAGGTTGATCGACGCGTCTTCGCGGATTGCGGTGTGCGGACAGCCGCCGGTTTCCACGCCCATGATGCGCTCGGCGGGCAGGGCACCGCTGACGGTCAGCAGGCGCTGGTCTTCTTTTGTGTAAATATCGTTGGTGATGGCCACCAGATCGTAGCGCTCACGCATGGCCTTGCAGAGCATTTCCAGCAGTGTGGTTTTGCCCGAGCCGACCGGGCCACCGATGCCGACGCGCAGCGGGGGGAGTTTTTTGGTGCGGTTTTTGATGTGGTGCAGAGCAGAGGTCATGACGGTGGTTTGTTAAAAATGATAGCTGGCTGTGCTTACAGGATAAGCGCTAGGATCGGAAAAGTCGGGAGTATTGTGTTTCATGCCGTGCCGAGAGGATTGCGAGCATGGGCGTGAAGGCTTGGCGGTCGTCATCGCTTTGCGCCACAGCACGGGTGACGACATCAGGTATGGCTGCAGTCAGGCGGGCCAGGATGCGCTGCCCAGCGCTTTGGCCCAACGGCACTGATTTGACGGCTGCAGCCACCATGTTTTCTGCCCAGCCGAAGGCAAATGCCAAGCCCACATCCTGCACGCTGGCGCCGGTTCTGGCCCCAGCAAAGGCAAAGGCAATGGGGTAGGTGGGTGCAGTGTCCCCCAGAGCGTGGGCAAACTGATCCTGCGCATCGGCATGGTGCAGCCGCAGCCATTCCACAAACGAGCGGCCCATTTGCACGGTTTGCTGGCGCAACTCTGCTGATTCACGGGTGTGCAGTACCCAGTCGTTCAGCTGCTGTAGGCGTGCCACATCGCCGACCTGCCATGCCGGAATGGCTTGTGTCGCCACGGGCAGATCACTGCGAGCCAGGGCCAGGTGCAGTTGATCGAGCAGCCAGTCTGATGCTATGGATTCAGTAGCTACTCCTGCCCATTCAACGCCTGCTTCAAGGACTTCAGAGTAAGAAAATCCCCCAATGGGTAAAGCGGGAGAGGCCAGCCAGATCAGTTGCAGCAGGCTGGAGGGCGCGAGAGGGATGGGCGCCATTCAGTGCTTGTGTGAATGACCGTGGTTGTGGGCATGCCCGTGCGCATCATCGTGGTTGTGGCCACAGTCTGGGCCGTGGACATGAGGTGCTGCTTTCACGGGAATGGCGATGGGTTTGCGGGTGACAGGCAGTGTGGGTTCGTGGCTGTGTGCCGTGCCATGAGCGGTGTAAGCGCCGTTTTCGGGCTCAAACGCAGCATGTGTTTCCTGCACGGTGAGGTGCATGGCGCGCAGCATGTCAGCCAGCACATGGTCAGGCTCGATTTTCAGGTGATCGGGCGCCAGCTCGATGGGCACATGGCGGTTGCCCAGGTGGTAGGCCGCACGGGTCAAATCAAACGCCGTGCCGTGTTCCGCGCAGGGGGTGATGACCAGCACGGGTTGCGGTGCGGCGAGCACGCGCACCAGCGAGCCGTCTTGCGCCACCAGCACATCCCCCCCGCGTACGGCAGTGCCTCGGGGAAGGAACACGCCGAGTTGGCGACCCAGGGAGTCGGTCGCGTCAAAGCGGCTTTTTTGGCGCACATCCCAGTCGAGTTCCAGGGTGGCGGCGCGTTTGAGCAAGACGGCGGCAAGGCCTTGGCCTTGGGGCATGAGTTTGTTGGCGGTGAGCATGGGTTGTCAGGCAGAGGGTAAACGGAAACAAACGTAAAAAATGGGGGTATCAAAACTCAGCCGCAGCGTTGTCCGGCGCTGCGTTTTTGCGGCGAGGCAGTCGGCTTCGATGAGTTTCCCTTAGAAAAGAAAATACCGCTGTGCCATGGGCAGCACCGTTGCGGCCTCGCAGGTCAGCAGCACACCATCCGCCCGCACGGCGTAGGTCTGTGCGTCGATCTCCATTTGCGGCAAATACGCGTTGTGCACCATGTGCTGTTTACGGATTTGGCGGATGTTTTTCACAGCGCTCAGTGTTTTGCTTAAACCAAAGCGTTCCTTGATGCCCGCATTCAAACCGGCTTGCGACACAAAGGTGAGTGAGCCGCGTGCCAGTGCGCCGCCATAGGCCCCGAACATGGGGCGGTAATGCACGGGCTGCGGCGTGGGGATGGACGCATTCGGGTCGCCCATGGCGGCCATGGCGATGAAGCCGCCTTTGAGGATCAGCGCCGGTTTCACGCCGAAGAATGCCGGTTTCCAGACCACCAGATCGGCCCATTTGCCTTCCTCCACGCTGCCCACCTCATGGCTGATGCCGTGGGCGATGGCGGGGTTGATGGTGTATTTGGCAATGAATCGTTTGACGCGGAAGTTGTCGTGGCGGGCCGTATCTTCAGGTAATTTGCCCCGTTGTATCTTCATTTTGTGCGCTGTTTGCCAGGTGCGCAGGATGACTTCGCCCACGCGGCCCATGGCCTGGCTGTCGCTGCTCATCATGCTGATGGCACCGAGGTCATGCAGCACGTCTTCAGCGGCGATGGTTTCTTTGCGGATACGGCTTTCGGCAAACGCCAAATCTTCAGCGATGGCCGGGTCAAGGTGGTGGCAGACCATCAGCATGTCCACATGCTCGTCCAGCGTGTTGTGCGTGTACGGCATGGTGGGGTTGGTGGAGCTGGGTAAGAAGTTCGCTTCACCCACCACGCGCAAGATGTCCGGGGCGTGGCCACCGCCTGCTCCCTCGGTATGGAACGCGCAGAGAGACCGCCCTTTGGTCGCCGCGATGGTGTTTTCTACAAAGCCGGATTCGTTCAACGTGTCGCTGTGGATGGCGACTTGGGTGTCGGTTTCGTCGGCCACGTCCAGGCAGTTGCTGATGGCTGCCGGGGTGGTGCCCCAGTCTTCGTGCAGCTTCAGGCCAATGACACCCGCGTCGATTTGCTCGTGCAGTGCAGCGGGCAGGCTGGCGTTGCCCTTGCCCAGAAAGCCCAGGTTCATGGGGAAGGCGTCAGCGGCTTGCAGCATGCGTTCGATGTTCCACGGGCCGGGTGTGCAGGTGGTGGCGAAGGTACCGGTCGCCGGGCCGGTGCCGCCACCCAGCATGGTGGTGACACCGCTGGCCAGGGCTTCTTCGATTTGCTGCGGGCAGATGAAGTGGATATGGCTGTCGATGCCGCCTGCGGTGACGATGTTGCCCTCGCAGCTGATGACCTCCGTGCCAGGGCCGATGATGATGTCCACGCCCGACTGGGTATCCGGGTTGCCTGCTTTGCCGATTTTGACGATGCGGCCCCCTTTCAAGCCAATGTCGGCTTTGTAGATGCCGCTGGCGTCCACGATGAGGGCGTTGGTCATTACGCAGTCCACGGCACCTTCAGCGCGGGTGTTTTGTGATTGCGCCATGCCGTCGCGGATGGTCTTGCCGCCGCCGAATTTCACCTCTTCACCGTAGCCACCGGCTACCAGCGTGAGGTCTTTTTCGACTTCGATCAACAGGTCAGTGTCCGCCAAGCGAACGCGGTCGCCCACAGTGGGGCCAAAAATCTCGGCGTAGGCGCGTCGTCCAATGGTTGCCATGTGCTTGCTTTCTGTGAATGTGAACGTCGTTAAATGTGGCGACTAAACCCGGCCTTGCACCAGCCCGCGAAAGCCGTACACACGGCGCTCCCCGGCGTAGTCCACCAGCTCAACAGTGCGTTGCTGACCCGGCTCGAAGCGCACGGCCGTGCCGCTGGCGATGTTCAGGCGCATGCCGCGTGCGGTGAGGCGGTCAAAGGCCAGTGCGCCGTTGGTTTCTGCGAAGTGGTAGTGCGAACCGACCTGGATGGGGCGGTCAGCGGTGTTTTGCACCACCACGGTCACGGTGCGGCGGTTGGGGTTCAGGGCGTGTTCGCCCTCGTCGGTCAGCAGTTCGCCTGGAATCATGGGGAATGTCCTTCAGAGGTCAGAAGACGTGGTGGTACGTGATGAGGGTTACGGTGGGTTTATTTACCGTTGCGCGATAGCCAAACCGCGAGCGCCACCGCAGCGGCTACCGCCATAAAGCCCCAAGCATCGGTGGGATGCCAGTGCGAGCCGCTCAAACCGTGACCATCATGCGCGAAAGTACTTGCAGTGCTTGCCAGTAGGGCTAGAGTAGCTATGAATTTAGGAGTTTTCATGGTGTGCTGATGTACTGAGGATCAGGGGTTTAGACAATGGGCTGATGGACTGTGACCAGCTTGGTGCCGTCCGGGAAGGTGGCTTCCACCTGAATGTCGGGGATCATTTCGGCAATGCCGTCCATCACGTCCGCTCGGGTGAGCACGGTGCGACCTTCGCTCATCAGCTGGGCCACGGTTTTGCCGTCGCGGGCACCTTCCATCACGACGGCGCTGATGAACGCCATCGCTTCGGGGTAATTGAGTTTGAGGCCGCGTGCCTTGCGGCGTTCAGCCAGCAAAGCAGCGGTGAAGATCAAGAGCTTGTCTTTTTCGCGGGGAGTGAGTTCCATGGCGGGCTGGGGGTGGGGTTAGGGCGTTTCAGTGAACGGATGGGTCAGTGCGTGACTTTAACAAGAGACTGTCCGATGGCGGTAGTCTCAAGCACAAAACTTGCCAGCACCTCCCGCCCTGGCTTTAATCTTCGGCGATCAACGGCGCCTCATCAAACCAGCGGTACAGCGTAGGCAGCACCACCAGGGTCAGCAGCGTGGACGAAATCAGCCCGCCAATCACCACAATCGCCAGGGGCTTTTGCACTTCCGAGCCGGGGCCGGTCGCCAGCAGAAACGGCACCAGACCCAGCAGCGCTACCGTGGCGGTCATCATCACGGGCCGAAAGCGCATCACGCAGCCTTCGCGCACGGCATCGGCCACGCTAAGACCGTCTTCGCGCAGTTTGCGAATACAGCTCACCAGCACCACGCCGTTCAATACCGCAATGCCCCACAGTGCGATAAAGCCCACTGAGGCTGGCACGCTCAGGTACTCCCCCGTAACGAACAGCCCCACGATGCCGCCCACTGAGGCGAACGGCAGCACCAAGATGATGAGCGACGCCAGCTTTACCGAGCGGAACAGCATGAACAGCAAAAAGAAGATCGCCACAATCGTCAGCGGCACGATCACCGCCAGCGTGCCCATGGCGCGCTGCATGTTCTCGAACTGGCCGCCGTAGACAAAGTAGTAGCCCTCGGGCAACTTGATTTGTGCCGCAAGCAAAGCCTCCACCTCGGTGACAAAGCCTGCCAAATCCCGGCCTTCCACGTTGGCACCCACCACCACCCGGCGTTTACCACTCTCGCGGCTGACCTGTGCGGGGCCGTCCAGCAGCTCGATTTTGGCCACGGTGTAGAGCGGCACCAGGGCACCGCCGGGGGTGCGCAGCAGGGTGTTGCGGATGTCTTCGATGGAATTGCGTGCGCCTTCAGGGAAGCGCACGGCCACGTTAAAGCGGCGCTCGCCCTCGTACACCACCGTCACATCCTTGCCGCCAATCGCCGTTTCGATGGTGGCTTGCACATCGGCCACATTGATACCGTGGCGGGCTATGGCCTTGCGGTCCACATCAATCGTCAATGACTGCTGGCCCGACAGACGCTCAATGCGGATGTCGCGCGAGCCGTTGACGTTTTTCAGCACCCGTGCCACCTGCTCAGAGATGCGCTTGAGTTCGTTCAAATCGTCACCGAACACCTTGATGGCCAGTTGCGAGCGCACACCCGTCACCATTTCATCCACCCGTTCGGCAATCGGCTGCGAGAGCACGATTTGCACACCGGGGATACTGGACAGGCGCTGGCGAATGTCTTCGTCAATGGCTTCTTGCGAGCGTTTGCCATCCGCTTCCAGCAGCACGATGGGGTCAGACTCGTTTGGCCCAGCGGGGTCAGCCGGGGATTCACCACGCCCCAGTTTGGACACCACCATGCGCACGCCCGGCACCTCGGCAATCGTCTTCATCGCCGCCATTTCCATGCGGATGGACTCGTCCAGCGAGATGCTGGGGACGCGGTTGATCTGCGGTGTCAATGCGCCTTCTTTCATGGTGGGCATGAAGGACTTGCCCAGCAGCGGGAACAGGGCCAGTGCACCGGCCAGCACGGCCACCGCAACAGCGACGGTGCCACGCTGGCGCAGCAAGGCGGTGTCGAGCAAACGCAGGTAGTGGCGTTTCATGAACGCGATGAGGGCGGTGTCGTGGCCCGCCCCAGGCTTGACCTTGAGGATGTAAGCGCACAGCACGGGTGACAAAAAAAGCGACACCAAGAGCGACACCGCCAACGAAATAGCGATGGTGAACGCCAGCGGCGCAAACATCTTGCCCTCAATGCCCTGCAAGGTCATCAGCGGCAAAAACACCAGAATGATGATGGCGATGCCAAAAATGGTGGGGGTAGCGACTTCGCTGGTGGCTTGCAAGATCACGCGCACGCGCGAACTTGACGCATGGTGCCCACTGTTACCAGGGTTGCCTGCAGCTAAAGCCGCCTCCGCCTCAGCCGCCTCGCCCAGCCGGTGGAAGACGTTTTCCACCACCACCACCGTCGCATCCACCATCAGCCCGATGGCAATCGCCAACCCCCCCAGTGACATCAGGTTGGCCGAGATGCCATAGCGGTTCATCACGATGAAGGTAGTTAGCGGCGTGATGATGAGTGTCGCGACCACGATCAGGCTGGAGCGCACATCGCCCAGGAAGACGAACAGCACGATCACCACCAAAAAAATGCCTTCCATCAGCACCTTGCCGACTGTCCACAAGGCTGAATCCACCAGTTCGGTACGGTCGTAAAACGGTACGATCTGCAGGCCGCTGGGCAACATGCCTTTGGCGTTGATCTCGTCCACCCGCGCTTTGATGCGGGTCACAATTTCTTTGGCGTTGCCCCCCCGCGTCATCAACACGATTCCGGCCACGCTTTCGGTGTAGCCGCCTTTGACGATGGCACCTTGGCGCACCTCATGGCCAATTTTGACTTCGGCCAAGTCGCGCACAAACACCGCCACGCCCGCTTGCTCTTTGACCACGATGTTGCCAATGTCGTCCAGTGTGCGGATCAAACCCACGCCGCGTATCAAAAACTGCTCGGTGACTTGCGGCAAGATGCCACCGCCCGCGTTGGCGTTGTTGCTGCCAATGGCGGCCACCACCTGCTGCACCGAAAGGTCGTAATGGCGCAGCCGCTCAGGGCTGGTCAGCACCTGGTACTGCTTGACGTAGCCGCCCTGCGAGTTGATTTCTGCCACACCGGGAATCGAGCGCAGCAGGGGGCGCACCACCCAGTCTTGCACAATGCGCCGCTCGGTCAACTCCGCAGGCGTGAGTGCCCGGGTTTTGTCGTCCGGGTGGTCCAGTGTGTACTGGTAGACCTCACCCAGCCCGGTGGACACTGGCCCCAGCACCGGGGTGACGCCTGGTGGCATGCGCGGCGTGACTTCAATCAGCCGTTCGGTGACGAGTTGCCGCGCAAAGTAGACATCGGTTTTGTCAGTGAACACCAGCGTGATGATGGAGAGGCCGCTTTTGTTGAGCGAGCGCATTTCCACCAAGCCGGGCATGCCGGTCATGGCGATTTCCAGCGGCACAGTGACAAAGCGCTCAATTTCTTCGGGGCTGCGCCCGCTGAACTCGGTAGCAACCTGCACCTGTACATTGGTCACATCAGGAAAGGCATCGACCGACAGACGGGTGGCCTCGCGCAGGCCAAAGCCACACAGCACCAGTGCCAGCACGATGGCCAGCAAGCGCTGCGAGAGCGCAGCGCGAATGAAAGAATGGACCACGGTTTACTCCAGCTCAGCGCGCTTGCGCTCGTTGTTCAGGTGAAAGGCCCCGTCGATCACGATGGGGGTGCCCGCTGTCAGGCCTCGGGTGACAGGGCGCAGCCCATCGCTGGCTTGGCCCAGTTCCACCGGGGTCAGGCGGTAGCGGTTATCGGCTTCTTTCACGTACACATGGTCTTTGTCGTTCTCACGCACCACAGCGCTGATGGGTACCGCGAGCTGCTGGCTGGCTTGCCCGGCAAGGCGCAGCGTGGCGAGCATCTGGGGTTTCAGCTCGCGTTTGGCGTTATCCACCTGGGTACGGATCGTGACGGTGCGGGTTTCTGGCGATACCGTGTCGCTGATGAACACCACTTTGCCTGTCAGTTTGTGTTCGCCTAAAGCGGGCACATCCACCTCGATGCGTTGGCCCAATTGCACGGTGCGAGCGGCTTGTTCAGGCAGTGCGCCAATGACCCACACGTTCGACAAATCGGCCACGGTGAACATCTGCTCGCCAGGTTGCGCGACTTGGCCCTGGCTGACTTTGCGTTCTGTCACCACCCCTGACAGCGTGGCCGTGACGTTGGCGACGGGAGACAGGCTGCCGTTGTCGCGCAGCTTGGGGAGCGCATCTTGCGGCAGTCCCATCAAGCGCAACTGATCTGCCGCAGCACGCAATTCGGCACGGGCAATGGACAACTCGGCTTCACGCCGTTGCAATTCAGCAGAGCCAATCACGTCCGCCTGAATCAGTTGACGGGCACGTTCTACGGCGCGTTCAGCCAGCGAGGCGGCGGAGTTGGCCCGCAAATAAGTGAGCTGTGCGGTGGTCAACTCAGGGCTGGCCACGCGGGCCAGTGTTTGACCGGTGCGCACGTGGTCGCCTACCTCCGCCAGCACGTCGGTGACGCGGCCTGTGACGGCGGCTCCGATACGGGTCACCAGGCGGTCGTTCGCATCGATACGGCCTGAGAGCTCTTGCACCACGGCCAAGGCGACGGGGTTGACAGGGGCGACTTTGAAGTTCGCCGCCATCTCGGGTTTGATGTCCACCAGCATGGGGTCCGCGACAGGCTTTTTGGCGGTGGCAGCCGTGGCCGGTGCAGCGGCTTTTTTATCCGTACCGTCAGTTTTGTTGCCGCACGCGGCCAGCAGCAGCGCCAGCGTCAAGGTGGACAGCAGCAGGAGCGCACGGGGCGTGGCGTGTGTAGGGGGCGAAAAGGGGGGCAGGGAGCGGGTTGTCATGGGTGTTCTCGGAAGAAGGTATCTCGACATAAGGAAATCAGGAAGGAGCTTGCGATCAAGGCGCGAGCGCGGTAGCTGCGGGGCTGTAGGCGTCGGCGTAGCGGCCTGCCAGATAGTCCAGGTCTACGTTCGCGGTCTGTACCTGGTAACGGGCATCGAGCAAATCGGCTCGCACGCTGCGCAGAAGGCGCTGGGCGTCCAGCACGTCCAAAATACCGCGTTCACCAAAACGGTAGGCCGCTTCGGCCACGCGCAGGGCAGCTTCGGCTTCGCGTACAGCCCCGGTGCTGAGGGCGCTGACGCGTACCCGGGCTATTTCCATGGCTTTCCAGGCCAACAGCACCTGCTGGGTGAGTTCCGCACGGCGGCCATCGAGCAGGGTGCGGGCGCGTTCCAGCTCGGCACTGGCTTGCGCTATGGGGCCACGGCGCTGGTCTGTCAGGGGGATTTGTATGCTCGCGCTGAGCATGCCTTGGCGCACTTCGGGGTCACGCAGTTGGTTGTAGCGCAGCTCAATGCCGGGCCAGCGGCCCGCACGGGTTTCGCTCAAGTTCGCATCGCGCTTGTCCAACTCGGCTTGAAGGGCTTTCAGTTCCGGGTTGTTTTGGCTAGCCGAGAGTTTGGTGTCTTCCAGTGGTGTCACTTCTTGTACATCGTCCAAGGTCGCGCCCAGGGTGGCCGCCAGCGTCCAGCGGGCAGGCAGGGCACCGGCGGCCATGCGGTTGATGGCGAGTGCCGCTTGGTCAATTTGCAGGTAAGCGGTTTGCACTTTTTGCCGGGCGTTGATGATTTCTGCATCGGCCTTGATGATTTCGTAGCGTGCCGCTTCACCGCTTTCCACCCGCACTTTCACGCGGTTGCGGATTTGCTCCAGCAGCGTCAAAGCCTCAGCAGCGCCCTTGGCTTCTTCCTGGCGCAGCAGGTATTCGAAGGCTTTGAGCCGCACCTGTGCGACCAGTTCGTTGGTGTTGGCCGCTACTTGGTGGGCGCTGCTGCGCTCGGCAAAGCGTGCGCCGTTGACGCGGGCCTCGCGCAGGGCCGGGTTTTCAATGAACTGAGACACCGCCCACCCCGATACCGCACCGCCGTTGGCACTGGGCAAGCGGGCGCGGTTGGTACCTGCGTTCATTTCTAATTTAGGGTTGGCCAAGGCCCCCGCGCTGGTGATCGTGGCCGTGGCTGCTTCACGGCTGCGCTGGCTGGCCAGCAGTGCGGGGTTGTGCTGTACCACGGTGCGAATCAAATCGGCCAGAGTGAAGACCGGATAGGCGTCGACAGCTATGGATTGCATAGCAGTTGATGGGGTGGTCAAGGTTTGGGCCACAGCCGCTGGATGGAAAGCCAGGGCGAGGGTGAGGGTGAGGCCGCAAGATGTGAGGATGGAGGTCATAAAAGTCATGGCTGTGCGCGTGCCGCAGGCGCGGCAACCAGAGTCGCAAACAAACGAAGGAAAAGAAGACGCACAGAAACCGTGCGTCAGGTGCTGTCAGGCGTTAAGCCCAGTGCCTTGGTGGCTTGCGCAGAGGGGTGTGCTGGAACTCGTGTGCGGGCACGAGCGGGATGAAGCGGGGCTTCAGGGGCGTCACAGTGAACGAGCGTTGCCAGCTGGGCAGCAGATCCCAGTCACTGTCATCGGTTTCACCGGCCCAGAGTTCGTCGTGGGTGTACGCTGTGGTGTGGCAGGTCTCGCTGGCTTCAGCTGTCACTTCAGCGTCCAGGATGGCCTCCAAACCGCAAGCGCCAAAACAGGCCACGGGCTGTGATGCATTGTGTGCTTGAGCCGTTGTCTGGAAGCCTTGAAACACCGTCAGGCACAGCAACAAGCACAGCACAACCCGGATGCCCCAGTGGGCCTGGGTGCTGTACGCTGTGGTGGTGAGGAGGGGTGTAGAGAGCGGCATAGGGTTAACGCGAACTTAATTGGAACAGAAAAAAAGCCATTTTTCAGGAGCTTCTGTGAAGCTGTTGGCTGTCGATTTAAACGATAAAGCCTTGGTGTGCGCTACCAGTAGGCATAAAGCGCTATTTAATTCGTAGCGCTTTTGTAGGGCATAACGTGTGGCACAGTACTGACAGATCACCGACAGACCGCCAAACTCCCTTCTATGCAGCCCCAAGCCCCGTCCGATCAAGCGCCTGCGCCATCCAGTCAGGCCCCGCAGCGCGTTATCAAAATACGGCGTGACTACAACAGCTGGGTGGCCAGCGAGACGCTGGAAGATTACGCACTGCGCTACACGCCACAACGCTTTCGCAAATGGTCCGCCTTTCGGGTGACGAACACCGCTTTCGGCGCCGCCTCGTTTTTGATTCTGGAAGCCGTGGGGGCCACGCTTTTGGTGCAGTACGGCTTTGTCAATGCCTTCTGGGCCATTGTGGCGACGGGTCTCATCATTTTCATGGCCGGCCTACCCATCAGTATCTACGCCGCCCGCTATGGTGTGGACATGGATTTGCTGACGCGCGGGGCGGGCTTTGGTTACATCGGCTCGACGCTGACATCGCTGATTTATGCCTCGTTTACCTTCATCTTTTTTGCACTGGAGGCCGCCGTGATGGCTTATGCGCTGGAGTTGGCGCTGGGTGTGCCGCCGCGCTGGGGCTATTTGGTGTGCGCGCTGGTGGTGATCCCGTTGGTCACGCACGGTGTGTCGGCCATCAGCCGCCTGCAAGCCTGGACGCAGCCGCTGTGGCTGGTGATGCTGGTTGTGCCGTTTGTGTTTGTGCTGGTCAAAGACCCCGGTACCATTGCCGGGGTGATGCAGTATGGTGGCGAGAGTGGGCTAGGCAACCGCTTTGACCTGCACTTGTTCGGCGCGGCCCTCACCGTGGGTATCGCGCTCATCACCCAAATGGGTGAGCAGGCTGATTACCTGCGTTTCATGCCGGCCCAAACGCCAGCCAACAAGTGGCGCTGGTACACCAGCGTGCTGGTGGGCGGGCCAGGCTGGGTGGTGTTGGGCGTGCTGAAAATGCTGGGTGGCGCGCTGTTGGCCTACATCGCCATCACGCACAGCGTACCGACTGACCGTGCCGTTGACCCGAACCAGATGTACCTTGTGGCCTACGAGTACGTGTTCCGTGACTACAACTGGGCGGTGGTGGCCACGGCGCTGTTTGTGGTGGTATCCCAGCTCAAAATCAACGTGACCAACGCCTACGCCGGGTCGCTGGCATGGAGCAATTTTTTCTCGCGCCTCACGCACAGCCACCCTGGGCGTGTGGTGTGGGTGGTTTTCAATACGTTCATCGCCTTCATGTTGATGGAGATGAACGTGTTCGAGGCGCTGGGCGATGTGCTGGGGCTGTACTCCAACATTGCCATCGCCTGGATGATGGCGGTGGTGGCTGATTTGGTCATCAACAAACCGCTGGGCCTGTCGCCCAAGGGCATTGAGTTCAAACGCGCTTATCTGTATGACATCAACCCCGTGGGCGTGGGCGCGATGCTGCTGGCGTCGGTGCTGTCGATCACCGCGCATTTGGGGCTGTGGGGAGATGATGCTCGGGCGTTTTCTGCGGTGATTGCGCTGGTTACCGCGCTGGTGGCGGCACCGCTGATTGCGTGGGCGACGAAGGGACGGTACTACCTGGCACGCACACCTGAGCCGGAGCGTGCAGGCGGCGATGTCACCGATGTGGGCGGCTACCAGCGCCTGTGGCCTCCAGCCGGTCTGCGCCGCTGTGTGATCTGCGAGCGCGAATACGAAACCCCTGACATGGCGCATTGCCCGGCCTACCAAGGGCCGATTTGCTCGCTGTGCTGTACGCTCGATGCCCGCTGTGGCGACGCGTGCAAACCCCACGCCAACCTGTCTACCCAGTGGTCAGCTGCCCTGCGCTGGCTATTGCCCAAACGCATTTGGCCGTACCTGGACACGGGGTTGGGCCACTTTTTACTGCTGATGGTGGTCATTGTGCCTGTGCTGGCAGCGGTGTTGGGATTGCTCTACCACCAGGAGCTGCGCACGTTGGCGGAGAACGCCCTGAACGCCGCTTACATCTCTGGCGCACTCAGTGCCGAGCAGTCTGGGGCGGCGCTACGCTCAGGGCTGGTCAAGGCCTATTTGGCGCTGCTGCTGGTGTCAGGCATCGTCGCATGGTGGTTGGTGCTGGCGCACAAAAGCCGCCAAGTGGCGCAGGAGGAATCCAACCGCCAAACCCATTTGCTGCACGAGCAAACCGTGGTGTTGCAGCAAGAAATTGACGCCCACCGTATCACTGATGCCGCCTTGCAAAGCGCTCGCGTGGTGGCCGAGCAAGCCACGCTGCAAGCCGAACAAGCCCAGGCCCAGGCCGAAGCCGCCAAGCGGGTGGCAGAGCAGGCCAACCAGGCTAAAAGCCGCTACATCAGCGCCATCAGCCATGAGCTGCGCACACCGCTTAACAGCATTTTGGGCTATGCGCAGCTGATGGGCGAAGACGCTACCGTGCCTGCGCACCGCAAGCAGGCGGTCAATGTGATCCGGCGCGGCGGCGAGCATTTGCTCTCGTTGATCGAAGGCACGCTCGACATGGCGCGCATCGAAAGCGGCAAGCTCACGCTGGATATCCATCCCATGCGTTTCGCCGATGGTGTGCATGAGATCGCCAGCATGTTTGAGCTGCAGGCCGCTGCCAAGGGGCTGAAATTCCAGTTTGATGTGCTGGGTGTGCTGCCCGAGGTGGTGCGCGCGGATGAAAAACGCCTGCGCCAGATCATCATCAACCTGCTGGCCAACGCCATCAAGTTCACGCCCACTGGGCAAGTTACCTTCCGCTTGCGCCATGCGTATGAGATGGCCACCATAGAGATTGAAGACACCGGCCCCGGTCTGAGTGCCCAGGAATTGGCGCAAATTTTCGAGCCCTTCGAGCGTGGCGACAGCGCCAGCCCGGTGCCTGGTGCAGGTTTGGGGCTGACGATTGCCAACATGCTGACCACGCTGATGGGGGGCGAGTTGACGGCCAGCAGCACGCCAGGGGCAGGCGCTGTGTTCCGCGTCAAGCTGTTCTTGCCTGAAGTGCATGGCAGTGCGCTGGCCGCACACAAAGCCCGACCCACCGTCCGCCGCACGGCTTACACCGGCCCGCGCTGCCGCGTGCTGGTGGTGGACAACGAAGAACCTGACCGCGAATTGCTGGTGCGCGTGCTGGAGCCGTTGGGTTTTGAGCTGCGCACAGCAGCCAACGGTCACGACGCACTGGATTTGCTCGCCACCGGCTACCGCCCCGATGCGGTATTGATGGACTTGGCCATGCCTGGTATCGACGGCTGGGAAACCATCCGCCGTGCGCAGCGGCTGGGTCTGCTGGACACCCCTATCGCTATAGTTTCTGCCAATGCGTTTGACAAAGGGCTGGACAATGACGTGGGCATCGCACCAGAAGATTTTGTGCTCAAACCGGTACGGCACTCTGAATTGCTCGATTGGCTGGAGCGCCGATTGGCCCTGGTGTGGACGGATGTTGTCCCACCGATAGCCACTGCGCCCGCAGAGTCATCGTCCGAACAGCTGCTGCCCTCTGCCCCTTGGCTGGCCGCGCTGCGTGAGTTGGCAGGGTTAGGCTACTACCGGGGCATCATGAACAAACTGAACGAGCTGGAGGCTGCTGATCCACAGTGCCTCACCTTTGTCAATGAGATGCGTGGCTTGGCGCGACAATTCCAGTTTGAAACCCTTCTTCAGCGCTTGACTCAGCGCCTGACACCGTGACCACACCCTCCCAAAATGACCTTGCCGCTGACCGCGCCGACAGCGACGTGGTGCTGATCGTGGACGACGTGCCCGACAACCTTTCGCTGCTGCACGATGCGCTGGACGAGTCGGGTTACACCGTGCTGGTAGCGACCAGCGGTGAAGCTGCCTTGCAACGTGCAGCCGTTGGTTTGCCGGACATCGTGCTGCTTGATGCGGTGATGCCTGGCATGGACGGCTTTGAAGTTGCCCGCCAGCTCAAGGCTAACCCCCGCACGGCCCACATCCCCATCATCTTCATGACCGGCCTCACCGAGACCGAGCATTTGGTGGCGGCTTTGGAAGCGGGCGGCGTGGACTACCTCACCAAACCTATCAAAACCCAAGAAATGTTGGCCCGCATGGGGGTGCATTTGCAGGGTGCCCGCCGCGCCCGTCAGCAAACGCAAATGGCCCGCCAAGCCCGCAGCGCGTTGGATGCTTTTGGCTACGCCAGCATCACTGTGCGCCTGAGTGACGGCCGCATCAGCTGGCAAACCCCGCTGGCACGGGCGCTTTTGGAATCCTATTTTGACAGCAAGGACAGTCCATCTGGTTTGCACACAGAACCTATTTCACCTATTTCACCTATTCCGCCTTATTTGCCACCCTCAATGCTTTCCCCCAGCCACACTGTGCCTGTCACGGTACTGGACTGGTTGCGCCGCAATGTGCCGCACATGCTGTCAGCGCCGCCGCCGCCCGAACCCCCACGCCTGGTGGTTGAGCATGGTGCACGCCGCTTGACTTTCCGCCTGCACCAGCAAACCGGTGACAGCGAAGGCGGTGGTGATTGGTTGCTGGTGATGCGCGAAGTCAACGACGCCGCCATCATTGAAGCCATGAGCCTGAGCTTCAAACTCACAGGCCGTGAAGCTGAGGTGCTTTACTGGGTGGTGAAAGGCAAAATCAACCGCGATATTGGCGACATCCTGGGCGCAAGCCCCGCGACGGTGAAAAAGCACCTGGAGCGGGTATTTGCCAAGCTGGGCGTGGAAACGCGCACAGCGGCGGCAGGGATGGCGATGGGGCGGATTCGGCAGCTGCATCCGCAGTTTGAGGGATGAGCACTGCTGGACGCTGACACCATCACATCGCTGTCCCTGCGCATTGCACAGTGGTAGCGCAAAGGACGGAAATTTTGAAAAAAGCGTGCAAGCGCGTGCAGGCTTACTGTGCCAGCAAACCGTTCACCACGCTCAAGTCTTGCGCTTGCAGTGTGCCATTGGCTTGACGCAGCTTTAACCCCCCTACCAGCACGTCATACCGGGCTTTGGCCAGATCGCGCTTGGTTTGGAACAACTGGCTTTGGGCGTTCAGCACGTCGATGTTGATGCGCACACCCACGCGGTAGCCAAGCTGGTTGGCTTCCAGGGCGCTTTGGCTGGAGGCTTCTGCGGCCTCCAGTGCCTTGACCTGGCCTTGGCCAGAGACGACGCCAAAGTAGGCGGTGCGTGTGCCTTGGGCGACAGCACGGCGGGCTCCTTCGAGATCGTTACGGGCTTTGTCTTCCAGCGCCAGGGTTTCTTTGATCCGGCCTTGGGTCGCAAAACCCGCAAACAGCGGGATGTTGACGTTCACGCCTACGGTGCCGATGTACACCTTGGAGCCTACCGATGAGATGCCTGAGGTTGAGGTGCCGTTGTCATTGCGGGTACCGGTGTAGCTGCCCACCAAGTCTACGGTAGGCTTATGGCCTGCTTCGGCTTTTTGGGTTTCCAGCTCAGCCACATCCAGTGCGATTTGAGCCTGCTTGATGCTGGGGTGCTGGGCTTGCGACAGCTCTACCCAGGTGTTCACCTCCTCAGGCAACAAGGCAGGCAGGGCGATGACGCCTGCCAAAGGCTTGGGTTCGGTACTGGGTTTGCCCACCAACTGATCGAGGGCTATTTTTTTGACGCGCAAGTCGTTGTCAGCGGCAATTTCCTGGGCAATAACCAGGTCATAGCGGGCTTGGGCTTCGCGGGTGTCGGTGATGGTGGAGGTACCCACCTCGAAGTTGCGTTTGGCAAACGCGAGCTGTTCGGCCACGGCGGCTTTTTGGGCTTTGATGAAGGTCAGGCTGTCTTTCGAGGCCAGCACGTCAAAGTAAGCTTGGCTCACGCGGATCAGCAGGTCTTGCTCGGCGGCCAACAGTTGCGCGTCGGCCAGTTCCACTTGCTTCACACCTTGCTTGTACTGGGCTACGTTGGCCGGGCGGTACAGCGGCTGGCTGGCACTGACGGTGGCACTTTTAGAGCCAAAAATACGGTCTACGTTGGCAGCTGAGCCACCCAAATCCGGGAATACCTTCAACTGAGAGCGTTGTGCAGAAGCCGCCAGACCCACATTGGGAAGCAATCCAGCGCGGGCTTGCTCCGCTTTGGTTTGGTTCGCATCAAACTGGCTGCGCGCCGACTGGAACGTGGCGTCGTATGCGCGGGCGGATTCGTACACCTCCACCAAGCTTTGGGCCTGAGCGAACAGGGGCAGTGCGGCACACAGTGCTGTGAATAGCGGCAGACGGCGAAACAGGCTCATACGCTTCCTAGAGTGGGGACAGAGACAGCCAAACCAGCAGGCTGCGGGGGGATTAACTCAAAAACTCAGTATTGCGCAATGGTCGAGTCCAACTCGTCAGCCCAGCTGGCAATGCCACCGCTGATATTCACGACGTTGCTGAAACCGTTTTGCACCAAGAAATTAGCGACTTGCAGGCTGCGCGCGCCGTGGTGACACAGGCAAGCGATGGGTTGCTGGGCATCGAGTTCGCCCAGACGGGAGGGCACATCACGCATGGGAATGCTGATGAGCGTGAATCCGCTGATGGCGTCGGTGGGCTTGACGGCTGCGGTCTGGAGTTCCCAGGGTTCGCGCACGTCGAGCACCACGGGGTTGCCCGAGGTGGTGTTTGCGCTCAGCCAAGCGGGCAGGGCTGAGGGGTTGATGTGGTCAATCATGATCAGAAACTGAAATGTGAAGGTTCAGGGAAGTTCAGCAAACGCGGCGCAATGGTGTCCCAGGGCTGGCGTGTCTCAAAGGTTTTGTCGCCGGTGCGGGTCACAAAATGAGCACGCATCACGGGTTCGTCACCAACGATGGCGGCAAGGCGTCCACCAGGTTTGAGCAGGTTCAACAGGGTGGACGGCACACTGGCAACGGAGCCGCTGAGCAAAATCACGTCAAAGTTGCCCAACACATCCGCGTCTTTGGACGCATCAGCGCAGCGCACTTCCACGTTGCTGATGCCCGCGTTGTGCAGGTTGCTCTTGGCAAAGTCCACCAAAGCGGGTTTGATTTCTAGAGACAACACTTGTGCGGCCCGGCTGCCCAGCAAGGCGGCCATGTAGCCGGAGCCTGTACCGATTTCCAGCACGCGTTCGTTTTTCTGCACCTTCAGATCGTGAACCAAGCGGGCTTCCAGCTTGGGTGACAGCATGAACTGGCCGTCACCCAAAGGTAACTCAGTGTCCACAAATGCCAGGGCTTTGTGGGCCAGGGGCACAAAAGCTTCACGCTTAACGGCGGAAAGCATGGCCAAAATGTCAGCATCCAGCACATCCCAGGGGCGGATTTGCTGCTCGATCATGTTGAAGCGGGCTTGTTCGATGTTCATGGGGGTGTTCTCGGTGTCAGGGGGTGTCGGTAGTCAGGACAAGGTGTGAATTTTAGGGCTGCCACCCAATTTGCTTTTGAACCAGTTGGCCAAGTCGTCCATATAGCAGTACACCACCGGCACGACCACCAAGGTCAGCAGCGAGGAGGTGATGACGCCACCAATCACAGCCTGACCCATGGGTGCGCGCTGCTCAGAGCCTTCGGTGATGGCAAAAGCCAGTGGCACCATGCCAAAAATCATCGCCAGCGTGGTCATCAAAATTGGGCGCAACCGTACTTTGGCGGCCAGCAGCAGGGCTTCGTTGCGAGGCAGGCCGGGCAGATGCGAGCCATCCGCCGCTTGCGTGAATTCCCGCGAGCGGATGGCAAAGTCCACCAGCAAAATCGCGTTTTTGGTGACCAAACCCATCAGCATCACCACGCCAATCACCGAGAACATGGACAGCGTGGAGCGGAACATCAGCAGCGCCAGCACCACGCCGATCAAGGTCAAGGGCAGGGCCGTCATCAGTGCCAGCGGTTGCAGGAAGCTTTTGAACTGGCTGGCCAGGATCATGTAGATAAAAATGACAGCAAGTGCCAGCGCCGATACGGCATACCCGAACGATTCGGCCATATTTTTGGTGCTGCCGCTGAACTGGAAGCTGTAGCCCGGTGGCAGCTGTATGCCTTCCATCACGGCCTTGATGTCGTTGGACACTTCACCGGCGGAACGGGCGTAGACGTTCGCGTTGATGGCGACCTCTCGGGTCAAATCGCGGCGGTTGATCTGGTTGGAGCCGGTGGATTCGCGCACGTTGGCAATCTGGTTCACCCGCACAATGCGTGAGGAGCCATCGGCATTGGCGCCCACAGTGAAAGGCAGGCGGTCCAGGTCTTGCGGGGCGTTGCGGGCATCGGGGGCGAGGCGCACGTTCACATCGTAGGTTTGGTCGTCAGAGGCTCGCCAGTTACCGACCGTTTGACCGGCCACCAGTGTGCGCAGCTGGCTGCCAATTTGGGCTACGCTGAGGCCCAAATCGCTGGCCACGTCGCGTTTCACGTCAATGTCGATCGTGGGTTTGGCGGCTTTCACGCTGGAATCCAGATCCACCAAACCGGGTATGGGCCGAACTTTATCCATCACCATTTTGGCCAAGCGTTCCAGCTCTTTGGTGTCGGGGCCTTGCAGCGAGAATTCCACCTGCTTGTTGCCACCCACGGCGTCCAGCAAACCCGCATGGGTCACGGTGATGCCAGGCACCTGTTGGAGGCGGTCACGCAGCGCGGCGGACATCTGGTCTACGCTGCGGCTGCGAAGCTTGCGGTCCACCATGCGCACATAAACGCTGGCGTACATCTTGCCCGCTGCGTTGCCGGTGTTGATCGTGGCCAGCGTGTACCGCACTTCAGGGAATTCGCGGATGATGGCTTCGACCTGTTTGGATTTGGCCTCAGTCACTTCCAGCGAGGAACCCACAGGAGTGTAGAAACTCACTGAGGTTTCAGAGAAATCAGCCTTGGGCACGAATTCGGTACCCAGCAAGGGCACCATGAAAATACTCACTACAAAAATCACCACGGACAGCAGTACCGTCACCAGTTTGTGTTTGAGCGACCAGCGCAAGATGTTTTGGTAGCCCTCGGCCAGCGAATCTGTGGCGCTGTCAAACAAGCCGGTCACGCGACCAATGGTTTTGTCATAAAACGTGACGGGTGGCCCACGCTTGCCGTGGTTGTCGATGCTGGGGTCATGCCAAATGCTGGAGAGCATGGGGTCAAGCGTGAAACTGACGAACATCGAAATCATCACCGATGCCACGATGGTGATACCGAATTGGTGAAAGAACTTGCCGATGATTCCGCCCATGAAGCCAATCGGCATGAACACGGCAACGATGGAGAAGGTGGTGGCCAGCACGGCCAAGCCAATTTCTTTGGTGCCGTCCATCGCCGCGTCGTAGGGCAGTTTGCCCATTTGCACATGGCGCACGATGTTTTCACGCACCACAATCGCATCGTCAATCAGCAAACCCACGCACAGCGACAAAGCCATCAGCGTGATCATGTTGATGGTGAAGCCAAACATGTTCATGAACAAAAAGGTGCCAATGATGGAAATCGGCAGCGTCAGGCCCGTGATGACGGTGGAACGCCATGAGTTCAGGAACAAGAACACGATCAGCACCGTCAAGCCTGCGCCTTCGATCAGTGTGCGGCGTACGTTGTCCACTGACACACGGATCGAGCGAGAGCCGTCGGTGATGGATTCCAGGCGCACGCCGGGAGGTAACTGTGGCGTGATGGTGGTGATGGCCGCATTCAGTGCATCGACGACTTCAATGGTGTTTTCGTCTTGCGCCTTTTGCACCGTCAGCAGCAGGGTGCGCTGGCCGTTGTAAAGCGCCAGGCTGTCGATTTCCTGTGCACCGTCGGCCACCCGTGCCACTTGGTTGATGCGTACCGCCACGCCATTTTTGCGGGTGACGATGATATCGTTGAAGTCTTCGGGCCGCTTCATGCGGGCGGCGATCTGCACCACGCGCTCGGATTGCAGCGAGCGAATGGCCCCTACAGGCAAGTCCTGGTTTTCGCCTTTGACGGCGTTGACGACTTGGTCTGCCGTCACGCCCAGCGCTTCCATCGCCTGCGGATTCAGGTAGATGTTGATTTCGCGTTTGGTGCCACCCACCAGCGTGACTGAGCCGACGCCACGCACGTTCTCTAAGCGTTTTTTGAGAATCTGGTCGGCCCAGTTGGTCAAGGCGACAGCGTCCATGGCTGGTGCCCCAGTGGCCGCATTCACTGGCGGTGGCAGCACCGAGATCGACCAAATGGCTTTGGCGGCAGGGTCAAAGCGGAGCACGCGAGGGTCTTTCACCTCATCGCGAAAGGTGGGGCGTATGGAGGCGATCTTTTCGCGCACATCCTCAGCGGCTTTGCGGCCGTCCACCGTCAGCTGGAATTCAATGATGACAACCGAGGTGCCTTCGTAGCTGCGCGAAGTCAGGGCGTTGATACCGGCAATCGAATTGACGCCTTCTTCCACCTTTTTGGTGACTTCGCTTTCAATGATTTCAGGCGAAGCGCCAGGGTATTCGGTCGTGATAACGACGATGGGGAAGTCGATGTTCGGAAACTGATCGACTTGCAGGCGCTGGTAAGAGAACAACCCCAGTACCACCAAGGCGAGCATCACCATGGTGGCAAAAACGGGGTTCTTCAGGCTGACTTGGGTGAACCACATAGGTTTACTTTGCGCTCGCCGTGAATTTCACCAAGGTGCCTTCGCGCAGGCTCCCCAATGCACCACTGATGACGGTTGCGCCTTCATTCAGTCCCTTCACCGCCATCAAGGCAGGGGCATCCGGCGCTTTGCTGTCGGTGCCACGCAGGCCCATTTCGACGGATTTATGGATGACTTTGCCGTCTTCCACCACCTGCACATAAGGCGCAGGCTTGTCAGTGCGCACGGCGTTGACAGGTACGGCCAGTAGCGAGGTGTTTGCCGTACCTAAAGTACCTTGGGCAAACAAGCCCTGGCGCAGGCCGGTAGGTTGGTCAATGCTCAGGTAGACCAGCACGCTGCGGCTACCGGTTTGGGCGCTGGGGTTGATACGTACCACGCGGGCGGTCACAGGGGCGGTGTTGGCGTTGCCCTCAATTTGCAATGCAGCGGTTTGTCCCAGGCGCACGGCCATAGAGTCGGCGGCGCTCAGGCTGGCTTCCAGTTCCAGGCGGCCAAGGTCGGTAATTTCAATGATTTTGGCGTCAATCGCGACACGCTCGCCCGGTTGGGTGAGGCGCTGGGAGACAAAGCCCGAAATCGGCGCACGCAACACCGCGTCGTCAAGGGATTTACGGGCCACATCGGCCCCTGCAGAGGCTGCTTCATACGACGCTTTGGCACCTTCGAGCGTGGCCAGTGAGGTGTCCAGCGCAGTTTTGGAGATAAAGCCCTGGTCGACCAAAGCCTTGTTGTTGTCGTATTGGCGCTGGGCAATGTCGATCTGGGTTTTGGCGGCACTGGCTTGGCGCTGGGCCTGGTTGACGCGGGCTTGGTACTCCGTGGTGTCTACTGTGCCTATCACTTGACCTGCTTTGACGGCATCCCCTTCGCGCAAGGTCAGACCCTTGAGTTCACCTGCTACCTTGGCTTTCACCACGGCGGTATTGACGGCTTTCAGTGAGCCTGAAATCGGCAGGCCTTGCGCCAATTCATGGACCGTGGCTTTCAGCACATCCGAGTTGGCCAGTTCGATCACCGTTTGGGTCTTGGTCTGCGTGGCTTGCACCACAGCTTGCTGCTGTGCCTTACGGGCCGCAAGCGCGCGTGCCACACCCACGGCAATCGCTGCGATAACGATGATCGCAATAATCCACTTGATCCAACGCTTCATGGTGATGTGTCTCTTGTTTTTTTGTCAGGGTTATGAATAACGAATGGCGAATGGCGCGAAGTGATTTGCTTCTGGGGGCTTAAGGCTTGGTACAAAGCCCGCCAAGCAGTGTGTCCAGCTGCGCGGCGATGTAGTCCTCAGGCACCAGCTCGAAACCTTGCTCTGCACATGCGCCCATGGAATGCTTCCACATCGTGAGGAACATCATCGGTGTCAGCACGCTGTAGATGCCATATTCAATGTTGATGGCGCGGAATTCGCCCCGGTCAATGCCGCGTTGCAGGATGCGGCGAATCAACGCATTGCCTGGGCGAATCACTTCGTCTTGGTAAAAGGCGGCGAGCTCGGGGAAGTTGCCGGCTTCACTCATCATCAGCTTGGTTATGCCCGATGCCTTGGTCGCCCCGACATTGGTCCACCATGCGTTCATGGCGTAGCGCAGCATATCGGGGGTGCTGCCTTCAAACGTCTCAAACTCGGTATTCCACAGCCTGAACCGGCCTGAAATATTTTCGCGCACCACGGCTTTGAAGAGCTCTTCTTTGCTGCCAAAGTAGAGGAACAGCGTGCCTTTGGAAACCCCCGCCCGCGCAGCCACGTCGTCGGCGCGGGTGGCGGCAAAACCTCGTTCGACGAACAAATCCAACGCCGCTTCCAACAATTCGCCGGGGCGAGCTTCTTTACGGCGTTTGCGCTTGGCGCAGACTTCTTCGATTTTTTGTTTGAGCAGGTGCATACGGTAATGACTGACTGGTTAGTAATATAACTGGGATTGCCAATCCCAGTCAATAACTTGCCCGTACCTGTCTCGGTCTTTACCGAATGGCCTAGAACCGTATTACCCGTATTTGCTATTAAAACAATAGCTATTAGCGACCACTTGGTGAGCTCTACCAGCTGTTTTAATCAATAAAACGCCTGCAACCCCGTCTGCGCCCGACCCAGGATCAACGCGTGAACGTCATGCGTGCCTTCGTAGGTGTTCACTGTTTCCAGGTTAATCATGTGGCGGATGACGTGGTATTCGTCGTGGATGCCATTGCCGCCGTGCATGTCACGCGCCATGCGGGCCACGTCCAGGGCTTTGCCGCAGCTGTTGCGTTTGATGAGTGAAATCATCTCGGGTACGGCCTTGCCTTCGTCCATCAAGCGGCCTACGCGCAGGCAGCCTTGCAAGCCCAGCGCAATTTCGGTTTGCATGTCGGCCAGCTTCTTTTGGATCAACTGGTTTTGGGCCAAGGGGCGGCCAAACTGCACGCGGTCCAGCGTGTACTGGCGGGCACGTGTCCAGCAGTCTTCGGCGGCACCCAGGGCTCCCCAGGCGATGCCGTAGCGGGCTTTGTTCAAGCAACCGAACGGGCCTTTGAGGCCTGAGACGTTGGGCAGCAGGTTGGCTTCGGGCACGAACACATCGTCCATCACGATTTCGCCGGTGATGCTGGCACGCAGGCTCATCTTGCCTTCGATCTTGGGCGCGGTGAGGCCCTTCATGCCTTTTTCCAGCACGAAGCCACGGATGCTTTCTTGGCCACCGACTTTGCCGTCTGGGTCTTCCAGCTTCGCCCAGACCACGAACACGTCAGCGATGGGCGCATTGGTGATCCACATCTTGGCACCCTTGACGATGAAGCCGCCGTCCACCGGTTTGGCGCGCGTCAACATGCTGGCCGGGTCAGAGCCGTGGTTGGGTTCGGTCAAGCCGAAGCAGCCTACCCATTCGCCGGTGGCGAGTTTGGGCAGGTATTTTTGGCGCTGTGCTTCGGAGCCGTAGGCGTGGATGGGATGCATCACCAGCGAACTTTGTACGCTGATGGCGCTGCGGTAGCCGCTGTCCACACGCTCAACTTCGCGGGCGATCAAGCCATAGGCCACGTAGCTCAAGCCTGCGCAGCCGTAGCCCTCGATGGTGGAGCCTAAAAAGCCCATGGCACCAGCTTCGTTCATGATCTCGCGGTCAAACTTTTCATGCCGGGCGGCCATCAGCACGCGGGTCTGCAGTTTTTCCTGGCAGAAGGTATAGGCGGCATCGACGATGGCACGCTCGTCCTCGTTAAGCTGCTCTGAGAGCATGAAGGGGTCTTGCCATTGGAAAGTGGGTTTCATTGCGGAGTCTCCTAGGGGGTGAAAGGGGAAGTGAAAAAGGATGTTGGTGTCAAGTTTACGGGGGGAAACTGCGGGCGCTGTCACTCAGGTTTAGGCAGGTGGCGCGTGGCGGTAGCTGGCCGGTGTGCGGCTGAGTTTGATGGGGGAGCCGACGCCGGTGTAGCCGTCACCGATCTTGACCACCATCTCACGGTGGGCGGTGTGCGGGTGCTGCAAAGCGTCTGCCACAGAGAGCACGGGCGCACAGGGCACGCCCACATCCATCAGGTCTTGCGCCAGGGTGTTGCCGTCCAGGGGGCTGAACAGGGCTTCCAGCTGGGCGCGCAGTTCTACCCGGTTGAGCGAGCGCCCACCTGCCGTGGTGTAGCAGGCCTCATTGCTGAGGTGATCGGCCTTCAAGAGATCGCACATCAGGCGAAACTGCCGGTCATTGCCCACGGCCAGAAACACAGGCACGGTGCGGGTGTTGAAGGCGTCGTAAGGGTAAATGTTGGGGTGGGCATTGCCGGTGCGGCCTGGGGTCTTGCCGTTCATGAACCAGTTGGCCGCGTGCGGGTGCAGCAGCGAGAGGCCGTTGTCGTAGAGGCTGGACTCGATGAACTGGCCGCGTCCGCTGCGCTCTCGTTCTTGTAGCGCCAATAGCACACCCAGTGCGGCGTTCAGGCCCGTTACCATGTCCACAATGGGCAAACCCACACGCAGGGCATCGCCACCGACTTCCCCGTTCACGCTCATCAGGCCGGTCATGGCCTGCACGGCGGCGTCGTACCCGGCCAGACCGCCCAGCGGGCCATCGGCACCGAAGCCACTGACGCGGCAATGCACCAGCCGTGGGAAGCGCTGTGCGAGCGTGTCGTAACCCAGCCCCCAGCGTTCCATCGTGCCGGTTTTGAAGTTTTCGATCAGCACGTCAGCGCCTGCCAACAGGCCCATCAGCACCTCGCGGCCTGCGGTATCGGCCAAATCCAACCGCATCCCCAGCTTGTTGCGGTTCAGCCCGTGGTAGTACGAGGCCACGCCGTCTTTGTTGAAGGGTGGCCCCCAGGTGCGGGTGTCGTCACCTTGTGGCGGCTCGACCTTCAGCACATCGGCACCGTGGTCGCCCAAAATTTGGCCGCAGTAGGGGCCACCCAGGATGCGGGAAAGGTCGATCACGCGGATGCCTGTGAGGGCACCTTGCGCGGATTCAGGTGGTTGGGCTTGTGGGGGTGAGGGGGTGTTGGTGTTCATGGTGCTTCTTGTGCTTATCGCTCGATACCGTTCAATCCACCTTGGCGCCAGACGCGGCTACCACGTCGCGCCACTTGGCGACCTCGCTGCGGATGAAGACAGCCAGATCGGCAGGTGTGGTTTTGGCGCTGCGCTCCAGTCCCTGGGCGGCCAGGTTGGCTTTCACCTCGGGCTGTTGCAGCACCTGCACAAAGGCGGCGTTCAGGCGCGTCACCGTGTCTTGCGGCGTGCCTGAAGGCGCGACGATGCCAAAGAACACGCTCACGTCAAAGTCTTTCACGCCCTGTGCCATCAGCGTAGGTACGCCGGGCAAGGCCGTGGATGGCGTGGCCGAGGTTAGGCCCAGCACGCGCAGTTTGCCGGCTTTGATGTGGGGCGCAGCTGTCAGCACATCGGTGAACGCCATGGCGACTTGGCCGCCCAGCAAGTCATTGAGTGCGGGGCCGGTGCCTTTGTAGGGGATGTGCTGGATGTCCGTGCCGGTGCGCAGGTTGAACAGCACGCCCGCCAAGTGCGACGATGCGCCGTTGCCTGATGAGGCGTAGCTGAGCTTGCCGGGGTTGGCCTTGGCATAGGCGATGAGTTCCTTGACGTTTTTGGCGGGAATGCTCGGGTGCACCACCAGCACGTTAGGCAAATATCCGATTTGGATGACTGGCGAAAAGCTCTTCACCGGGTCGTACCCCATTTTGTTGTACAGGCTGACATTGATCGCCAGCGGCCCCGAGGTGCCAAACAGCAGGGTGTGGCCATCGGCCTCGGCCCGGGCGACGTATTCCGCACCAATGTTGCCACCGGCCCCGGCTTTGTTGTCCACCACCATAGGCTGGCCCAGGAGGGGTTTCATCGCGTTGGCCAAGGTGCGCGCCATCGCGTCGGTCGGGCCACCGGGCGAAAACGGCACGACCAGGACGACGGGTTTTTGCGGAAAGCTGGGCTGGGCTTCGGCTGGGCGCATTTCAGCAATTCCAGCGATCCCAGCGGCAAGGCCAGCGAGGGTGATAAGGCTGTTGCGGCGGTTGGTCATGGCGGTCTCCTTGTTGTCTTGTTGTATTTCAGGCGTCGGTCAGAAAAACAAGGCTGTAACGGCTTCGTCGTCGGGCAGTGCAGCGCTCAGCGGGTCTTGCGGCAGCAAGCGGTGCTGCACCACCCAGCGTGCCAGTTGCAGGCGCTGTGCCTGTTGCGGGTGTGCTGCGGATGTGGTCATTTGGGCCGCTTCCCACACCATAGCAATAGCGCTGGTGAGGTGGTAGAGCGCCGAGGCCGCACGCCGTGCCAGCACCTCACCGCCATCGGCCACAGCGGTGGCGGCCAGTGCCGTTGTTTGTGTCATCAGCTGCTGCAAGGTGCTGCGCAGTGACGCATCCACGGTGCTTGTTGACGCTTCCAGCAAATGTTGCCAATGGGCCTGCAAGGCGGTGAGGGCGTCTTCACGCCGGATGGCACGGATCACGTCCAGCGCCACGATGTTGCTGGTGCCTTCCCAGATCGATCCGAGGTGGGCGTCACGCACCAAGCGCGGGTCGCTCCATTCTTCGATGTAGCCGCAGCCGCCACGCACTTCCATCGCGTCCCCCGTCACCTTGCGGGCATCCCGGCAAGCGCGGAATTTGATGAGCGGGGTGAGGATGCGGGCAAGTGGCGCGGCATCCGCATGCCCGCCATCCGCCAAGCGCAGCGCTTGCGCAGTCTGGAACACCATGGTACGGGCTTGTTCGCTGGGCAGCAGCAGTTTGAGCAACTGGCGGCGCATCAGCGGCATCTCTACCAGCGTTTTGCCAAAGGCGACACGGTGGCGGGCGATGAAAAACGCCTCGCTGACGGCGCGGCGCATCAGCCCTGCGGCCCGCACGCCGTTCGAGAGGCGCGAGTTGTTCACCATGTCGGCCATTTGCACAAAGCCACGCCCCTGTTCGCCCACCAGCCACGCCCGTGCGTCTTCCAGTTGAATCTCGCCGCTGGCCATGGAGCGCGTGCCCAGCTTGTCTTTGAGCCGGACGATGCGGTAGCTGTTGGCCGTGCCATCCGGCAAGGTGCGTGGCAACAGGAACAGCGACACGCCTTTCATGCCCGCCGGGCCGCCGTCCACATGCGCCAACACCATCGCCAGCGCGGCATCAGGGTTGGAGCAAAACCATTTGTCGCCCGTCAGCAGCCATGCACCGGGGTTATGAGGATCAGGTCTAGCTACAGTTTCAGTAGCGGATATATCAGACCCAGCCGCCTGCTCGGTCATGAACATCGCCCCCTGCGCCAGTTCGTCCAGATTCAGGCTGGTCAAGGCGGGCAGGTAGCGCTCAACCAGTTCGGCTGAGCCAAACTTCTTCAGCGTGCGGGTCAGTGAGTCGGTCATGGACACCGGGCAGCACAGGCCAAACTCGGCTTGCACAAACAGGTACGTCAGCGCGTACTTCACCGTATTGGGCAGCTGACCGGGCCAGCCCAGCACGTCGCTGCGGTGCGACATCGCGGCGAGCGCGAAATCCCCGAACGCCAGCCGTTCCATCTCCACATACGCCGGGTGCTTGATGATGTGCTGTACGTCCTGGCCCGAACGGGTGCGGTAGGCAAGTTCGGGTGGGTGGGTGTCTGCCGTGTGGGCCAAGTCGTCCAGCCGCCCCCCGGCCAACGCGCCCAGCCGCTCGAACAGTGGCGTGAGATGAGCCAGCACATCAGGTAGCAGGTAGACCGACAGCAGCGCTTGCAGGCCAGGGTCGCTGGTGTAGAGGTTAACGCCGTGCTGGTCGGGTACCGCCGATGTGGCGGGGGCAGAGCGTGGTGCGCTGAGGGTGCTGGAAGTCATGGCCGATGTGTCTCCTATGGGCGGATTATTGGGCGTCAATCCATAGCTGTCCAATTGCAAATATGTCTTTGGCAATACAATTTTTGTATTCATGAACCGGGAGTGACCCATGGAGTTCCGCCACCTCCGCTACTTTCTCGCCCTGGCCGAAGAGCTGCACTTTGGCCGTGCTGCGGAGCGACTGTCGATCTCGCAGCCGCCGCTCAGCCTCAACATCCAGCAGTTGGAAGCCTCGGTCGGTGCCCGGCTGTTCACCCGCAGCAGCCGCGAGGTGCGCTTGACTGCCGCCGGCGCTGCCTTCGTGCCCAAAGCCCGTGCGCTGCTGGAACAAGCCCAGGAAGCCGCTCGCCATGCCCGCGACGTGGAGCGGGGGCTGGTAGGGCGCTTGCAAATCGGTTTTGTCGGCGCCATGTTGTACCGGGGCTTGCCGCAAATGTTGCGCCAGTTTCAGGCGCAACACCCTGAGCTGCGGGTGCTGCTGCACGAACTCAGCTCGCAAGAGCAGTTGATTGAGCTGTCGCACGAAAGGCTGGACGTGGGCTTCGTCCATACCACCCAAGTGCCGCCCGAGTTGTCTCGCATTCTGGTGGCACGTCAGCCTTTCGTTGGCTGCTTGCCTGCGACCCACCCGTTGGCAAGCTGCGCCACGCTGGCGTTGCGCGAGTTGGAGGGCTATCCCTTTGCGACGGTGGCCCGCGCCGTGTCGCCTGACTACCACGAGCGCATTGTGGCGCTGTGCACAGCGGCGGGCTTTCACCCCGACTTGCGCTATGAACTTCGGCACTGGCTCAGTGTCGTATCTCTGGTGTCGCAAGGTCTGGGCGTGGCATTGGTGCCCGAGGCGCTGCGCGAGTCTGGCCTTGCCAACACCGTTTTTATCCCTTTGACCGCTACCGCTGACTCCCCCGCAGCGCCTTACGACACCTACTGCCTGTGGAAAACCAAGCGCGACAATGCGCCATTGGTGTCGTTTTTAGAGGCCGTGAAAGCGGCTGAGGTGTAAGGAACACCTCGTGGGGGCGACTGCTACGTACCGAGATGTACTGACTCTTTTTGAAAGTCCAAGATGAACAATGTGAACACTGCGACCGAAACCATCACCCTGGGCGGGGGCTGCTTTTGGTGCACTGAGGCTGTTTTTGTCGATGTGCAGGGCATCACCGATGTGGAGTCCAGCTACTGCAACGGCCAAGCCAAGCGCCCCAGCTATGAAGACGTGTGTACCGGGCGCACCGGCTGTAATGAAGTTGTCAAACTTGAATTCGACCCTGCCCGCATCAGCCTGCGCCAGATTTTGGAAATCTTCTACGTCATCCATGACCCCACCACGCTGAACGCTCAGGGCAACGACCGGGGCACGCAGTACCGCAGCGGGATTTACGTCAGCAACGCCGCGCAGCAGTCCGTGGCCGAGGACATGATCCGTGAGATGAACCAAGACCAGCTGTTTGACCGCCCCATCGTGACCGAAGTGCAGCCCCTGGCGAACTACTGGGCAGCAGAGGATTACCACCAGGACTACTTCGCCAACAACCCTTACCAAGGCTATTGCATGGCGGTGGCCGCGCCCAAGGTGGCGAAGTTTCGCAAGACGTTTGCGGGTTTGGTGCGGGGATCAAACCCTTAATCACGCCCGCGCCCGTTGCCATTGCCGTTCCCACGGCCTTGGCCGCGTCCGTGGTCATTGTCGCCACTGTCGCCCCGATCACCGCGGTCCCCATGGTCATCGCGGCCATGGCCTCTGTAGTCACCCCGGTACCCGTCACGGTCACGTTGCTGAAACTGCGGCACATACTGTTGGTTGTACCAATTGTCCTGAACAAAGTAAACCGGCTGGCCGCAGGCGTTGTACCGGCTGCAATGTTTGCCCCAGTTTTTGGCATGCCCTGGTGGCACATGCAAGTAGATCGGTTGCCGTGGAATACCGATAGGGGCTTCTGTAATGACCAGGGGCTGCGGGTAGATCAGCACCGGTGCAGGGCTGTTGCCAATGTCGATGCGACCATAAAAACCGGGCTGACCGACTTGTACAGACACACCAACATCGGCAGCGGTTGCCACACCGGTTGCCGTGGCAATGAAGACGGCAACGGATGCCGCCAGGATCAAGGGAAAGCGCTTCATGGTGAATATCCTCTGGGTAACCAAGTGTCATGGAATGACCGTTATCTAACGCGCCAGCACGTCCTGCTGCCTACACAGCCAAGGGCGAGTCTCAAACGGTGGTGATGTCGCCACACCCTATTGTTGAGGCGTTGCCCTCCATCGTGTGAAGGCGAAAACCGATTCAAGCTGTCATCAAATAGCGTGATCTGGGCTCTTTGAAGCGCGTGAACAGCCTCTAAGATGCAGCCCATGCTTGCTGACATCCAAAAGACCCTCTGGGCCACCGCCGACAAACTTCGCGCCAACATGGACGCCGCCGAATACAAGCACCTGGTGCTCGGCCTGATCTTCGTCAAATACATCTCTGACACCTTCGCCGCCCACCATGCCAGCCTGGCCCTGCGCCTGGTGAACCCGGACGATGACTACTTTTACGGCCAGGCCAGCCCGGAAGACGTGGCCGCCGAGCTGGAAGACCGCGACTATTACACCGAGGCCAACATCTTCTGGGTGCCCGAAGCCGCCCGTTGGGAAGCCTTGCGCGCCGCCGCCAAGCAGGCCACCATCGGCAAACACATCGACGACGCGCTGACCCTGATAGAGGCCGAGAACCCGCGCCTCAAAGGCATCCTCGACAAGCGCTACGCCCGCGCCCAGTTGCCCGACGGCAAGCTTGGCGAGCTGGTCGATCTGGTGTCCACCATCGGCTTCGGTGCCACCCCCGACGTGGCCCGCGACACCCTGGGCCAGGTGTACGAATACTTCCTGGGCATGTTCGCCAGCGCCGAAGGCAAGCGCGGCGGCCAGTTCTACACCCCGGCCAGCATCGTCAAAACCCTGGTCGCCATCCTCAACCCGCACACCGGCAAGGTCTACGACCCCTGCTGCGGCTCGGGCGGCATGTTTGTGCAAAGTGAAAAATTCATAGCAGCCCACGGAGGCAGGACGGGCGACGTCGCTATTTATGGCCAAGAGTCCAACCCCACCACCTGGCGCCTGGCCGCCATGAACCTGGCCATTCGCGGCATCGACTTCAACCTGGGCAAAGAGCCCGGCGACAGCTTCACCCGCAACCAGCACCGCGACCTGCGCGCCGACTTCATCCTGGCCAACCCGCCCTTCAACATCAGCGACTGGTGGCACGCCAGCCTCAGCGGCGATCCGCGCTGGGCCTATGGCGAGCCACCCGCAGGCAACGCCAACACCGCCTGGCTGCAGCACATGCTGTACCACCTCAAGCCCACGGGCCGCGCCGGCATCGTGCTGGCCAACGGCAGCATGAGCAGCAGCCAGAACAGCGAGGGCTCCATTCGCGCCGCCATGGTCGATGCCGACGTGGTCGAAGTCATGGTCGCCTTGCCCGGCCAACTGTTCTTCAACACCCAAATCCCCGCCTGCCTGTGGTTCCTGGTGAAGCAAAAGCAGCAGCGCAAGGGCGAAGTGCTGTTCATCGACGCCCGCAAACTCGCCACCATGATCAGCCGTGTGCAAAGCGAGTTCACCGACGCGGTGATTGACCGCATCGCCGCCACCGTCGCCGCCTGGCGCGGTGAGCCTGGAGCCGAGGCGTACGCCGACCAGCCCGGCTACTGCCGCAGCGTCCAACTGGCCGAGATCGCCCAGCACGGTCACGTGCTCACCCCGGGCCGCTACGTGGGCGCGGAAGAGGTGGAAGACAACGATGCAGACTTCGTGACCAAGATGCAGCTGCTGACCGAGAAGCTGGGCGAGCAAATGGCCAAGGGGGCGGAGCTGGACCAGGTGATTCGGCAAAAGCTGGGAGGGCTGGGGTATGGGTTCTAAAAAATCGGTAACAAGCGTGGTGCCCCAGAAGGCGACCCCGGTGGGCTACACCGACTTTTTGCTGGAAGCAAAGACCCAGATCCGCCAACGCCAGCTACAAGCATTGCGGGCAGCCAATACCGAAATGCTGGCGCTGTACTGGTGGCTGGGTGAAAACATCAGTCAGCGACAAGCTGCATTGGGCTGGGGTAAGGCGGTTGTGGAGAATTTGGCGCGGGATTTGCAGACAGAATTTCCGGGCCGCAACGGGTTTTCTGCGCAAAACCTGTGGCTCATGCGGCAGTTTTTCAACGAGTACCTGGCCAAGCCAAAACTCCAATCGCTGATTGGAGAAATCAGCTGGACCAAAAACCTGCTCATCATGGCGCGCTGCAAAGACGACCTGGAGCGCGAGTTTTATTTGCGCGCCACCGCCCGCTTTGGCTGGACAACCAAAGTGCTGCAGCACCAACTCGACAACCACAGCTACCGCCAATACCTGCTGGGGCAGACCAACTTTGACGCAGCCGTGCCAGACAACATCAAGGCGCAGGCGCTGCTGGCCGTCAAAGACCATTACACCTTTGATTTTTTGGGGCTGGCCGAACAGCATTCCGAACGCGAACTGGAGCAGTCCCTGGTCGCCAACCTGCGCGGTTTCCTGGCCGAAATGGGCGGCGCTTTCACCTTTGTGGGCAACCAGTTCAAGCTGGAAAGTGAGGGCCGCGAGTACTTCATCGACCTGCTGCTGTTTCACCGGCGGCTGCGCTGCCTGGTGGCGATTGAGCTGAAGATTGGCGAGTTCAAACCCGAGCACAAGGGCCAAATCGAGTTCTACCTGGACCAGCTTGACCAGCACCACCGCATAGAAGGCGAAAACCCGCCGATTGGTATCGTCATTTGCCGCAGCAAAACGCGCACGATGGTCGAATATGCGCTGCGCACAATGACCCGCCCGCTGGGCATTGCCACCTACACCGTCACACCGCAATTGCCCGCCAACTTTCAAGGCGAGTTGCCCAGCCCGGAACAAATTGCCGAGTGTTTGGCGGGGTGGGCGCGGGATTCGGATGAGTTTGAGGAGGAGGGGGTATGAGTGTGGAGTGGCAGGATACGAGCATCGGGGCGGTCTGTTCAAAGGTATTTTCCGGCGGGACGCCCACTTCAACCAACCCAGCTTATTACGGTGGGACGATTCCATGGCTACGCACCAAGGAAGTGAACTATGGCAAGGTCTTAGATACTGAGCAACACATTACGCAGCTTGGCTTGGAGAACTCGTCTGCAAAGCTTGTTCCTATTAATTCTGTCATCGTGGCTATGTACGGCAATGGAGATACCGCCGGGCGAGTTGCCATTAACAAAATTC
>JANXSZ010000015.1 GCA_025356445.1 Betaproteobacteria bacterium | reverse complement strand
AGCGGGGGAATGCGGTGTTTTTCAGCTATGACAAGGCACATCCCTCCACCAAAAGCCTGCACGGCGGCGCACCGGTGATCGCGGGGGAGAAGTGGATTGCTACGAAGTGGCTGCGGGAGCGGGAGTTTGTTTGAGGGGATGCGGTAGTGAACTCATCGCGGCATGCTGGGCTAGCCTTGCTTCATGCCACGCCATAGTGCTGTCCTACCGTGCAGTTACTGAGCTCCGCTCAATCCTCGAAGCTCACCCCCAAAACACCCAGCTTTTTGGCATACGAATCCCTGCGTTTAGCCGCCTTTGCAGCGGTTTCGATGGCCGCCTGAATAGCCTTGGGGCCCTTTTTCTCAACAGCTTTGATCAATCCGAATTTGTGAGCAGCATCTGCCTCCGCCCCCCTGAAAGTGGCGATGAGTTCGGCGTGGGTAACGGGTGGATTCATGAGGATTTCATTGTCTAAAGCACCATTTTCTGCGCTTTGGGTTGGCCAACGGCGGGTTGCGCCTAGCATCAGGGGTGGACTGGCTTGGAATGCGCCGTCAGCTCCAGCCGACTCAAGTCAAACCCTTGCACCTTGAGTCGCCCGAGCAGCGCCGCGTAAGCCTCAGCGCTGACGGTGGGTTTGCGGGACAGAATCCACAAGTACGCTCGTTTCGGCTCACTCACCGCGACGAGTTGGTAGTCACTGTCCAAATCTATGACCCAGTAATCACCCCAAACAGAAGGCAGCCATGACAACCACGCAGGCGCGAAACGTACCTGCAGCTTGGCGGACGTGGCCATGCCTGTTTGCCGGGCTTCACCGATGGCTTTGTCTGTTTCGGCGTTTTCTTTTCGGCAGCGGTTGATGACCTGAACGGTGCCTCCGGCCTGAAGCCGGTAGTCAGCTTGGGTGTCAGAGGCGCATTTTTTCTGGAACTTATTGGGGTACTTGGCAATTTCAAACCAAGTGCCCATGTACCTGGGCACGTCCAAGGATGCGATGGGGGTCAATGGGCTGGACGGCAACACCACCGGCGCGGAGACGGAGGACTGTGCAGAGGCGGCTGACCATGCCAGACAGGCCCAGAGTGCGATGCTGAAAGTTTTCATGGGCCCATTCTCCTTGAGCGTTGAGGTGCTTTGCTGCCTCGCCCCATTTTGGGTATCACCTTAATCTGGCGCGATTTTTGCTTTAATTTGGTGCATTTTTGGATTTTCCAAAATAATTGCACCAATACAAATCAATTTATCCAAAGAGGTTCATATGGAAGCACTAAAACAGGGCGCAGACACCTTGTTCATCCTTCTCGGCGCAGTCATGGTGCTGGCCATGCACGCAGGTTTTGCATTTCTGGAGCTCGGCACGGTGCGGAGCAAGAACCAGATCAATGCGCTGGTCAAGATTTTGGTGGATTTTTCGGTCTCCACGGTCGTGTACTTCATGGTGGGGTACGGTGTGGCGTATGGCACCAGCTTCTTTGTCGGTGCCGAGGTGCTGGCCGCCAAAAACGGGTATGAGCTGGTCAAGTTTTTCTTTTTGCTGACGTTTGCCGCCGCCATTCCGGCCATCATTTCGGGCGGCATTGCCGAGCGTGCCAAGTTTTGGCCTCAACTCATTGCCACGGCCGTGATCGTGGGTTTGGTGTACCCCTTCTTTGAGGGCATCGTGTGGAACCAGCACTTTGGCGTGCAGGCCTGGATCAAGGGGCTGACAGGCGAAGAGTTTCACGACTTTGCCGGTAGCGTGGTGGTGCATGCCTTGGGGGGCTGGATTGCGTTGCCGGCTGTGGTGCTGTTGGGTGCCCGCTCCAACCGTTACCGCAAGGATGGCGGCATCTCGGCGCATCCGCCTTCCAGCATTCCCTTTTTGGCGCTGGGGGCCTGGGTGCTGACCGTGGGCTGGTTTGGCTTCAATGTGATGAGTGCGCAAACGCTGGACAAAATATCCGGTCTGGTGGCGGTGAACTCGCTGATGGCGATGGTGGGCGGCACGCTGGCCGCATTGGTGATTGGCAAAAACGACCCCGGTTTTGTGCACAACGGCCCGCTGGCCGGGCTGGTGGCCGTGTGTGCGGGCTCTGACCTGATGCACCCTATGGGCGCTTTGGTGGTGGGGGCGGTGGCCGGTGGCATCTTTGTCTTCATGTTCACGCTGACGCAAAACAAATGGAAGATCGATGACGTGCTGGGTGTTTGGCCTCTGCACGGGCTGTGCGGCACCTGGGGTGGCATCGCCGCTGGCATTTTTGGCACCAAGGCGATGGGGGGCTTGGGCGGTGTTTCGCTGGGCGCGCAGTTCATCGGCACGGCCATGGGCGTCGCTTGGGCCTTGCTGGGCGGGTTGGTGGTCTATGGCCTGCTCAAAGCGACCCTGGGTTTGCGCTTGAGTCAGGAAGAAGAGTACGACGGGGCTGACCTGTCCATCCACAAAATCAGTGCATCGCCAGACCGGGAAGCCAATTGGTAATGGCGATAGCGATAGCGAAAGCGACAGTGGCCGTGAGGGTGGCTTGCCCCCATGTCAACTTGGCGATAACCCCTGAGTGCTGTAACGCCGTATTCTTACGCTGTGGACTACCGCGAGCACATGGCTCTCGTCAATTCAGCCAAATCCTATCCATTCGCAATCTATACGGGCACAACCAGCTATGAAAATCAGAGCAAACGGCATTGATATCGAAGTCGAAGACACCGGCGCAGATGGCTCGCAAGCGGGCCGCCCTGTCGTCTTGCTCATCATGGGTTTGGGGATGCAGCTGGTGGCGTGGCCTCCGGCCATGGTCGATGCTTTGGTGAGGGCGGGTTACCGTGTGATTCGCCACGACAACCGCGATGTGGGTCTGTCGCAGCACTTTGACGACCAGGGGGCACCCAATGTGATTTGGGCGTCGATCAAAATCAAGCTGGGTTTGACGCCTGAAGCCGCTTATTCTCTGCACGACATGGCGCTCGATGCCGTGGGCGTGTTGGACGCACTGAAGGTGCCCAAAGCCCATATCGTCGGTGTTTCCATGGGAGGCATGATCGCCCAGCGCGTGGCGCTTGCGGCCCCTGACAAAGTGCTCAGCCTTACCAGCATCATGAGTTCCAGCGGCGCACGCGGTCTGCCCGCTGCCGAGGGCAAAGTGATGCGTGCGCTGTTCAGCCGCCCTGAGGGCAAAAGCCTGGAAGCCATCGTGGACCACTACGTCAAGCTCTACAGCCTGATTGGCAGCCCCGGTTTCTCGGTGGAGCCTGCGGCCCAGCGCGAACGCATCATGGTCGGTTTGAAGCGCAGCTACCACCCGGTGGGCACGCTGCGCCAAATGGTGGCTATCGGTGCCGATACCGACAAACGCGCGCGCGAGCTGAACCGCATCACAACGCCCACGCTGGTGCTGCATGGCCGTGCCGATGCGCTGGTGCCGTTCTCCCACGGTGAAGACACTGCCCGCCGCATTCCCGGTGCCAAGTTTGTCGGCATCGACGGCATGGGGCATGATCTACCCCCCGGTGTGGTCGAGCATGTGCTGCGCCACGCTATTCCCCATATGCAAGCTGCGTAAAGCGCGGCGCTGGATTTTGCTTTGAACGACCCTTTTCGCGACCCTTTGAACTCTCCCTTGGGGAAACCCAGCGCCTACATCGACCAGTACGACGCTTCCTTGCTCTTCCCCATTCCCCGTGCGCCTAAACGCGCCGAGATTGGTGTGCAGAGTGATACAGCGCCTTTCTTTGGGGCCGACATGTGGACGGCGTTTGAGCTGAGCTGGTTGAACCGCAAAGGCAAACCCCAGGTTGCGCTGGCCCACATCACGGTGCCCGCAGAGTCCACGCATATCGTGGAGAGTAAATCGTTCAAGCTCTACCTCAACAGCTTCAACAACACGCCGTTCACCGACGCTGCCGAGGTGCAACAACGTATCCGCACCGACATCAGCGCCGCCATCTGGCACGGTGGGTTGATGCGCGCTTCCGTCGGTGTCAGAATTTTACTGCCCGAGATGTTTGACCGCGAACCCGTGTACGAAATGGACGGTCTGAGCCTGGACAGGCTGGACATCGAGTGCAAGCACTACACCCCCGCGCCCGAGCTGTTGACGGCCGCCCTGGACGAACTTCCCGTGTCCGAGACGCTGACCAGCAACCTGCTCAAAAGCAATTGCCTGGTCACAGGCCAGCCCGACTGGGCCAGCGTGCAAATCGCCTACAGCGGTCCCCAGATTGAGCAAGAAGGGTTATTGCAGTATTTGGTGAGCTTCAGAAACCACAACGAATTCCACGAACAATGCGTTGAGCGCATCTTCATGGACATCTGGACGCGTTGCCAGCCGGTGAAGCTGGCGGTCTACGCTCGCTATACTCGGCGCGGTGGGCTGGACATCAACCCATTCCGCACCAGCCACCCGATGGCGCTGCCAGGGAATGTGCGGGTGGCGCGGCAGTAAAGGCGTCCAAGACGGAAGGTCAAGCTTCCCCAAATGCTTTCAACTCTGTCAACCCCGGAAAGTTCCCCACCCGCTTTTCCTTCATCGCCGTCACCGCTTCGCGGACATGGGCGTTGCTCCAGATCGCGCCCTGTACCCAGCCCATTTGTTTCAGGCTGTCTTCCGTGCTGTGGTCGCGGGTGTAGTGGATGACTTGCTTGGTGCCCCAAATCGCCACCGGCGGCTTGGCGGCGATCTCTTTGGCGCACTGCATGGCGGCAGCCAGACAGGCCTCCGCAGTGTCGAACACCTCGTTCACCAGCCCATAGCCCAGTGCTTTTTGGGCCGATAAGCGCCGCCCGGTGTAGGCCAGCTCTTTCACCACCGCCAACGGGATCAGCTTGGGCAGGCGTTGCAGCGTGCCCACGTCGGCCACCATGCCGATGTTGATTTCCTGGATGCAAAAGAACGTGTCTGCGGTGGCATAGCGGATGCAGCAGGCCGTCACCATGTCCACGGCACCGCCGATGCAGCCACCTTGCAAGGCCACGATGACCGGGATGCGCAGGGTTTCCAGTTTGGTGAAGGTGGCTTGCAGTTCCGACAGCGCATCGAACATGGCAGCGCGGCCTTCGGGGCTGTGGTCGTCCATCGTGATTGCACCGCCAAACGTGTCCAGTGACATGCCCGCACTGAAGTGTTTGCCCGTGCTGGAGATGACCAAAGCGCGTGCGGTGCCGGCTTTGTGGATCTGGGTCAGCACCTCATCAAGCTCGCGCCAGAAGACGGGGCCCATGGTGTTGAGCGCCTCGGGGCGGCTGAGCACAAGGTGGGCGATATGCTGGTCTTGGGCGAGGGTGAAGCAGTGCATGGTTAACGATTCCTTTGGCCTGCACTGTAGCGATGATGGCGCTATTAGCCTATCAAGGGGGTGACAAGCTGTTTCGCCAAGTCTAAAACCACATCTTCAACCCCACCCGCGCAGTCCGTGGCAAGCTGGGGTGAAAGTGCAGCGTAGCGGGGGTATTGCCTGAGAAAGCGGCCTCAAAGGGCAGGCGTGAGGCGTAGGCGTATTCGGTGTCGTTGACACTGCGGTTGAACAGGTTGAACACTTCCACTGACAGCTCTGCATTGGCGCTGAGGCGGTAGCCGCTTTTCACGTTGACCATGGTGCTGGCGCTGCCGCGAATACTGTTGTCTTCGATCAGGGCGCGGCTGCCGAAATGGCGGATGCGGGTGCCCAGCGTCCAAGGGCCGCTTTGGTAGGTGGCACCGAAGCTGGCGACGCGTTCCATGGAGCCAGGAATGTAGTTCCCTGCTGGGTCTGCATCGCTGAAGCGGGCGCGTGAGAGTGACAGGTCGCCGTCCAGCTCCAGGTTTTTCGTGGGACGCCAATTGGCGGTGACTTCCAAGCCTTTGCGCATCGACGGGCGCGAGGCTTCTGTGGTGCCTGCGTCGCCCACAAACAAGAGTTCGGAGTTGAGCTTCAGTGCCCAGAGTGCGGCGGTCAGCGTGAATTCGTCGGTGATTTTGTGACGGGTACCCAATTCATAGCCGGTGGCGCGCACCAGCGGTGTGGCGGGGCTGACAGCCAAGGACGGGTCGCGCGGGTCTGCTTTGGCGACGGCGCCACGGGCGTCGTTGCTGTGGAAACCCCGTCCCCAGTTGGCGTAGAGATCGAGCGTGGGGCTGGCGCTGTAGATCAGTGAGATTTTAGGGCTGCTGATGGCGGCACCGGCATTTCCCGAATTTTGCGGGATGGAGCTGTTAACGCTCAAGACGCGTTTGTCCCAGCGCAGACCGGCAATGCCACGCAGTTGGGGCGTGAGTTGCAACTCGGCTTGGCTCCACAGGCCCAAGGCGTTCAGCTCAACGCTGTCGCTGCGCACGGTGTTCAGACGCACACGGGCTTGGGTGTCGTACAGGGCGACTTGGCCAATGTTGTCGCGCCGGATGTCGGTGCCCACGGTGAAGATGCCGTCCAAGCCTGCCACCGTCATGGGAACGCGGTGGGAGGCGTTCAAGCCCAGCGCGTTGCGGTGGTCAACTTGAGAGAACTGGTCCAGCGGAGCCGCACCGTTGCAAGTTGCAGGCAGGGGAGCGGTGTCACAGCCTCGGGTGAAGTAGGTGAACTGCGAGAACAGCTCAAAATCATAGCGAAGGGCATAAGCACTGACTTGGGTTTGTGTGCCTTTGTCGGTGCTGACCCAATTCGCATTCAACCCGGTGCGGCGGGTTTGGCCTCCGGCTGTGGGGTCAAGCGAGCCAAAACGCCCGACCAAGCCGCTGTCCACCGCCCGCTGGGGAATTTGGTCGGTTGAAATCCACGAGGCTTGGTAATGCGTGAGGCCCACTGACCAACCGTTGCCCGTGCTGCCTTGGGTGTATTTGCCAAGCAGGTTGGTGCGCTTGAGGTTTTGTTTTACGGCCCAGGGGCCATCGTCGTTGAGCTGTTCGCCGGCCAGCAGCAAGTCACCACCACTTAAGTCCAGCGAGCCTGCGGCCAGGGCGCGGCGGTAGTTGCCAGCGCCCAGTTCGATCTGGCCAAACGGGTGGTTGACTTTGCGCACAGTGTTCATGCGCACGGCGCCCGCAGCGGCGAAGTCACCGTCTTCTGCGGCATACGGGCCTTTGCGGTATTGCACGGATTCGACCAGCTCAGGGATCAAAAAGCCCAGATCGGTGTAGCCCTGACCATGGCCGTGCGTGGGCAGGTTGATGGGTACGCCATCCACATAGGTTGCCAAATCGGTACCGTGGTCGAGGTTGAAGCCGCGCAGGTAGTACTGGTTGGCCTTGCCTTCACCCGCGTGCTGCGTGGCGACCAAACCGGGCACCGCTTCCATTAAGTCACCGGCGCGCAGCAGAGGGCGGGTGCGCAACTGCTTCAGCGTCACCACACCTTCGCTAGCGGTGGTGGCCGTGCCTTGCAAGTCTTCACGGGTGCTGAGCACGGTGATTTCGCTCAGGTTGGTGTCGATGGGGTCATGCGCCTGTGCCTGCTGTCCAGCAAGGCTGGCCAGGAACACCGTGGCGAGGCAGGCTTGAACCGTGGGGCGGCGGGCAAAGATGGTGGAGGGTGTGAAGCGCATGGCGGTGTGTCGAGTTGTTGTTCTGAGGGCCTGCCATGCTTTACGTTCACTGCGGTGGTTTGGATTCAATTTCATATTTATGGGAAGCTTTGAATCCAGTGGTGTGTCCAGTGCGTAAAGCAATCAGGCAAACCTAGCGTGTTGCCTATGTCTCTCTACTGTTTCAGCAAAAACCACACCAGGAGTTCACCATGCGTTTTAAAAAGCTTACGCTGACTGCTTTGGCCCAGTCCCTCGCTATTGCTGCTGTTTGCAGCGCGGGTATGGCCAACGCTTCAAGCCACCGCGAAGCCCCGTTCATCACCACCAGCCCTAAAGTGGATGCCAGTGATTTCTACATGTTCCGCAGCTATGAAACGGGCCGCACCGACTACGTGACGCTGATCGCCAACTACATCCCTCTGCAAGACAGCTATGGCGGCCCCAACTATTTCATGATGGACCCCAACGCACTGTACGAAATCCACCTGGACAACAACGGCGACGCCAAGGAAGACATCACCTTTCAGTTTCGCTTCAAGAACAAGCTGAACGATGTGGCGTTGAACATTGGTGGCCAGTCTGTTTCCATCCCCTTGGTGCAGGCCGGTGGCGTCAGCAAGCTGAATGACCCTAATTTGAACGTGACCGAGAGCTACGGCGTCACCATCGTGCGTGGCGACCGCCGCACTGGCACAGCCAGTGCCATCAGCAAAACCGGCGGTGGCGCAACGTTTGAGAAACCTGTGGACTACATCGGCGTGAAGACGCTGGGGGACACCGCAGCCTATGCAGCCTACGCGGGTCAGCATGTGCATACGGTGACGGTGCCTGGTTGCCCTGCGGGCAAAGACCAGGGCCGTGTGTTCGTGGGCCAGCGCCAAGAAGGTTTTGCGGTCAATCTCGGGCTCATTTTTGACCTGGTGAATGCCACAGCCGCGCAAATCACCAACCCTGCCAACATCAACGCGTTTGCAGCCAAGTCGATTCAGGACAAGAACGTCACCACCATCGCGATGGAAGTCCACAAAGACTGCCTGACTGCGGGCACTGACCCGGTGATTGGCGGCTGGACCAGCGCCAGCCTGCGTCAGGCACGCCTGCTGAACGGTGCCCCCCCTTCAGGCCACCAGACCAGCGAAAAAGCTGGTGGCGCCTGGACGCAAGTCTCTCGCCTGGGCAACCCGCTGGTGAACGAGGTGGTGATTGGTTTGAAGGACAAAGACAAGTTCAATGCGTCCAAACCCAGTGGCGACGGCCAGTTCCTGACTTACGTGACCAACCCGACGTTGCCTGCACTGCTGGGCCTCGTGCTCGCGGGTGACGCGAAGGCTTTGGCCCCCACCAACCTGCCACGTACCGATTTGGCGACTGTTTTCCTGACCGGCATCACCGGTGTGAACAAGCCAGCGAACCCTACGCCTTCGGAAATGCTGCGTTTGAACACGGCCATTGCGCCGGTGGCTTATGCGGATCAAAACCGTTTGGGTGTGGCTGGTGAGGTGCTGCGTGTGGGTGGTTTGGCCAATTTGGGCAACGCCAAGGATCTGGCCGGTTTCCCCAACGGTCGCCGTCCTAAAGATGACGTGGTGGACATAGCCCTGGTCGCGATGCTGGGTGGCCTGTGCGTCATCAACGGGGACAACGATGGCTTGAAGCTCAACAGCATCCCCAACGTGGCCGGTGTGACCTCCGCGTGCAAAGCCTCCAGCGTGCCACTGGGTGCCACGTCCGCAGCGGTGCACGATGGCGTTGACCAAGCTGCTGTGCCGTTCCTGACCAGCTTCCCGTACCTGAATACGCCGCTGCCTGGTTCGTCGCCGCTGCAAAAGTAAAACACAGCGTTAATCACTCTTGATTTGATAGCTGAGCAAGCGCATCAGGCTTGCTCAAGCTGCCTCATTCATTAACAAGGATAAACAAGGATAACCATGAAGACTTCCAAATCACTGGCGCTGTTGTCTACCACCGCTGCCGTGCTGGCCCTCACCGCGTGCGGTGGAGGTGGCGGCGATGCCGTAGCCACCACGACACCCACCACCCCTGCCGCTACCACCATCAGCGTGTCCGGTATGGTCAAGTTCATGACCGACATCATGGGGTTGACCAGCGACACGACTTCTCCTAACGACATCAGCACGACCGAGCTGGCGGTGGACGAAACGTCTGAACCCGCGTCGATCTGAGCAACCTCTCCCCTCCATAATGCTGGCGATGATCCTGTGCAAACCCCTTCATCGCCAGCTTGTGGTGCTGTCTCTCTTGGCATTCACCTGGGTGGGTGCCAAGGCTGTGACGGAAATCAAACCCGAGCGCGATGAGCAAGTTATTGAGACTTTGCCCACTGCTCGCCTCTTTAACCGCAGTGCCGCTGTACGGCCAGCGGTGATCAGCCCTGCCGCTTCAGCACCTGTATCAGCGCCTTCACCTGCTGCCGCTGAAGCTTTGGCCCAAGCGCAAGCCTGGGTCGGTGAGGCCCGCCAGTCAGGGGACACCCGTTTCTGGGGCCGTGCCCAAGCCGTTCTCAGCCCTTGGTGGGACAAGCCCGATGCACCGCCTGCGCTCATGGTGATGCAGGCCACCGTGCAGCAAGGCCGCCACGAATTCACCGCCGCCTACACCACCCTGAAAGCTGCCCTGAAGCGCGACCGAGGCAACGCTCAAGCATGGCTCACCCTCGCCAGCCTGGAGCGGCTGTCAGGCCGGTACAAGGAATCCTTGCTTGCCTGTGAAGCTGTGGCCCTTGCCCGCCAACTCTGGTATGCCAAGGTCTGCAGCCTGGAAACCGAATCGCTCCAAGGCCAAACGGCTCAGACGCCACGCGATTTTCAGACTCTGCTCAATGCCGCTTCAGCGCCAGCTCAAGTCGCCTGGGTTGCCTCGCTGCTGGCTGAAAGCGAAGAGCGCGCCGGACGCGATGCCTCCGCTGCCAAGGCCTACCAGCGCAGCCTGAAAGCGGACGCTGACCTGTATACCGCCCTGGCCTACAGCGATTTGCTGCTCCGTACCCGCCAACCCCAAGCTGCGTTGAAAGCCTTGGCTGATTTGCCCGAAACCGATGCCGTGCTTATTCGCCGTGCCCACGCGCTGCGTTTGAGCGGTCAAGCCAGCTGGAAAGCCATCGTCACCGAATTGCATGAGCGCGATGCTGCCCTGCGCCGTCGGGGCGACGATGTCTCTTTGCATTCCCGTGAAGCCGGTCTGATCGCCCTGTGGCTGGACGACCTACCCCGTGCTGCATTGGCGTTGGCACAGCAGAATTTGAAACTGCAAAAGGAACCGATTGACTGGTGGCTGGCCTTGCAAAGTGCCCACGCCGCTCGGGACGACAAGGCCATAGCCGAATTGCAAGCGGGTATCGCCGCCATCGGCCTGAACGATCAGCGCTTGCAGGCTTTGCCTTTGAGGGGAAAGCCATGACACCTTGGCTGAAACGGCTAACGCATGTATTGATGGGTTTGTTCTTGGTCTGCATGGCCACTGGCAGTGCTTTGGCGCACAAAGGCAGCGATGCTTACCTGCAAGTCAACGACCAACCGAATTTGAGCCTCACCTGTGCCGTGGCGATCAAAGACCTGGAGTTGGTGCTGAGCATCGATGCCAATGGGGACGGTAAAGTCACCTGGGGTGAAATCAAAGCCGCTGTACCTGCCATCAGCGCCTTGTTGGCGACAGACATCGGCATCACCGACGCCCCTGTGTTGGTTTGGCAGTTTGACGGTCTGGAGTCACGTGGGGATGGTGCTTATGTGCGCTTGAAGGCGTCACCGTCAACGCCGGCTGGCGCTGCGCTGGCACTGCGTTATGCACTTTTCAAAACCCAAGATGCCACCCACCGCCTGCTGGTGGCGGGTCAGCTGGACGGCAAAGACCTGCTGCTGACAGTTGCGCCTGCACAGACGCAGGCCACGGTGTTGCGGGCTGGTGTGGCCGCCGCTGCTACTGCCACTGAAAGCGCCACAGCAGTGCCGAATTCCGCCTGGCGCAGTTTGACCCAGTACTTTTTGCTGGGCGTCCACCATTTGCTGGAGGGCTATGACCACTTGGCGTTCTTGTTGGCGCTGGTGTTGCCATTGCAGTTGCTGCTTTGGCCGAGAAAAGTGGCGGTGATGGCGAAGGTGGTCACATCGGAAAGCACATCGAAAGATTCATCGGCATGGGGCCGCTTGCTGGCCACCATCACCGCGTTCACCTTAGGCCATTCCATCACCTTGATTCTCGCCACGCTGGGCTACACCAGTGCTTCTCCTGCCTGGGTGGAGCCGGTGATTGCGGTGTCGATTGGCGTCTCTGCCTTGCTGAATATTTATCCTCAGCGCTGGCTGCGCACCGAAGTGCTGGCCGGTGCGTTTGGCCTGGTTCATGGCTACGGGTTCGCCGGACTGTTGACCGAAGCGGCAGCACCTTCAGGCCTGCTGGGCTGGGCGCTGGGTGGCTTTAATCTGGGTGTGGAAGCGGGTCAGCTGATCGCCGTGACAGGTTGGGTGATTGTCTCGCAACCCTTGGTGGGAAAGCCGTTTTATGACCGCTGGGTGCTGCGCTTCGGCTCTTGGCTGCTGGTGATGCTGTCTGCGTTTTGGTTTGCGGAGCGGGTACTGTGAGTACCCGTCACCCACCGCTAAGCAAGCCTGGGTTAAATCCGCCGCCTGCGAGGAACGACGCTCAGTTGAAAGCCCGCTTTGGCCGCCGGTGTGCCAAGGTAAGTGGTTTGTGGGGCCACGTCAATCAATTGGTCAGCGTGCCAGACTTTGAGCGTGGCGGCCCCTTCAGGAATATCGGTGAACTGGGCCACACCATCGGCACCGGTTTTCACGGTGTAGGGTGAATCCGTCACGTAGATGTAGCCGCGCATGGAGCTGTGCAAATGGCAGCCTAGCTGCACCGCCCCGGCTTTGTCCAGTACCACCGTGGCGCTGTTAGCAGGTTTGCCAGCGGGTTTGCCGTCCAGGCGCAACTCAAACCCCCCGACAGCGTTGAACGCCGCAAAGCCCGCCGCCGTGCCGCGCACATGGTGATCCCAAGGGTCGTTGTTGGCAAAGCGCACCGTGCTGCCTACGTTCACCACCGATACCGAGGGAATGAACTGCATTTTTTCTTGCGCTACGGTGGTGATGGTTGTGATGGTGACCGGGCTGGTTTTGGCTCCCGCATTGGCATTCAACACCACAACGACAACAGCATCTGCTGCGGGATTGCCTTCTTTGTCCAGCACGGACACGGTCAAATTCGCCGCCATGGCCGGTGGAGTGACCAACAAGGCCGGGGCGATAAGCCAGCCCAGGCGATGCGTGAAGCGGCGGATTTTCAGGTTCATGGGGTGTTCACAATCATGCGGTACATCGGAGCCAGTTGGGCCAACAGTTTGTTTTGGGTGCGAAACGCAATGCCTTGGGCATCCATCGCCAGTTGCAGGTCTTCCACCAGTGCGTTGAAGTGCGCTTGGGTGATGTCCATGTTGGTGTGGGCCGACTTCATGTCAGCGCCGTCGTACTTGCAATCGCCACCGGATACCACGCAAAACTGATCAGCCAGTTGGTCTTTCAGAAACTTGGGTTTGGTTTCTTTGAAGAAACTGCCAATGCGGGAGTCTGCGTACAGGCGAGGTACGAAGTCTTCCATCAGCCTCACCAAACCGGGCTTACCGCCCAGGTCTTTGAACAACTGGTCGTTGGCCATCGTGGTCGTCGATGTCGATTGGGCGAAGGCGTTGCCACTGGCCAGCAGGCCTACAAAGGTGACATGCGCGCAGATTTGACGAAGTGTTGGGGTCATCATGGTGAAATCTCTGGGTCTGGATGGGGAGTATCTCAATACGCTACCTGTGCTGACAGGTAAACGCCGGTTTGTTTGCGGTTAGCTACCAAGGCGGGGGCGATACGGCCTAAATCGACATAGGCCAGAGTCAGCGAGACATTTTTGGTGGGGGCGTAGGCGATGAAAATATCTTTCCAATCGTCTTCCCGCAAGGCTCCCGAATTGGCCCCAAACACGCTGTTACCCACTTTTTCCAGGTTGTTCGGTTTGAATCGGTATTCCGCACCGATGGCGATATTTTTGCTGAGCAGGTAAGCCATTGAAATTTCAGGCATCAGCTTGTACTTGTCTTCCCCCAACGCGCCGCCAAAGCCCAGCAAGCCGTTTTGGTTCGCCTTGGTGGCGCGCAGCGTGCCGTTCACCAGAATGCCTTGGTCCAAGAACAGCTTGGTCGCGCTGAGGTAGACATCCGTGCCGCTCAGTTTGCCGCCCAGTGCCTCAATCACCGGCCCCATGGTGCCTGCGCGCAGGCGTTTGTATTCCACACCCACGGCGATTTGCGGCATCAGAGTGTCACTGTCGAGCACAGCATTACCGGCCAGTTTGAACTTGGCGCCGAAAATGTCCATTTTCAGGTGCGTGCCCGGCGTCACGCCAAACGCTGCCAGCGCCGAGGTCGGGCCCGCGTCAAAGTCTTGTGTGGCGATGGACAACTCCACCTTGTTTTTGTAGCCTACCGCCGCGCCATAGGTGGTCAGGGCATAGTCTTTCACCACGGTACGGGTGAGGTGCGCAGTGGCCCCGATTTCCCCATCCGTGGCGTTAGAGCCGATAACCGCCCAGGGCGTCAGGCCGCCACCGGCTGCGCCGTCAATGCTGCTGACGCCGCCGGTCAGCAGCAGTTTGCCTGTATCTGCGAATGTAGTTAAGGGGCTAGCCAGGGCAAACAAAGTGCTTGCAGCCCATAAAGCATGGCGTTGTTTCTGAGGCATCGAGGTTCTCCATTGGATAGGGCCGTTAAAGGGGTACGCACCAAGTGTGCCGGAAGATTCGCCTGAAGGTAATTCCCCTTGAAATTGGGGGGCAAAGTGAATCCGTTACTGTGAGCTAGTGCGTAGTACCACTGTTGCTTCGGCAATTTCTCAGTAATTTCCCGTAAACCACAGGAGTTTTCATGCGCACCGATTCGCCTGTTCTTTCTTCCCACCGTACCTTAGCCTACAGGGTCAACCACAGTGCGGTTTAAAATGCGGCATCGGGTTGCCAAAGCATGTTTGGTCTTGGCGTTCATTGGCGTGAGTGCTTTTGTGCTGACACAGCTGTTGCCCACAAGCAGTGCAGACCCGGCTTTGCGGGGCCAAGATGCCGCTGCCGTGTTGCGGGGCCAAGCCGTCTACCAAACCCAGTGTGCCGACTGCCATAACCCCCATGACCACCGCACTGGCCCGCGCCACTGGGGTGTACTGGGGCGCAAAGCGGGTAGCGAGCCGGGGTATGTGTATTCCAACGCCTTGAAGCGCAGCCCCGTCATCTGGAGCCGTGAAACCCTCCTGCTGTGGCTGACCGATCCCGAAAAACTCATCCCTGGGCAGGTGATGGATTTCAGCCTGAGCGATGCGGGTCAGAGAGCGGATGTGGTGGCTTATTTGGCGACGCTGCGGTGAGTGTTCAAAGTGCCACAATGGTTGGAACTACCGTTGGACTCCCTGAATATGACTATGCCATCTGCTGATAACTTGCCAACCACTGGGACTGATTTTGAGTTGATGTTCGATTCGGCCCCTATCTCACTGTGGCTTGAAGACTACAGCGAATTGAACGCGCTGTTTAAGGTTTGGCGGGCGCAAGGCATCAAGGACCTTGAATCCCACTTGCGACAGTTCCCCGCGCTGATGGCGACATGTTCCAGCTGCCTCAAGGTTTTACGGGTCAATCAACAAACGCTCAAGGTATTCGCGGCGAGGGATCAAGAGGATCTGGTCAGTCGACTGAATGAAGTTTTCAGAGATGATACTTTTGAGCAAATGCTGACGGAATTGGTTCATCTTTGGTCTGGGACCCTGGCCTTTTCCAACTTGTCGGTGAATTACGCTCTGAACGGCCAACGCATGGATGTGCAAATCCATGTCCGCGTTCTCCAGGGGCACGAGGCCCATTGGGATCGTGTCATGGTGTCACTGGAAGACGTGACAGAGAAGGTGCAGGCCCAAAAGACGCTGATTGAAAGCGAGCAGTACGCCCGCAATCTGTTTGACTGTTCACCGGTGTCTTTGTGGGTGGAAGACTTCAGTGGCGTCAAGGTCCTGCTGGATGAGGCGCGTGCACAGGGTATTCAGGATTTTCGGGTGTTTCTGAGTGTTCACCCCGACTTCGTTAGCCGATGTGCTGAAAAAATCAAGGTGCTGGACGTTAATCAGCACACCCTTCAGATGTTCGCTGCGAGATCAAAGGAAGAACTACTGTCCAAATTGGACGTCGTGTTTCGCAACGAGATGCATGACTCTTTTGCGGAACAGATACTGGATTTATGGAATGGCAACACGACGCAAATGCGTGAGGTGGTGAATTACGCCTTGACAGGGGCACTGATCAACATCCACATGCAGTTCTCCGTTTTAAGCGGCCACGAGTCTTCCTGGGACTTGGTTTTGGTGTCATTGGTCGACATTACGGCACGCAAAAAGGCAGAGGCTTATCTGGAATACCTGGGCAAACATGATTCACTGACCAAGCTGCACAACCGGTCTTTTTACACCGAAGAACTGAACCGCATTGCACGCAAAGGCCCATGGCCACTCAGTATCCTGGCTATGGATTTGAATGGGTTGAAAGCCGTCAATGACCTGGACGGTCATGCGGCCGGTGACAGCTTGCTGCGCCGATTCGGAGAGGTTCTCATCGGTGCAGCTGCTGGCACCCCTTATTGCGTTTCACGCGTCGGTGGCGACGAATTTGTTGCGTTGTTGCCTGGATGCGATGAACGTGTTGCCCAGAGTTTCAAGGAACGCATTGAATCCATGCTGGAGATCAACAACCAGTACTACACCGGCCACAAGCTCAGTTTGGCGATTGGAATAGCCACAGCGCTGACAGCGACGCACGTGGATGCCTTGAGCAACGAAGCTGACAAAGCCATGTTTGCGGTGAAGGCGCGTTTCTATGAAGATACGAAAATGGAGCGTCGGAAGTAGCACTGCTGTTGTTTGTTTAGTGACGCTGCGGGGGATACTCAAGCGATTAAGCGCCTTAAACCATCACGAAACTTCCCAAAACTGGGTGACATGTTGCTATCGATGTGCATAAATGGCCCCAGCTTTTCCGCCCATTCGTGCTTGATCTCTCCCGGCAATGGCCAACCTGCTTTTTTGATGGCTGTAGCGCCGCCTGGGTAAACCGCATCGGCCAGCACTTCCCAAGTGTTGCACACACTGTCTTGCACATAACGGTCAAGCACATCCTGTTTGGCGTGGGGGTAGACCTTCAGCAATCCCTCGCGGTTGCCCAAATACCATGCTTCCATTTCCTCAACAGCCAATCTGAACAGCGTGCGCGGCGCAGGACGGCAAGCCGTTACCACCGCGTTCAGTTCTTGCAAAAATGCTTTGCAATCCCGGCTGTCCGTATCGACAACCACTACGACAGCATCAATACCGGGTGTTTTACCGTAGCCCTGAAGCAAGCGAGGTAGCTGGTCTAGCAAAATTCGCTTGGCGGGGTCCCCCTTTGAGGACAAGCCTTGCGGGATGCGCCCTATACCTTTGTAGGCTTTCAACCGCCATGTATGTGGTGAGCCGTATTCACCCAGTATTTGTGGCACCAACTGGGCCAGCAACCGCTCTCCAGAGCTGTCTTCCACCAAAAATTCGATGTGCATCTTTAGCTGGCGTCCAGGTAATTGCTGTACCAAAGCCCACCCAGTGGGAGTCCTTCATCCACAAAATTTTTGACGCTTTCCATATCGGAAACTCGACGCACCAGGGAATAGCCGTCTGTACCCTTTTCCAAAATCCACACCTCATCGGTAGCCAATGCATCTACGAAATAAGGCTGGTGCGTGGTCACAAAAATTTGGGGTGCATTTTTCCGTCCATTCGCGTGGGCACGGAATTCATGGGCCAGCGTTTCCAGCAGCTTGTGGTAAAGCCCGTTTTCAGGTTCTTCAATGCAAATGAACGGTGGCGGCTCAGGGTCTTCCATCAGTAATAAATAGGCGAACACCTTGAGTGTTCCATCGGACATTTGTTGGGCAAAAAAGGGATCATTGAAAGCCCCATCGTTAAAGCGCAGCAGCACCCGTTTGTCATCCGTTACCTTGGTGTCAATGCTTTGAACACCCGGAATTTTGGCGGCAATGCGGTTCAATATCAGCTTGAACCGGGCGGAATTTTCTCGCTGCTCCATGAACTGCACCACATTGCCGATGTTGTCGCCATGCACATTCAAGTGCTTCTGCGGCCCAGCTGAAGGCAAGCCACGGGCCGCATCCGGGTGAAAGTACGACAGGTACCATCCTTTGAGAAAATCCCGAAACCGCTTAATGCGAGGGTGTTCTTTGAGCGTGCCCAAAGTGGCAATGCCCAACTGCCGCAGGTCGGTCAGCTCAACAGAGGTTTTTGCGCGGTTTTCTTCCACGCTTTCTTCTCTTTCGTCGTCTTCGTCTTCGACCTCCTCCACTTCAACCGCTTCTTCCCCAGCCCACACCATGCCTTTGCCGTGCAAGAGGCGTAGAAAAGGGTAAGGCCGACCATGTTTCTGACCTTTACGCCGTTGCTTGAGCACTTCGGACTCCACAAAAGGGCGACCCGTTGAATCCAATGAAATCGCTAATTCATAGGTCATAGGGCGTTCACCTTTGGCCTCTCGGTAGTAAATTTCAAACCGAATGGCATCGCTGCTGCCTCTCGACCGCAGTCGCTCGTACCCGCCGCGCTGCTTCATATCGCAAGCTTGTTCCACATCGTGCGACAAGCAGTCTGCGACGAAACCGAAAGCATCAAACAAAGTGCTTTTACCCACGCCGTTTTTACCAATGACCACGGTAAAAGGTGTCAGTGGTGAGCCGCCTGTTGATGAAGACAGGCGGCCTAGCGTGACATCACGCAGTGCGCGGTAGTTTTGAACGCGAAAGCCTTCGATCAATGCCATAGGTTGTCTTTCATTCTGGTACGTCAGTGCCGTGTATTAAGGTGCAGCGATTTTGTCAGGTTGCACCCGAACCCGAAAAATCTCCAGCCGGTTGTCCGCACGCGGTGCGGCACTGATGCGGGTCTGCATTCCCCACAAGATCGCCTGCCGGTACAGCGGCACCACATAAGCCTCTTGCTTCACTTTTTGTAGCGCTTGCAGCATAAGGGATGTGCGCAGAATCGGGTTTTGTTCAGTTTCTGCTTGGTCAATCAAGGCGTCCAAACTCGGGTCGGCAATGCCGCCGTAGTTGAATTGGCCGGCCACGCCGGCTGATGCACTCGCGCCGCTTGCTGCGCTGTGCATCAGCGGCTTCAGGCTGTACATCGCGTCAGTGGTGGCACCTCCCCAGCCCATCAGGAAGGCATCAGCCCCGGTTTTTTCCAACTCTGCGAAGTACTGCGTTTTGGGCTGCAAGCGCAGGCGGGTGGTGACGCCCACTTTGCTCCAAAAATTGGCAACTGCTTTGCACAGCACCTCGTCTACCGGGTGGCGGTCGCTGGGGCAGTTCAGGTTTAGGGCGAAGCCATTGGGGTAGCCCGCTTGGGCCAGTTGGGCGCGGGCGGCGGCGGGGTCGAAGCGGGGCAGGGTGTCCAGCGCAGGGGCGTAGCCCGTGGTGAGGGGCGTGACCATCGCGCCAGTTGGTTGATGCTCGCCTTTGAGGACTTGTTTTTGCAGCGTAGCGTAGTCGATGGCTTGCCACAGCGCTTGGCGTACCCAGGGTTTTTTCAGCGGGTTATCTTGCAAGGTGTCAGCAGTTGTGCTTTGGCGCAACTTAGGGGATTTCACGTCGAAGCCGAAATAAATGATGCGATTCTCAATGCCGCTGACGGTCTTCATCGCCTTGTTGCTGCCCAGATAGGCGCGGTCGTTGGGCGACAAATCCACCACCAGATCGACCGCGTCAGTGGCGAGGGCCGCCACGCGGGTGGCTACGCTTTGAATGGGCTGGAATACCACCTGGGTGACGTTACCTAGGCTGCCGCCAGTGGCCCGTCCCTCGTTTGCACGCGCCCACCAGCCAGCGTTGGCGTCCATCGTCAGGCTGACATCGGGCTTCCAGACAGCGTTGCGCAGCGGGCCGGTGCCGTTGGCGTGGCGGTGGGCGTAGGTTTCTTGGGCTGCACTGAGGTTGCCAGGAAGCTCTGCGCCATGGGCTTTGGCCCAGGCTTGGCTCATGATGGGAATCAGCGTCAGCGTCTCGACAAACAGGGGGTTGGGCTTGCGCGTATCGAATTCCACGGTGGTGGCGTCGATGCGCCGCACCCGGCCCAACTCACTGGCCGCGCTTTGCAGGTGGGATTGTGGGCTTTGGGCACGGGTGATGGAAAACACCACATCGTCAGCGGTGAAGGGCTGGCCTTCGTGGAACGTGACCCCGGGGCGCAGGGTGACGCGCCACAGGTTGCTGGTGCCGTTTTTTGCAGGTATAGGCACCCAAGTCAGCGCCAAACCGGGGATGACTTTCAAATCTGGCCCGCGCATTGCCAGCGGTTCGTACAGGTGCTGCACCATGGCGTTGTTGAAGCGGTCGTTCTTGGCGTGCGGGTCCAGCGTGGCGATATCGCCCTGGGCAGCGAAGCGCAGGGTTTCGGAGAAAACGGGCAGGGGCAGCACAGCCGTACAGAGCAGGGCTGCAAAAGCGGTGTTCCGAAGGCGTTGCAGGCAACAGGGGTCAGAAGAGTTGGTCATTGAATGCTATTGTATTTATAGCTTCAGAAGGTGATTGAGTAAGCAGGGATAGCCTGTTTGGTGATGAATTTTCGCTGGTGCCCAGCTTGGACAATGTTCCCACCCGCACGCCCAGCAGCCGCAACTTCCGGGACAAATCCACCCGTTTCAAACACAGGCCTGCGGTACGGCGGAGGGTGGTGGCGTCGGCAGTGGCTTGCGCCAGCGTGGCATCGCGCGTCACGCTTTTGAAATCGTCAAACCTCAGCTTGATGCCTATGGTTTTGCCAACATAGCCTTTGCGCTGCAAGTCGCCCGCCAGCTTGGTGCACAGGTCGGTGAATATCGCGCCTAATTCGGCCTTGTCGCGCACCGCGTGCAAGTCCCGATCGAAGGTGGTTTCTCGGCTCATGGAGACGGGTTCGCTCACCGTGACGACAGGACGCTCGTCACGTCCCCAGGCGGCGTGGTGCATCCACGCGCCCGTGCTTTTGCCAAAGTGGGCGATCAGCCATTGCCGCTCACAGGTAGCCAGATCGCCAATGGTGTGGATGTCCAGTGCGTTCAGTTTTGCTTCCGCCTTGGGGCCGATGCCGTTGATTTTTCGGCAGGCCAGTGGCCAGATGGCGGTTTGCAAGTCCGTCGCATGCACGATGGCGATACCTTGGGGTTTGTTGAACTCGCTGGCCATTTTGGCGATGAGTTTGTTCGGTGCGACACCGATGGAGCAGGTGAGGCCGGTGGCGTCGAAGATGGCTTTTTGGATGAGGCGGGCCAGCGTGCGTCCACCTTCGCGCTGGCCGCCGGGCACGTCGGTGAAGTCGATATAGACCTCGTCCACACCTCGGTCTTCCATCAGCGGGGCGATGTCGGTGACGATGGCTTTGAACTGGCGCGAGTACTTGCGGTACTCGTCAAAGTCTACGGGCAACAGAATGGCTTGCGGGCAGAGCTTGGCGGCCTTCATCAACCCCATGGCGGAGCCGATGCCAAAGACCCGTGCGGCGTAGGTGGCGGTGGTGATGACGCCCCGGCCCACGTAGTCTTGCAGCAAGGGGAACTGGTCAACTGGCAGCGCGCCGCGCAGTTGCAGCACTTCGTCCGCCGGGCGGCGACCGCCACCAATCACCACGGGCAAGCCTTTGAGTTGCGGGTAGCGCAGCAGCTCGACGGACGCGTAAAAGGCGTCCATGTCGAGGTGGGCAATGCGGCGCAAGGGCGGTAGCAGGCCTGGCATAGTGTTTAGCGCAACACCTTGCCTTCGGGTGTGATGGTCACCAAGTCGATGGCGCGTACCGAGTCGCGCATCCCGGCGCGCAGGTTGATGCGAAAGCCCCCGATGTCGTAGTCGTTCATGCTTGCCATTGTTTTTTGCAGACTGGCAGTGTCCCAGTTTTTGCCTGCGCGGCGTACCGCCTCGTTCAGTGCTTTGGCGGCAATATAGCCTTCCAGGCTTTCGTAAGATGGAGTTTGGTCAGAGTTTTCGAGGGCAGCCAGGTATTCTTTGACAATGGGTGTGGCTGAGCTGCGCGGCGGAGGCACGACCTGCGACACCACCACACCACCGATGTCCCGCCCCAGTGCGGTGAACAGCGGGTCTATGCCGACCACTGAAAAATTAAGAAAGGCACCCGTGTAACCCGTTTTGCGCATTTTGCGGATGAACGCTGCCGTCGTATTGAAGAGCGACACCTGGAGGATGGCTTGTGGCTGTGCGGATGCCACAGTAGCCACTGCGGCGTCTACCTTGTCGCTGTTGACCGGCACCATGACCGATACCACCAGCGGCGGTAGTTTGAGTTCGATCAGGGCTTGAACCACCGCTGCCAGACCCGCGCGACCCATGGCGTCATTTTCTGCCACGACGGCAATGCGGTTCTGGCCCAGTGTGGCGCAATGGCGTACCATTTTGAACGCTTCATCGGCCATGCTGGGGCGTACGTGGAAGACGTTGGTATGCGCCGCGTCCCGCAGCGTGTCTGAGGCTGCAAATGGCCCAAAGAAAATCACCTTGTTTTGCCGGGCTACCTCGGCACCCGCATCACTGCTGGCGGTGCCTGCAAAACCGAACAACAGATCGGCCCCTTCTGCCAACATTTTTCTGGCATTGGCTGCAGCTTTCACGGGTTCGTAGCCGTCGTCGAGTTGGCGCAGTTCGTAATACCAACCCGGATTGACCCGACGGCCATTGAACGCGTCGACATAGAGCTTGGCCCCCGCTGTGAAGGCCAGTCCAATCTCACTGGCCGCCCCCGTCAAGGGCACCGACTGACCCAACACGATACGGCGGCCAGTCTGCAGTTTGGATTGTCCAAAGGCGCTGCCTGCTCCAGCGCCCCAAAGCCCTAAACCGGCCAGTAAACCCGTTCGTAAACCTGTTGCCAATACTGTTCTGCGTGCTGTAGCCATGCGTCATGCCTAATTTCTTGGGTGAGTGTTCCGTCAGCAACCTGACCCCGTGAAGATACTGGACGGCATGCGCTGGGGCAATGGGGAAGGTGTGATGCTTTGGCGGCAAGGCCATGCCGGATCAACATACTTGCATGACGGGAATGGACGCTACTGCCCCCAACCCTGCGGGGGCCCAGTGCGCTGTTCGTGTTCAGCGCGCTCTTGCGCCATTTGGTCTTCAAACTGCTGGCGCCCCACTTTGATGGCGGCGATGGCTTTGCCCCGGTCTTTGTAGAGGGGATGCATTTTTTCCAGCAGTGCGAGGTTATGGTGTCGAAAGCGCAGGGTGACGCGGCGGGCCTCATGGTGGGCATAGCCGAGCAGCTCCAGCACACTGCGCCCAGAACGCAGGCTGCTCTCGAACAGCTCACGCTCCATTAGGGTGACACCCCGGTCTTTGAGTTTGTACCAGTGCGTCACGTCGCGCGCGCGGGCCACGACTTTCAGGTGGGGGAAGTGTTCATGGGCGAGGTCGGCGATGGCCAGCGACTGGTCTACGCTGTCTACGGCAATCACCAGAATTTTGGCGGATTCAGCACCCGCAGTGCGCAGCAAGTCCAGCCGGGTGGCATCGCCGTAAAACACGCGTGAACCCAGCAAACGGGCGGTTTCGATCATGTCCACATCATGGTCAAGCACCGTAGCGGCAATCCCTTGGGCGCTCAAAATACGCACGACGATCTGGCCATAGCGGCCAAAGCCCGCAATGATGACGCTGGCGCTTTGCGGCTCAGAGATTTCTTCCAGCGTGGGCTTGTTGGCATTGGCATAGCGGGGCAGCAAGAGCTTGTCTACCAGCACCAGCAGCAGCGGGCTGAGCAGCATGGAAATGGCGACGGCACCGATCAGCAGTGAAGACGTTTCCGCCGAAAAAACATGGGCGCCGGCGGCGGTTTGGAACACCACAAAGGCGAATTCGCCGCCCTGTGCCAGCAGCAGTGTGAGCACGGGGCGTTCTTGCACGGGCAGGCCCATGAGGCGCGTCAGGCCGTAAATGGTGGCGATCTTGAGCGTGAAGAACGCCAGCACCACAGCCGCCATCAGGCCGGGAGATTTCATCAGCACGCCAAAGTCGATGCTCATGCCTACGGCGATGAAGAACAAGCCCAGCAAGAGGCCTTTGAAGGGTTCGATATCGGTTTCCAGTTCGCGGCGGTATTCGCTTTCGGCCAGCAGCACGCCCGCTAAAAAGGCCCCGAGGGCCATCGACAGGCCAACGAGTTGCATCAGCCCAGCGATGCCCACCACCAACAGGAGCGAGGCAGCGGTGAAGATTTCGGGTGTGTTGGAGCGCGCAATCCAGCGGAACAGAGGATGCATCAGCAGCCGACCACCAAGCACAATACCGCCAATGACTGCTATGATTTTGAGAGCTTCTATCGCTTTACTGGTGTGCTCTAAGGCCTCATCAGACTCTAAAACGGTGCCTAAAAGCGGCAGCAAAGCCAAGATGGGGATGGCGGCCACATCCTGGAACAGCAAAATAGAAAACCCAGACTGTCCACTGGCCGTTTGCAGCAGGTTGCGCTCACCCATGACCTGCAAGGCGATGGCGGTGGAGGACAAGGCAAGGCCTAAAGCCGCTACCAGTGAAATCTTCCATGGCACGCCCACCGCCCAGCCTGCCAACATCAGCACAGCGGTGCAGCCCAGCACTTGGGCGCTGCCCCAGCCGAAGATGGGCCGACGCAGGCTCCACAGCCGCTTGGGCTCCAGTTCCAGACCCACCAAAAAGAGCATCAGCACCACGCCGAATTCGGCAAAGTGCAGGATGTCTTCCACATTGCTGACCAGCCCTAGCCCCCACGGCCCGATGGCGATGCCCGCTGCGAGGTAGCCAATGATGGAGCCCAGGCCGATGGCTTTGGAAAGTGGCACTGCGATGACGGCGGCAGAGAGGTAGATGAAGCTGTTGACCAGCCAGGTAGGGGTGTGTTCCATGGTGCTTATCAGGTCGAGGCGTGTTCGGCGGGGCGTTCTGTGGCAGGCACAATGCAGGTGGGGCAGGTGTCCAGATCGTCCAGCTCAGGCCAATGGGGGTAGCTTTGCAGGCGCTCACCAAATACGGTGATGTGGGCGTCTACTTCGGCTTCTGTGCTGGCATGGGCACCGTGCAGCAGCAACGGCGGCAAAAAGCGCATCCCGCAGAGGGTCGCTGTTTGCTCATATGGTGGCAAAAAAGCGTCAAAAAAGTAGCGGTTGTAGCCCTGCGGGTGGTAGGCCGCTTCAGAGCCGCCGGTGGTTGCAACCAGCCACAGGTCTTTGCCGTGCAGGGCACTGGGCTGCCCCTCGGTTCGTCCATAGGCCCAGCCGAAGGTCAGTACCTCGTCGAGCCACAGTTTTTGCAGGGCTGGCATGGAATACCAGTGGATGGGGTGCAGCAAAATGACCAATTGCGCAGCAGCCAGGCGGCGTTGCTCGGTGGCGATGTCGATGAAGTAGTCAGGGTAACTGCCGTACAAATCGTTGACGACCACACTGGGCGCCGCTTTGGCGATGTTTTGCGCTTGCGCGAACAAGCGTCGGTTGACTTTGGAGTTACGCCAGTCGGGATGGGCGGCAATAACGTAGATGCTGTCACTCTGGGGCGGGTTTTGAGAGTCCATCCCGTTACCATAGCAGCGAAACATCCCTCATCCCCAAAACCACCGAGTAGGACTCTGGAGACTTATGAAGACTTTTCAAACCTTATCTGAGCTGGCAGGCTTTGTGGGCCAAGACGTGGCCACTAGCGACTGGATCACCGTCACCCAGGCGCAGGTCAACCTGTTTGCCGAGGCCACGGGTGACCAGCAGTGGATTCACGTCGATGTGGAACGCGCCAAGGCTGGGCCTTTTGGCGGGCCGATTGCGCATGGGTTTTTAACGCTGTCGCTGCTGCCGAAATTTTTCGAGTCTTCGTTTGAGATTGTGGAATCCAAAATGGGGGTGAACTACGGATTGAACAAGGTGCGTTTCATGTCGCCCGTGCCCGTGGGCAGCCGTCTGCGTGCCCATATGAAGCTGCTCAAGTGCGACCCGATTGACAACGGTGGGATGCAAATGGTGTGGGAGGTGTCGGTGGAGCGCGAAGGTGTCACCAAGCCGGTGTGCGTGGCCGAATCGCTGACGCGACGCTACCCTTGAACCTTGTCCGCATTCGGACAATATCAGGACAACATCAAGACAACATTACTCAGATCAGGAGACCTATGGCTATCCTTCGTCGTGATTTTCTCGCTGCCTCCAGCGCTGCGTTGGTGGGCGTGTCTGCACCGTCGCTGGTGCGTGCGCAGTCTTACCCCTCGCGCCCGATTCGCTATATTTGCCCTTGGCCTGCGGGGGGATCTACCGATGGCGTGATCCGTGCGCTGGCCTTGAGCGCGGGCAATATTCTTGGGCAAACCATCATCGTGGACAACAAGCCCGGTGCGGGCGGTATGCTGGGGGCGATTGAGCTGGTCAACGCCAAGCCTGATGGCTATACGTTGTCACAGTTGCCGCACGGTGTGTTCCGTATTCCACACATGCAAAAAGTGGCGTTTGACACGCTGAAAGACTTCACCTGGATCGCTTGTTTGACGGGTTACACCTTTGGCTTTGTGGTGCCTGCTGGCTCGCCCATCAAAAGCATCAAGGATTTGGTGGACTATGCCAAAGCGAATCCTGACAAGTTCACTTACGGTTCGACAGGCGCGGGAACCAGTCCGCATTTGGCGGTGGAAGAGTTCGCCCAACGTGCTGGCATCAAATTGACGCATGTGCCCTTCAAAGGCAATGCCGACAACATGCAGGCCGTGCTGGGTGGTCACATCATGGGTGCGACAGACGCGACCGGCTGGGGGCCGCATGTGGAATCCGGCAAGCTGCGCCTGCTGGCCACTTACGGCAGCAAACGCACCAAGCGCTGGCCCAATGTGCCCACGCTGGACGAGTTGGGCTACAAGACCATTTCGGATTCACCGTTCGGCGTGTGCGGGCCTAAAAACATGGACCCCGCCTTGGTGAAAACCATCCAGGACGCATTCAAGAAAACGCTGGACGATCCCGCAGTCATTGCCAATTTCGAGAAGTATGACCAATCGGTGATTTACATGGACACACCGACATACACCAAGTTTGCCCGTGACAGTTTTGCCTCAGAGAAAATCATCATTGAAAAGCTGGGCTTGGCCAACAAGGGCGGCTAAAGAGGGGATTCAAGATGGCGGTTAAAGCGGGCCAAACCCGTTTTGCCGCCACGCCTCGAAGACGGACACCGCCACGGCGTTCGAAAGATTCAGACTGCGCTGGCCCTGGCGCATAGGCAGTATCAAGCGCTGTAGCTCAGGGAAAGTGTCGCGCACAGCAGGAGCCAGGCCGCGCGTCTCGTTGCCAAACACCAACCAGTCCCCGGCTTGAAACGCCACGTCATGCACGCGGCGTGTGCCTTTGGTCGTCATCGCGAACAGCCGGTCTGGTGCCGGTTGCGCTTCCCGCAAGAAGCTCGGCCAGTCGGCATGGCGCAGCGTTTGCGCGTATTCGTGGTAATCCAAGCCTGCGCGGCGCATGTGCTTGTCGTCCATTGAAAAACCCAGGGGTTCGATCAAATGCAGGGTGCAGCCAGTGTTCGCTGCGAGGCGGATCACATTGCCGGTGTTGGGAGGGATTTCGGGTTCGACCAAGACGATGTTGAACATGGTGGTTTTTCTAGCGTTTATAGGTGTTGGGTATCAGGTAATTAGGTATTAAGCCTGCGGCTCGGTGCGTGCAAACACCAGTCCGGTGATGTGGGTGGCTCCCGCTGCCCGCAGGGTAAGCGCTGCGGCGTGCAGTGAAGCGCCACTGGTCATCACATCATCGACCAGCACCACGTGCTGGCCTTGCAGTTGGGCGACGCGCAGGGGATCTACCGCGAAGGCGGTATGCAGGTTACGCAAACGCGCTTCCCGGTTCAGTCCAGCTTGTGGCGGCGTATCGGTGATGCGCAGCAGCAGGTGAGGATTGAGTTTCTGGCTGTTGGGTACCGAGGGCGCGAGCCACCTGGCCAGTTCCCAGGCTTGGTTATAGCCACGTTCGCGAAGCCGCTGGGGAGACAGCGGCATCGGTACGATCACTTGGGCTTGCTCTAAGGCTGGTTCGATGAACGGCACACTGCGCATCAGCAGTGCCAGCGGTTTTGCCTGGCTGGGATGATCGCGAAATTTGAAGCGGGCTACCAAGTCCGACCAGGGGTAGCCATAGGCCACTGCGGCAAAGCAGGCGTCCAATGGGGGGGGGTTGACGAGGCAGTCCCCGCACAAGGCTATGCCTTGGGGGACGGGCAGGGCGCATCGCTTACAGCGTGGGCGTGGCTGTGCAAAGCGCGTTACGCAGGCTTCGCATACAGGCTGTGAAGGCCAAGCATGGCAAACGCTGCACACACTGGGTATCCAGTGTGTGCTCAGGCTCAGCCAGCTGTGGCGCATGGAGCAGTTCTGTGGATGCAGAAAATAGAAAAGGACAAATGCAAGGGCATGCCACCGAGTTTAAAGGCCACTTCTTGGGCTGAATCCACCACGCCCTGCGAGGCGGATTCAAGCTTTAAACTCAGTGGCGATGCCTAAACACTTACCCCCCACGATTGATCCTGTTGCCGCCGCTCGTTGGGCTGCACTGACCGCCAAAGGTTCGCCATGGCTGCATGAAGAGGTCGCTCGCCGGATGGAGGAGCGCTTGGATTTGATTCGCCTTCAGCCCGAAGCCTGGGCGCATTGGGATGCTGTGCGTGGCGGCTTGCAAGCGCAGGCCTTGCTCAGTAAGCGTTATCCTGAAGCTCTGTGCTATGTGGTGGAGCTGTCTGAGGCGCGACGGCTGATGGCCGAGCAGTTGTTTGCCAGGCCGTGGTGGCATCCTGTCCGATGGACGTCGCGGCCTTTGCGTTTTGAGACACCGCCTCCAGCGGCAGTGCAAATGCTGTGGGCCAACATGGGGCTGCACATGGCGGCTGATCCTCAACAGTTGATACAAAACTGGCACCAAGCCCTGGCGGTAGATGGTTTTTTGATGTTTTCTTGCCTTGGGCCAGATACTTTACGTGAGCTGCGCGGGCTTTACCAGGCGATGGACTGGCCGGCACCAGGGCACGCTTTCACTGATATGCACGATTGGGGCGATATGTTGGTGCAAGCGGGTTTTGCAGAGCCGGTGATGGACATGGAGCGCATCACGTTGACCTATGCAACGCCGCAACGGTTATTGGCCGACTTGCGGGAGTTGGGTCGCAATTTGAATCCCAAACGCTTTGCGGGTCTGCGAACGCCACGCTGGCGAGCCGATCTGGAGGAGGCCATTATTCGTCATTTGCGTCCACATGGTGACAATCTAGAGCCGTTGACGCTGAGTTTTGAGGTGGTCTACGGTCATGCGTTCAAGCCCGTGCCTCGGGTACGTTTGGCTGATCAAAGTGCATTTTCGCTGGAAGATATGCGCAGTATGCTCAGGACGGGACGTGGTCCTGGGGCTCAGTGACACCCTTGCAGTGTCAAAGTGCCGGTCTGGTCGAGGGTTTTCGCAACTTTGCCTCGGGTTAACCCACGCTACAATCGCAGACAGTGAATTTTTACCTTAAAGAGATTCAAAGTTAGGTGCTTTGGTGGGTATTGTCCCAACCAATCCCTGGCCAGTTTAGAGAGCCACACACCTTGTCTAACCCGGTTTTCCGTTTTGCAACTGTTTCAGGCCAGACAATCCATTGGTTTTTGAAGCGTAACTGCTCGGTAACGCCGGTGCAATTGGCTTGGGCTTATGCCTCGCTGTGCGCTATATCCCTGGGTATCGGTGGATTTTTTTGGCTGCAAGGCGTCTTGATGGTGATGCCTTTCGCCTGTCTGGAATTGATGGCCGTGGGTTTGGCTTTTTTGGTCTACGCGCGGCACGCTACAGACGGTGAAAAAATTTCACTGCAAGGTGCGCAGTTGGTTGTGGAGTTGGAAAGCTCGGGTCGCAGAGTGCGTTCCGAGTTCAACCGAGATTGGGTACGTGTTGAGCCTCTTGGCAGTGATGGTTCGTTGATTGAGCTGTCTGGTCAAGGGCGACGGGTGCAGGTGGGGCGTTATGTGCGCCCTGAGCTGCGTGCTGTGCTGGCACGAGAAATTCGCATGGCTTTGCGCACCGCGTAAGGTCATCCAAGTGTTTTGTATTTGAGGCAATAAGAAGTGAACACGATGAATAGCATTCCACGCAAATTAGTCCAGTTTGCGACCGGCGCCAGTGCATGGCTTGCCAGCAACGCCTATGCCGTAAACGATTTGCCTGGTGGCCCTGCGGTACGCCAGCTTAATTTGCACCCTGCGGTGACCAAAATTGCTGAAGAGCAAGCTTGGTTGCACTGGTTCATGTTGATTGTTTGTACGGTCGTTTTTGTTGCCGTTTTTGCGGTGATGTTTTATTCCATTTGGAAGCACCGCAAGGCTGCCGGCTATGTGGCGCGTGACCTTCCCGAGCCGCTCTGGGTTGAAATTGGCTGGACACTGGTGCCTTTCGTCATCGTTATCGGCATGGCGCTTCCTGCGACCAAAGTGCTTGTCGCTCAAAAGGACACCACCAATGCTGATTTGACTATCAAGGCCACGGGCATTCAGTGGAAGTGGGGCTACGATTACATCAAGGGTGAGGGTGAGGGCATTGGCTTTGTTTCCACATTGGATGCGGGTCAACGCGCTATGTCCAACGACGGTGCCAAGGGCGTCATTCCCGACGATTACCTGTTCAAAGTCGACAATCCTCTGGTTGTGCCTGTGAACAAGAAAGTTCGCATCATCACCACGGCAAATGACGTGATTCACGCCTTCATGGTGCCCGCTTTTGGTATCAAGCAAGATGCGATTCCTGGTTTTGTGCGGGATACGTGGTTTCGTGCTGAGAAAACAGGCGATTTTTACGGCCAATGTGCTGAGCTTTGCGGCAAAGAGCACGCCTACATGCCTATCCATGTGAAAGTTGTCTCTGCTGAAGATTACAGCAAGTGGGTGGATGGCGAGAAGAAGAAAATGGCTGCCAAGCTGGACGATCCCACCAAAGTGTGGGCGTTGGACGATATTCTCAAGCGTGGCGAAAAGGTTTATGCATCAAACTGTGCCGCTTGCCATCAAGCCAATGGCAAGGGCGCTGGCCCGATCAAGCCTCTGGATGGTGCTGCTGTGGTGCTGGATGCAGACAAAACCAAGCAAATTGCAGTTTTGTTGAACGGTCAGAACAACGGTGCCATGCCCTCTTGGAAAGCGCTGAGCGACACCGACATCGCTGCTGTGATTTCCTTCACCAAAAACAACTGGTCTAACAAGACGGGTCAATTGGTGCAGCCAGCCGAAGTGAAGTCGGCTCGCAAGTAAAAAAACAAATTCAGACGTATTGGTAAAGAGAAGGAATTCAAGATGAGTGCAGTTCTAGGCCATCACGACCACGATCATGGGCATGACGATCACCATGAGCACCACGCCCCTACAGGCTGGCGGCGTTGGGTCTATGCGACCAACCACAAGGACATTGGTACCTTGTATCTGCTGTTTGCCTTCACCATGCTGATGATTGGCGGTGTCTTGGCTTTGTTGATTCGGGCTGAGTTATTTCAGCCAGGTCTGCAGTTGGTGAATCCCGAGTTGTTCAATTCGTTGACCACCATGCACGGGCTCATCATGGTGTTCGGTGCCATCATGCCGGCTTTCGTTGGCTTTGCCAATTGGATGATTCCGTTGCAAATCGGTGCAGGTGATATGGCCTTTGCACGTATGAACAACTTCAGCTTCTGGCTGATGATTCCTGCGGCTTTGATGCTGGTGGGTTCCTTTTTCATGCCAGGTGGTGCCCCCGCTGCAGGTTGGACGCTGTACGCACCCCTCACGTTGCAAATGGGCCCGTCAATGGACGCGGGCATTTTTGCAATGCACATCTTGGGCGCTTCGTCCATCATGGGTTCTATCAACATCATCGTGACCATCCTCAACATGCGTGCTCCCGGCATGACGTTGATGAAGATGCCGATGTTTTGCTGGACATGGTTGATTACAGCTTACTTGCTGATTGCCGTGATGCCCGTGTTGGCTGGCGCGATCACCATGACGCTGACAGACCGTCACTTTGGTACCACCTTCTTCAACCCTGCGGGCGGTGGTGACCCTGTGATGTACCAGCACATTTTCTGGTTCTTCGGTCATCCCGAGGTGTACATCATGATCTTGCCGGCTTTCGGCATCGTGAGCCAGATCGTGCCTGCTTTTGCCCGTAAGAAATTGTTCGGTTACGCCTCCATGGTGTACGCCACATCGTCGATTGCCATTTTGTCGTTCATTGTGTGGGCACACCATATGTTCACGACCGGTATGCCCGTGACAGGTCAGTTGTTCTTTATGTACGCCACGATGTTGATCGCTGTGCCTACTGCTGTGAAAATCTTCAACTGGATCGCCACCATGTGGCAGGGATCAATGACGTTTGAAACCCCGATGCTATTTGCGGTGGGCTTCATTTTTGTGTTCACGATGGGGGGCTTCACGGGTCTGATTTTGGCCATGGCACCGATTGATATTCAGCTCCAGGATACCTACTACGTAGTTGCCCACTTCCACTATGTATTGGTGGCGGGCTCTTTATATGCCATGTTTGCAGGTTATTACTACTGGTGCCCTAAATGGACCGGTGTGATGTACAACGAAACACGCGGTAAGATCCATTTCTGGTGGAGTCTGATTGCGTTTAACGTGACGTTCTTCCCTATGCACTTTTTGGGTCTGGCTGGTATGCCACGCCGTTATGCTGACTACCCAATGCAGTTTGCTGACTTCAATGCTGTCGCCTCAGTGGGCGCATTTGCTTTCGGTTTTGCACAGGTGTATTTCTTCTTGTTCATTGTGTTGCCCTCTATGCGTGGCATTGGTGAAAAAGCGGCTCAAAAACCTTGGGAAGGCGCTGAAGGTTTGGAGTGGGAAGTACCTTCCCCTGCACCTTTCCATACCTTTGAAACGCCACCCAAGCTCAATGCGGCTGCTACCCGAATCGTTGCGTAAACGAACGGTTTTGCTATAGAAAAAATCACTATGACTACACCACAACAAAAGAAAAGCAATTTGCGCTTGGGCCTGATTTTGGCTTCTATCGCTGTGGTGTTTTTCGTGGGTTTTATGGCCAAAATGATTTACTTGGCCAGATAAGTTGTTGTTGTCATGAGCATTCGTGGTGAAAACGTCAAAATGGTGGGTAAGCTTGCGGTCGTCGCTGCGGGTATGTTCGCTTTTGGATACGCGCTTGTGCCCATGTACAAGGCCATTTGCGAGTTCACGGGTATCAATATATTGGCACTGGGCGACAAAGTTGTGCCTGGTGCCACATCCAATGCTGCTGCCAATACCCAGATTGACCTGACACGTACTATCACTGTTGAGTTTGATGCCAATGCCCGTGGGCTTTGGTTTTTTAAACCCGCACAATCCTCGATCCAGGTTCATCCTGGCGAGCTGGCGACTGTGATGTACGAGTTTCAAAACACGCAAAATCGCCGCATGGCCGCACAAGCCATTCCCAGCTATGCTCCGCGAAACGCGATGCCGTATTTCAACAAGGTCGAGTGTTTTTGTTTCAACCAGTACACGTTGGATGCGGGTGAGAAGAAGCAGTGGCCTGTGGCTTTTGTGATTGACCCCAAAATGCCTAAAGACGTGACCACCATCACGTTGTCTTATACATTTTTTGAAGTGGGTGGTAAAACACCACCTGCACCTACTGCTGCGGCAGGTACAGGTTTGCTGGATGTGCCGTCAACAACCACAGCTTTAAGTACGGGTGCGCATTCGTGAAGGAGGCCGGTAAGATCAATGAAGCAGTAGCTGCCAAGGGTTTGCTGTGGCGCAGTCTTATGGCCGTGTTCTGGTCATTTTTGGGTTTGCGTCAAACTGCTGAACGCCAAGAGGACATGGCCAAAATAACACCATTTCATTTGATTGCGGTGGGATTAGCGCTCTGCTTTGCGTTTGTTGTTGGATTGATGTTTTTTGTGAAATGGGTGGTTGCCCACTAAGGCAACCTGTCGAAGAGAATATTGAAGAGAAATCAGGAGCTGACTAAATGAGTTCAACAACCCACGGTACAACGCCGTACTACTTTATTCCAGGGCCTTCACGCCACCCTGTGATGGCTGCCTTTGGCCTGTTTTTGGTGATTTTGGGCGCCGGTCAATGGGTCAATGGGCACGAGTGGGGTATGTATTCTCTCTATGCCGGCTTGGCTTGGTGGTTGGGCGTGCTGTACCAATGGTTCAGCGAAGCCGTCGGTGAAAGTGAAAGTGGTCAATACAGCCGCAAGATTGACTTATCGTTCCGTTGGAGCATGAGTTGGTTCATCTTTTCTGAAGTGATGTTCTTCGGTGCCTTTTTCTCTGCATTGTGGTGGGCACGTTCTCACTCAGTGCCTGCGTTAGGTAACTTGGAAAATGCCTTGCTTTGGCCTGATTTCAAGGCAGTTTGGCCTAGCTTGGCTGCAGGTGCAACCACCTCACCCGCTGGCACTATTCTTCCGTTTACTACGATGACGCCGTTTTGGCTGCCTACGATCAACACTGCTTTGTTATTGACTTCAGGTGTGACTTTGACAGTAGCTCACCATGCCCTGTTGGCTAACCAACGCGGCAAAACGATTGCTTTCATGTGGATGACCGTGTTGCTGGGTGTCGTCTTCTTGTTCGTTCAAGGCTACGAGTACTACCATGCTTACCATGAAATGAATTTGACCCTGGCTTCAGGCATGTACGGTTCCACTTTCTTCATGCTGACTGGTTTCCATGGTTTCCACGTTTTTGTGGGTATGTTGATGCTGTTGTTCATCACTATTCGTTTGATGAAGGGGCACTTTAAGCCTGACAGTCACTTTGGTTTTGAAGGTGCTGCTTGGTACTGGCACTTTGTGGACGTGGTGTGGCTTGGTTTGTACATTTTGGTGTACTGGTTCTGACAACCTCTTGTTCTCCATAAAAAAGCGCCGTAAGGCGCTTTTTTATTGAACCAGAGGCTGCGAATCAATGACCAACAGGTATGCCTGTTGGGTGTAGATAGCCTAACTTCCAAGCTATCAAAATACAAGCAAACAACAGGCATGAAATACCCACGCGAAAGGCGAGTGCGCGAGCCATGTTATTGGTTTTCAACTTGCCATTGCGGCCATCTTTCAACATGCTGTAAAGCGCAGCACCTAGGCAGCCCAAAATGGCTGTAAAGGCAATCGGTACAAGGTAATTCATGGCTTCGATTATCCCGTGAACAGCACGGTGCGTGTTCAGTTCCGTTTTTTGCTCATCACTGTTGCCGCGCTTGTTGTCGTGGCAGTGGGGTTGCTGCTCGGGCGTTGGCAGTTGTCCCGTGCTGCCGAAAAAGAAACATTGCAGGCACGTGTGGTAGCTCAAACAGCCCGTCCGCCTTTGACACCGCAGGATGTACTGACACTGAACTTACCTGGTGTACCTGCAACAATGGCGCGAAACGATTTGCTCGATCGCACACTGACGTTGCAAGGCACATGGTTGCCTCAGTACACCGTGTACTTGGACAACCGCCAGATGAACGCGAAGCAAGGTTTCTTCGTACTGACACCTTTAAAATTAATCCAGGAGAACCGTGTGGTGCTGGTGCAGCGCGGCTGGGTGCAGCGCGATTTCACTGACCGAGAGCGCCTGCCTGCGCTCATCACTCCAGAGGGCAGCGTTCGCATCACAGGGCGTATTGCCGCTGGCCCAGCCCATTTGCTGGACTTGCTGCAAGCCAAGCCTTCCGAGGTTATCGCCCCCAGCCGGATACGGCAAAATCTCAGTCTGAGTACCTACCAGTCGGAGACCCAACTCCCCCTGTGGGATCATTTGCTGTTACAAACGGACGCCGCGCCCGATGGCTTGCTGCGGGACTGGGCTGCACCCAGTTTCGGTATCGAAAAACACTACGGTTACGCCTTTCAATGGTTTGGCCTCAGCGCCTTGATGGCAATTCTTTATGTCTGGTTCCAACTTGTCCCCCGATTCTGCAAACAACCTGCCTAACGGTTCTGATACACCTGCCGAACCCTTGGGTTTGACCGTGCATTCCCTGCCCAGCCCTGGTGCTACCGAGGCGGCCGTCAGCGGTATGCGCTCGGGTGGTCGGCTCAAAATGCTGCTCGTGCTGTTGGTCTGTGCTGCCCCGGTCATCGCGTCTTACTTCACTTACTACGTACTGAGGCCCGAGGGACGGCGCAACTTTGGGGAATTGATTGATCCTCAACGTCCCCTGCCTGATTTGCCGGTAGTCAGCTTGGACGGTACGCCGCACAACTTGACCGAACTCAAAGGCCAGTGGCTTTTGGTCAGCGTGGCGTCGGGTGTTTGTGACATTCAGTGTGAACAGCACCTCTACCTGCAACGCCAGGTGCTGACCAGCCTGGGCAAAGAGCGTGACCGCTTCGACTGGGTGTGGCTGGTCACAGACGATGAGCCCGTGCGCGCCGCGTTGCTACCTGCTCTGAAAGACGCCGTGGTATTCCGTCTCAAACCCGGGCAGGCCGCAAACTGGTTAGCACCAGCCAAAGACCATCAATTGACCGATCACCTGTATGTGGTGGACCCCATGGGCAATTGGATGATGCGCTTCCCCGCCAAGCTTGACGCGGAAGGTGCGACCAAAGCCAAGCGTGATTTAGAGCGCTTGCTGCGCGCCTCTGCGGCGTGGGATCAGGCTGGCCGGGGAGATAAGTGATGTCCTCCTCCTCGGGATTTGACTTTTCACCGCTGCTCCACATCATGCTGATGGGCTTGGCTGTGGCGCTCGGCCCCTTGTTCTGGCTGTGGTTGCGCAGCCGCCAGTTATCTCCTGCGCAGCGTTTGAGAGCCTTGACTTTACTGACCTTGTTTGTGACTTTTGATTTGGTGTTGTTCGGTGCCTTCACCCGTTTGACCGACTCCGGCTTGGGTTGCCCTGACTGGCCGGGTTGTTACGGCCATGCCAGCCCGATGGGCGCACAGTCCGCGATCACACAAGCCCAAGAAGCCATGCCTACCGGCCCTGTTACCCATGGGAAGGCCTGGATAGAAATGCTACACCGTTACATGGCGACCGGCGTGGGCGTGCTGATTGTGACCTTGCTGGCGGCCCGTTGGTGGGAGGGGCGGCGCAGTCTGGCATTTAAAAATACCACAGCGCACAACCTGCCCAGCCTGTGGTGGCCCGCCTTGACGCTGCTGCTGGTGTGTATGCAAGGCGCTTTTGGTGCGTTGACTGTCACTATGAAGCTGTTTCCCGCCATCGTTACCTTGCACCTGCTGGGGGCCTTGCTGTTGCTGGCTTTTTTGGCTGCGCAAGCCAGTCGCTATGACCTGGGTTTGCACACGCAAGCCCAGGTGCGCGTCAGCCGCCCACTGTATGCCGCAACCCTGCTGGTCGGGCTGTTACTCACCCTGCAAATCATGCTGGGTGGCTGGGTCAGTACCAACTATGCCGTGTTGGCGTGTCAAGATTTTCCTGCATGCCAGGGCAACTGGTGGCCTGCGATGGATTTTCAGCAAGGTTTCACCGTATGGCGTGAACTGGGTCTGACGGCTGACGGCCGTCCCATCGATTTCACTGCCTTGACGGCCATCCACTATGTCCATCGCCTCATGGCTTACCTCGTGCTGAGCGCCATGGTCGTCTTGGCTTGGCGCTTGTACCGGGTGCCCGGCTTGCAACGCCCCGCGCGCGCACTGGCCCTTTTGGCTGCTTTGCAGCTTCTCACTGGTCTTAGCAACGTGGTCCTTGGCTGGCCGCTGATCGCTGCACTGGCCCATACCGGTGGCGCTGCTGCGATGGTGATGGCGCTGGTCTGGGCTGCCACTGCCTCTACCTGCCAGCCCCCATTTGCCAAGGCATCGTCTGCCAGGCACCCCACTGCCCAAGGCCTGACCGTATGAACCCCTCTGCCGCTACCCCTGTTTTGCTTCAGCACTCCGTGTTCAAGCAGTTCTACCACCTCACAAAGCCCCGCGTGGTGCAGCTGATCGTGTTTTGTGCCTTGATCGGCATGGTGCTGGCTGTTCCCGGTGCGCCCACTGTTTCAGAATGGAAAACCATCGCCATCGCCTGTGCCGGTATTTGGTTGGTTGCGGGTGCTGCTGCCGCTTTCAATTGCATTGTTGAAAAAGGTATCGACGCCAAAATGAAGCGCACGGCATGGCGCGCCACTGCCAAAGGCCAACTCAGCGACTGGCAGACCCTGCTGTTCTCCGCCACCCTGTGCATTGTGGGTTCCAGCGTGCTGTACCTGTGGGTGAACCCGCTCACCATGTGGCTGACATTCGCTACTTTTGTGGGCTATGCCGTCATCTATACCGTGATTTTGAAGCCACTGACACCGCAAAACATCGTGATCGGTGGCGCTTCCGGTGCCATGCCACCGGTGCTGGGGTGGGCTGCCTTGACAGGTGATGTGGGTCCTGAAGCTTTGATTTTGTTTCTCATCATTTTCCTGTGGACACCCCCTCATTTCTGGGCACTGGCGCTGTACCGGGTTGAGGATTACCGCAAATCCGGCCTGCCTATGCTGCCAGTCACCCATGGGAATGAATTCACCCGACTGCAAGTGCTGCTCTATACCTTTGTGCTGTTTGCCGCCTGCCTGATGCCCTTTGTGTACGGCATGAGCTCGTGGATCTACCTGACTGCCGCTGTCATTTTGAGCCTGGGTTTTTGCAGCTACGGTTTTCGCCTGTGGCGCAATTACTCGGATGAGCTGGCCCGCCAAACCTTCCGCTTTTCTTTGATTCACCTCAGTGTGCTGTTTGCTGCGCTGCTGGTCGATCACTATGTCTTGTGAGCCACCCATGATTTATCCTGCATCCCGCCGATTTGCTCTTCAATCTATAGCTAAAGGTGCCCTTCTGGCAAGCGCTATCGGCACATTGGGTCTGATGTCAGCCTGTTCCGATAAAAAGCCCGAGTTCAAGGCCGTAGACATCACGGGTGCAGACTATGCGAAAGACTTTGCCTTGACCGACCATAACGGCCAAACCCGAGCACTGGCGGATTTCAAAGGCAAAGTGGTGGTGCTGTTTTTCGGCTATACACAGTGTCCCGATGTTTGTCCCACCACCATGGCTGAGCTGGCCGAGGTCAAAAAGCAACTGGGCCAAGACGGTGACAAGCTGCAAGCCCTGTTCGTCTCGGTAGACCCTGAGCGTGATACTCCCGCACTGCTCAAAGCCTACATGGCCAACTTCGACCCCAGTTTCCTCGCCCTGCGTCCCACGCCAGAACAGTTACCTGAGTTGGCGAAGAGCTTCAAGATGTACTACAAAAAAGTGGACGGCAAAACCCCCACCAGTTACACCATGGACCATTCTGCCGGTAGCTATGTGTACGACCCGCAAGGCCGCGTACGTTTGTTCACCCGGTATGGCAGCGGCACACCAGCACTGGTGTCTGATCTGCAGCAGCTGCTGAAATGAAAAAAGCGGAACGTGGCGATAGCTACGTTCCGCTTTGCACAATGAATCTTGGTCAGGCGTAAGCCGCCAGCGTCGTCTTCATCTTTTTCATCGCTGTCACTTCAATCTGGCGAATACGTTCAGCGCTGACGCCATACACCGCTGCCAGCTCATGCAGCGTCATGCCGCCAGAGCCATCATCGTTCACCTTCAGCCAGCGCTCTTCCACGATACGGCGGCTGCGCTCGTCCAGCGCTTCCAGTGCCGTGGCAATGCCGTCACTGGCCAGCACATCGCGCTGGTGGGATTCCATCAGTGCGGTGGGTTCCTGTGTGGCATCGGTCAGGTAGGTGATTGGGCCGAAGCTCTCTTCGCCGTCGTCACTGGGGCCAGGGTCCAGCATCACATCGCCACCAGAAAGGCGGGTTTCCATCTCAATCACATCTGAGCGGGCAACGTTCAGCTTGCTTGCCATCAGGTCAATCTCTTGTTCACTGAGCGTGCCCCGGTGCGTTGCTGCATCGGTGGAACCGGCATCGGCCTTGAAACCCTGCTTCATCGAGCGTAGGTTGAAAAACAACTTGCGCTGGGACTTGGTCGTTGCGACCTTCACCATGCGCCAGTTTTTCAGCACATATTCGTGAATTTCAGCCTTGATCCAGTGCAATGCATAACTTACCAAGCGCACACCCTGGTCTGGGTCAAAGCGCTTGACGGCCTTCATCAGGCCCACATTGCCCTCTTGGATCAGATCCCCATGCGGCAGACCGTAGCCTAGATATTGGCGAGACACTGACACGACCAGGCGCAGGTGTGAGAGCACCAGCTTGCCAGCGGCTTCCAGATTGTCTTCTGCGCGGAATTTGCGGGAAAACTCTTGCTCTTGCTCTAAAGTCAGCAAGGGCAGGCGATTGACCGCCGAAATGTAAGCGTCCAAATTCCCAAGCGCAGGAATCACGCTCCAAGGATTGGCAACCGCCAGGGCGGTGGAGGGGGTTGAAATAACACCAGAAAAACTACTCATGCCAGAACTCCAGTCATAGAACTAAATATTAGCACTCTGTTCGAGAGAGTGCTAACGAATAAGTTCAATGCGTTTGATAGTTGCGCTGTATGGCTACACGGAGGTGGGCCATAGTCCTACAAAATGCCGTAAGTCCTATTTATCCATTGGTAAATAATCACATTTCCACTATCATTTGTCTTATACAAAACCCTGTTTAAGTCCAGACAAAAGGGCACCCTTGAAATACACCGACACCTTAGAGCGCAGCACCGAGTACCTGCGCATGGCATTGCCTTTAATGTCCAAGCAGGCTACGGCGCTGCATCCGGTCAGCTATGCCGTGTGGTATGACTATGTCGCCAAGCGCACGCCTGAGTTGTGCCAAGCGGTGGACGGCCATTTGGCACGCCATGGTCAGTTGGACGAAGTGGCCACCGAAACCTTGTTCCGCCAGCATGTGGCTGAAATTAACCCTCAAGCCGCCAAGCAGGTGGCTGACGGTTTTCAGCGCATCTTGAGTGGCATGGCGGTTTCTGCTGCCGAGGCTGGCGATCAAACGGCCAAATACGGCAGCTCCCTCAGCCGCTTGAACGATATCTTGCAGGCCGATAACCCCCAACACGCTGCACAAACTCCGCAAGCTGTGGCTGAAATTTTGCAAGGTACACGTGCGATGACCGACGCCATGGCCGGTTTGCAGCGCAATCTGGAGAACAGCCAGCGTGAAATCACCGTGCTGCGCGAGGAGGTCTTGCGCGCGCGCCATGAATCCTTGGTCGACAGCCTGACAGGCCTTGCCAACCGCCGTGCCTTTGACCAGCAGCTGTCCATTTGCCTTGCGGGTGCGCAAATCAGTGCGGGTCACAGCGCGCCTTGTCTGGTGACTGCGGACATCGATCATTTCAAGCGCGTGAACGACACCTACGGCCATAACTTTGGTGACCAGGTTTTGCGCGCAGTGGCCCAGGTACTCAAGGCCTGCGCCGGTCAGGACAGCGTGGCGGCGCGCACTGGCGGTGAAGAATTTTCTATTTTGCTGCCCCGTGCCATGTTGCCCGACGCCACCATCATGGCCGAGAAAATCCGCTCAGCCGTTTCCCGCAGCCGCATCCGCCGCCAGGGCGCTGACGAAGCGCTGGCCAAGGTGACCGTGTCTTTGGGCGTTACGCTGTACCGCGCTGGTGAGGAAGTTCGTGAATTCCTGGAGCGTGCCGACCGCGCCCTCTACGCCTCCAAAACCGGTGGTCGTGACCGCGTTACCGTGATGGCCGCTTGAACAGCGTCTTAAAAGGCCACCCGAGCAAGCCTGTTGCCAAGCTCGTGCCGCACAAGATCACCGCGCCGCACACCAGCATCCATGGCGTGACGCCTTCTCCGACAAAGGCAACGCCGTAGCACACGGCAAACACCGGCACCACAAACGTGACGGCCAAGGCTCGGGCGGGGCCTGCGTTTTGGATCATCCTGAAAAAAAGCACATAGGCCATCCCGGTGCAGACCACCCCTAAAACCACCAGTGCCAGCCACGCCGTCAAGCTGGGGTTGTGCGCAGGCCACAGCCACAGCGCAGGCAATGCCAAGCCCAGTGTCGCTCCCAATTGGCTGCCCGCTGCGGTGACCAAGGGGGGAATGCCGCCCAGGTGACGTTTGGTGAAACTGCCTGCCATGCCGTAGCACAGCGTGGCCAGCAAACACGCCAGCACGGCCCACCCTGGTGCCACACCCGAGGCATCCGGCTTGAAGCTGGCTTTGTCCCACGCCAGCATGGCCACCCCGGCAAAGCCCACCAGCAGGCCGAGCGTGCGCGACCCGTTCAACTTGTCCCCCAGCCACACCCAGGCCACGATGGCCCCAAACAGCGGTACTGTGGCGTTCAAAATGGCTGACAACCCTGTGGTGATGGACAGCAAGGCAAACGAATAGCACGCGAAGGGGATGGCCGAGTTCAGCAGCCCCACCACGAACACCGGCTTCCAATGCCGCACCAACTCTGGCACCTGCCCCTTGAGTGCCATCAGTGGCAGCAAAAAGCCTGCGGCTATCGCCACCCGCACCGCTGCGGTCGGCAAGGCCCCAAACTCCACCGCACCCAGGCGCATGAACATGAATGACGCTCCCCAAATGGCGGCGAGCAAAATGAAATCCAGCAACCACGGCTTGGTGTGGGGTGGCGGCGTCGACATCGATGAGGTTGGCAAGGTCAAAACAGGCTTTCGGTGGAGGGCGAAGTGGGGGAGGCTGTAGGCCGTGTAGCGTACCGGAGTGTGGGGGATGGGACTGTCGCGGCTATCGGGGGCTGCACGCCTTCGAGTTTGAGCAGTGCCACTTTGCGGTCAAGCCCGCCCGCATAGCCCGTCAGCGAACCGTCTCCGCCCAGCACCCGGTGGCAGGGCACGATGATGCTGATAGGGTTGCGCCCCACCGCCGCCCCCAAGGCGCGCACCGCTTTGGGTTTGCCAATCGACGCGCTCAACGCGCCATAGCTGGTCGTGGTGCCCGGTGCAATGGCCAGCAGAGCCTGCCACACTGCTTGCTGGAATGCGGTGCCGCTGTGCAAATCCAAGGGCAAGTCGAAATCAACCCGCGTACCCGCAAAGTACGCCTGCAACTGGGCCACCGTCTCCACCAGCACCGGGTGCGTGGGGGCCAGCGGCCAGGGCGCGAAGTCGGGCAAGTGGCGCTGACCGTTGAACCAGACACCGGCCAACCCCTTCTCGGTCGCCGCCACAGTGACAGGCCCGAGCGGGCTGAGGAAGGCGGTTTTCACCGTGGTGGCAGAGAAATTCATAGTTAAATACCCCTTTATAGCTCTACAGATAAGCGTAATATGCTATTGAATTGATAGTAATTTATAAGGCGTCTTAAAGCGTCGTCCAGGCCCGGATTACCGCGTAGCTGCGCCACGGCTTCCAGGCCTGCGACGCCGCTTCTGCTTCGCGCGCCGCCTGCTTGCTGCCCTGCACACCCAGTGCTTTGTGCAAGGCCACGTCGCCCGCCGGGAAAGCGTCGGGCCAACGCAGCGCCCGCATGGCAATGTACTGTGCCGTCCAGTCGCCAATGCCGGGCAAGGTTTTGAGCGCGGCAACAGTTTGGGGCACGTCCGCACCACTGTGCAGTTGCAGGCGTTTGTCCACCACCGCTTGCGCGATGGCCACTATTGCCGCTTGGCGTTGTTTGACGATACCCAGCTGTCCCAGTGCGTCTCCACTTGCCTGCGCCAGTACACCCGCCGTGGGGAAGAGTCGGTTCAGCGTGGGGAAGGGCGTTTCAATGGCCTCGCCAAACCTGTCCACCAGCCGCTGTGCCAGTGTTCGGGCCGCAGCCACGGTGATTTGCTGGCCCAGCACGGCGCGCACGGCCAGCTCAAAGCCGTCCATCGTGCCCGGTACGCGCAGGCCATCGCCTGCGGGAAAGCTGGCGTGCAGCACCGGGTTGATGGCACTGGGGTCCGCATCCAAGTCCAGCACCGCCCGCATGCGGCGAATCACCAGTGGCAGCACCTCACGCAGCGAATCGCTGACCTGCAAGGCAACTTGGCAGCGGGTTGCATCAAAGCTTGCGAGCAACCACCCGGTATGGCGTTTGCCACCTATTTCCATACAAAAAGTGCGTCCTGTGCAGTTCTGGTGGCCATCATTAGCTACGAATTCAATAGCGTTAATGCAGCGCTTGGCCATGAACGCCAGCATCGTGTCCACGTCATACGGTGGGCGGTAGGCCAACTTGACTGTGATGCTGCCAGCTTCCACCACAGGTGCCGCGCCAGCCCGCCGCAACTGGACGGGGTTCAGCCCGTAATGGGCTACAAATGCAGCGTTAAACCGCCGCAAGCTGCCAAACCCGCTGATGAACGCTACCTGTGTCATCGGCAAGGTGGTATCCGCCAGCAGTTGTTTCGCTGTCAGCAAGCGCCGTGTTTGGAGGTATTGCAACGGCGACACGCCGAACTGCGCTTCAAAAATTCGCCGCACATGCCGGTCGCTGATACCCAGGCGTGCGGCCAGCGCTTGTACCGAGGGGGGCGCGTCACCCCAGGCTTCAGGTTCGTCCAGCAAGCGTGCTGCCTGGTGCGCCAGGATGTACGACGCATCCTGAATCGACCACACCACCGAATGGGGGGCCAGTTCAGGCCGACACCGTAAACAGGGCCGAAACCCGGCCTGCTCGGCCTGCGCTGCATGGCCAAAAAAGCGGCAATTCTCCCTTTTGGGGCAACGCACCTTGCACACCGGGCGGCAGTAAATGCCGGTCGAGGTGACGGCAGTGAAAAACCGCCCATCAAACCGCGCATCCCGCGCCTGCATGGCGAGGTAGCAGGCATCGTCGCTGATGGGCGGGGCAATGGACATGCGGTGAGTGGCCGTGGTGGGAGTCATCGGGCAATGGTAGCGGGCAGGGCAGATTATGCTGGCCGTTTTCGGACATGCGCATTCATGGTTTTAGCGCCTTGTGCCCTCTACAATTCGATGCAATCCCGTGCCCGTCATGCCTGCGACGTTGCCTTTGCATGGCGCGTTCATGCCTTCAGTTTGGCCTTCATTCGGTTTAACACCCCTACACCATGCAGCTTTCTTCCACTATCTTCAAAGCCTATGACATCCGTGGTGTCGTGCCTGCCACCTTGACCGATGCCGTCGCCGAAGCCTTGGGCCGTGCTTTCGGCACCGTGGCCCGCGCTGAAGGCCAGAAAGCCGTAGCCGTGGGGCGTGACGGTCGCTTGAGCGGCCCGTCTCTCAGTGCCGCGCTGGTGCGTGGCTTGGTCGCGGCGGGGATTGACGTCATCGACATTGGCACCGTGACCACCCCCATGGTCTACTTTGCCGCCAATACCCTGTGCCAAAGCGGCATTCAGGTCACAGGCAGCCACAACCCCAAGGATTACAACGGTTTCAAAATGGTGATGGGGGGGCGTGCCATCTACGGCGATGAAATCCAGGCCTTGCGTCAGATGATGGAAGCTGAAAGCTGGGTGCTGCAAGCCGGCGGCTCTGTCAAAAACATCAACCTGGAAGCCCCTTACCGTGACCGCATCGTCAGCGACGTGAAGCTTGCTCGCCCCATGCGGATTGTGGTGGACTGCGGCAACGGCATAGCGGGTGCCTCGGCCCCAGCCATCTTCCGCGCACTGGGCTGCGAAGTGACCGAGCTGTTCAGCGAAGTCGATGGCCATTTTCCCAACCACCATCCTGACCCCAGCAAACCCGAGAACCTGAAAGATGTAATCGCCGCACTGCAAGCCGGTGACGCCGAACTGGGCCTGGCGTTCGATGGTGACGGTGACCGTTTGGGCATCGTCACCAAAGACGGCAACACCATTTACCCTGACCGCCAAATGGGCCTGTTCGCGCAAGACGTGCTGAGCCGCGTGCCCGGTGGCACGATTTTGTTCGATGTGAAATGCTCGCAGCGCCTCGCCCCCACCATCGCGGCTGCCGGTGGCAAGCCGTTGATGTACAAGACCGGCCATTCGCTCATCAAAGCCAAGATGAAAGAAATCGGTTCCCCGTTGGGTGGCGAGATGAGCGGCCACATTTTCTTCAAAGAGCGCTGGTACGGCTTTGACGATGGCACCTACGCCGGTGCGCGTCTGCTGGAAATCCTGAGCCGATCTCCGGATGCCAACGCCGTGCTGAACGCGCTGCCCACCAGTTTTTCCACGCCTGAGCTGAATGTGCCCTGCGCCGAGGGCGAGCCCCACAGCGTTACCGCCGCGCTGCAAGCCAAAGCAGCCGCCACGTTCGCGTCGCCTGCGGTGATCTCGGATATTGACGGCCTGCGCGTCGATTGGCCCGATGGCTTTGGGTTGATCCGTGCCTCTAACACCACGCCCGTGCTGGTGCTGCGTTTTGAAGGCCACACGGACGCGGCGCTCCACCGCATTCAGGCCGACATGCTGGCGCTGCTGCGCACGGTCAAGCCTGATGCCAACTTTGAGGCCAGTGCCCACTGACCGGTTCTGTCCTGTGAAAGTGCTCATTGTGAAGTTATCGTCCCTCGGCGACGTGGTTCACGCCATGCCTGCCGTGCAAGACATACGTCGCGCTTTTCCCCATGCCCAGATCGACTGGGTGGTCGAACCCGGCTTTGCCCCGCTGGTACGCCATTGCGAAGGGGTGCATCGCGTCATTGCTTGCAGTCTGCGGGCGTGGCGCAAGGCCCCTTTTTCTGCGGCTACGCGCCAAGCCTGGGCTAGCTTCAAAGCCGAATTGCAGGCCGAAACCTACGACGCCATCATCGACTTGCAAGGCCTTACCAAATCTGCCTTGGTTGCTCGATTGGCCCGCCTTGCGCCTCGGGGTCAACGCTATGCCCTGGCCAATGGCACTGACGGTTCCAGCTACGAGGCGCCTACGCGCTGGGTGGCGGATGTGGCGGTGCACATCCCGCCGCACAGCAGCGCCGTGCAGCGTTCGCGTGCGCTGTGTGCGCAGGCCTTGGGGTATGCCTTGCCAACCAGTGTTGATAATTATGGGCTTGTTGCGCAATCTGGATGGGTTTCAGTGGCTATCAATTCAATAGTGTTTGACGCTTCTTGCCACCCCGCGGCGGTGCCCGTGGTGGCGCTGGTGCACGGCACTTCCCGTGCTGACAAGCTGTGGCCCGAGCCCCACTGGGTAGCTCTGGCCGAGCGCCTGCTGCAGTCGGGCTGCGAGATTGCGTTATTGCACGGCAATGATGAGGAACATGCTCGCAGCACGCGACTGGCGCAAGCTTTGCCTGGCGCTGGCGTTCACATTTGGCCCCGTCTCAGCCTGGACGCCTTGACCGATCAACTGGCCGGTACTGCCGGCGTGATCGGTGTGGACAGTGGTCTGTCTCACATCGCCGTGGCCTTGGATTTGTCGCACGTGCAGCTCTACAACTTCGACACCACCTGGCGTACTGGGCCGCACGCTTCTCGCCAGCGCAGCGTGTTCGCGACACCCTGCCCCTCGGTTGAATCCGTTTGGCAGGCGTGGCTGATGGTGAACATGGTGCAAAAGGCCAGCGCCACAGCATGATTCGTCTCCTCTACGCTCTGCTGATGACGCTGGTTCAGCCTCTGCTGTGGCTCAAACTGCGCCAGCGCGGCCGCCAGGAGCCGGGCTATCTGGAGGCGATGGGTGAGCGCTTTGGCCGCTATACCTCACGCGATTCCCCTGTGACTCAACCCGCTTTTGCGGCTATAAATTCTGCATCTGTTGATTGGGTCTGGATTCATGCTGTCTCTCTGGGGGAAACCCGTGCGGCGGCGGTGCTGCTGACAGAATTGCGTCAACAAGCCCCCCGACTTCGCCTGCTGCTCACCCATGGCACGGCCACGGGTCGCTCCGAGGGCCGTGCGCTGCTGCGCGAAGGCGATATCCAAGTCTGGCAGCCGTGGGATGCGCCCGGCCCGGTTGGCCGTTTTCTGGATCATTTTCAGCCTCGCGTCGGTGTCTTGATCGAAACTGAAATCTGGCCCAACCTCACCGCCGCCTGCCAAAACCGCGGTATACCGACGTTGCTGGTGAACGCTCGCCTCAGCCCTAAATCGCTCGCCAAAGCTCGGCGCGTCCTGTGGCTGGCCCGTCCCGCCTATGGTGCCTTGTCCGCCGTCTACGCCCAAACCCAGGCGGACGCCCAGCGTTTGCGCCAACTCGGTGCCAACGTGCAAGGTGTTTTTGGCAATGTGAAATTCGATGCCCAGCCTAACCCTGCGTTGCTGTCGCAAGGCCAGCAGTGGCGGGCGGCGTGGAACGCCACGCACGATCTGCCCAAGCCCATCATCCTTTTTGCCAGTTCACGCGAAGGCGAAGAAGCCTTGTTGCTGGCGTACTTGTTAACGCTTCCCCCGGCTGAGTGCCAAGCTGTGCAATGGCTGATCGTGCCGCGCCATCCGCAGCGTTTTGACGAGGTGGCGGCGCTGATTCAAGCCCAAGGCTTCGCCGTTTCACGCCGCAGTGCTTGGGACAGTGGCGGCCCTGTCGGTTTCTCTATAGACGCCGCCATCTGGTTGGGCGATTCTCTTGGTGAAATGCCCCTGTATTACGCCCTGAGCGACATGGCCCTGCTGGGGGGCAGTTTCCTCCCCTTGGGTGGACAAAACCTCATCGAGGCTGCCGCTTGCGGCTGTCCTGTCGTGATGGGGCCGCACACTTTTAACTTCGCCGAAGCTGCTGCCAACAGCGCCAGCGCGGGTGCCGCCTTCACTGTGGCTGATCTGCCAACTGCTGTGACCCAGGGCATTGATTTGCTATCTAAAGAGAAGCAGCTTACGCAGGCCAGAATTGCTGCATCGGTGTTTGTGATGCAGCACCGAGGCGCGGCTCAGAAGACGGCTGCGGTGGTGGCGCGGTTGGTGTGAAGATTCAAGTTGGCGCGATTTAAGCTAATCGCGCCAACTTCAGGGGCTAATTGCGCCACTATCGCACCATTTTTGGTGGTAATCGCGCCATAATCGCGCCATGACCGCTTCCATCTCCCCCCTGTTGCAAAGCATCAACGCTTCCCCAGAAGGCTTGTCACTGGGTGAAGTGTTGTCACTGCATCCCGGTGTGGCCCGCCGCACCGCGCAGCGTTGGCTACAGGCGCAGGTGGATGCGGGCCTGTTATCTGTGCTGGGTGCAGGCCGGTCGCACCGCTATGTGGCGGTGAATACACCTGCACAAACAGAGACATCGCTGAACAATTTCCCGGTCAGCATTCCTCTTTCCACGGACAGCCGTGAGGTGCTGGCTTATGTGCAGCAAGCAGTGTTGCAGCGTAAGCCGGTGGGCTACCAGCGTGAATTCCTCGATGCTTATCAGCCCAATCACACTTGGTATCTGCCCGAACCCTTGCGCCGCCAATTACGCAATATGGGTGAAACGGGCGTTGGCACTGAACCCGCAGGCACCTATGGCCGGGCTGTGCTGAACCGCTTGTTGATTGATCTTTCCTGGGCGTCTAGCCACCTGGAGGGCAATACCTACACTCGACTGGACACCCGTGAGTTGCTGGAGTATGGCCGCGCCGCCGAAGGCAAAGCCGCGCTGGAAACCCAGATGATCTTGAACCACAAGGCCGCCATCGAGCTGCTGGTGGACAACATCGCCACTGTGGGGTTTGACCGCTACACCCTGTTCAATTTGCATAGCGCGCTGGCCGAAAATTTGCTGCCCAACCCGTCCGATGAGGGCCGCTTGCGTCAGCACGCTGTCGAAATCGGTAAAAGCGTCTACCGCCCCTTGGCCCAAGCGGCCTGGGTTGATGAACTGTTTGACCAGCTTTTGAATAAGCTCGCCCAAATTGCAGACCCCTTCGAGCAAGCCTTCTTCGCTATGGTGCATTTGCCCTACTTGCAGCCTTTCGCCGACATCAACAAACGCACCTCACGCCTGCTTGCCAACCTCCCTCTGCTGCGCGCCAACCTGTGCCCGTTGACGTTTTTGGACGTGCCCGAAGCTGCTTACAGTCTGGGTATCCTCGGTGTGTACGAGATGACCCGTGTCGAGTTATTGCGCGATGTGTTCGTCTGGGCCTACCAGCGTTCTACCCAGGAATACGTCGCTCTCAAGCAAGACGTGTCTCAACCCGACCCAGTGCGCCTCGCCTACCGCGATGTGATTAAAAGCAGCATACGTCAGATTGTTCAACACCCGCAGCAAGATGCACTGAGTCTCATCGCTCAAACCGCTCAAACCTACGCCAAACCCGCAGACCAAGCCGCTGTTACCGCTCTCATCATTGCGGAGCTGAGTCGGATCCACGAAGGTGTGCTGGCCCGGTATGGTCTGCGCTTGTCCGAATACGCGGCGTGGAAAGCGTTGCAGGACAATGTGTTCTGATTTTTCTGATTGACCTTATGCCCGATTCAACGCCGCCCACCCCAGACGTATCAACGCCACCGGCCCCTGTCACCCAAGCCCGCAACCCCCTGCACGGCCTGACGCTGGAAGCCATCGTCACCGCTTTGGCCGCGCATTACGGCTGGGAAAGCCTGGGTGAGCGCATCCCCGTGCGCTGCTTCACCCACGATCCGAGCGTCGCTTCCAGCCTGAAATTTCTGCGCAAAACGCCTTGGGCGCGTGAGAAGGTTGAGGGGCTTTACCTTTTCATGCTGCGTGAAATCCGGCGTGAAGGCGCAGGGCAATGAGCGGCACGCCTGACGCCAGTCACACCGACCAACGCCTCACCAACCTGGAAATCAAGGCCAGCTATACCGAAGACCTGCTTGACCAGCTTGATGCCGTCATCGTGCGCCAACAGCAGCAAATTGACCTGCTTATCAGCGAAATCACCCGTCTGCGCCAGCCTGTGCCCGAGAGCGGAGTGAGTGCAGTGCGCAACCCGCGTGATGAGCTGCCTCCTCACTACTGAACAGGGCCTTCTTTGAGGGCGACACCCGTTCGTCATGTACAGGCGCTACGATTTGGGCTTTACCACCGAACCTAGGACATCCCCATGCGCCACCGTTCTTTCACTTTGGGCCTTCATCTCATGGTCAGCATTCCGCTGTTGGCCAGCAGCGTTGACGCCCTGGCTCAAGCAGCCGTGCCTGTGCCCATCAGCAACATTCAACTCGGGCAGCGCCCTTTCTTTTTGGTGAACAACATGGCCGATGGCGCGTTGAAAACCAAGCTCCAAAGTTGCTCGAACGGCCCGTTTGCGAAAACCAGTTTTTCCATTGGGCACCGGGGTGCCGCCATGATGTTCCCCGAGCACACCCAGGAATCCTACGAAGCAGCTGCCCGCATGGGTGCCGGCATTGTGGAGTGCGATGTGACCTTCACCAAAGACAAAGAGCTGGTTTGTCGCCATGCCCAAAACGACCTGCACACCACCACGAACATCCTTGCGACCCCCTTGGCTGCTAAATGCACCAAGCCCTTTACCCCGTTTGACGAGGCCACCAACAAACCTGCCAGTGCCGAATGCCGTACCAGCGACATCACCTTGGCCGAGTTCAAAACCCTGCGCGGCAAGATGGACGCTTTCAACCCCAAGGCCAAAACGGTGGAAGAGTTCATGGGCGGCACAGCCAATTGGCGCACAGACCTCTACGCCACCCCCAGCAGCGGCCAGTTGATGACGCACGACGAAAGCATTGCGCTGTTCAAAAAACTCGGTGTCAAGATGACCCCGGAGCTGAAAGCCGCCAGCGTGCCCATGCCGTTCGAAGGCTTTACCCAGGCCCAGTACGCGCAAAAAATGATTGACGCTTACAAAGCCGCCAAAGTGCCTGCCAGCGACGTGTTTGCCCAATCGTTCAACAAGGAAGACATCCTCTATTGGGTGAAGAACGAGCCTACCTTCGGCCAGCAAGCTGTCTTTTTGAACGAAGTCCCCGTGCCTGAGCTGCCCAATTTGGAGCAACTCAAAGCCTACAAAGTCGAAGGCATCCGCATCGTTGCCCCTCCGTTGTTCGCTTTGCTTGACCTGCAAGACGGCAAACTCGTGCCATCCGCCTACGCTAAGAATGTCAAACAAGCTGGCCTGAACATCATCACCTGGTCACTGGAACGCTCTGGCCCGCTGTCCACAGGCAACAGCGGCTGGTACACCCAAACCTACGGCAAATCACTGACCCGTGAGGGCGATGTGATGCGCGTGCTGGACGTGCTGAACAAAGACGTGGGCATCATGGGCATCTTTTCCGACTGGCCTGCCACTGTGACGTACTACGCGAATTGCATGGGGCTGAGATAGTCGGTGAATTTATCCGGGTAATGACGCTACCCCATACGCCACAAGGCGTATTCCCCCCGTCCCCGCTTCTCCCTAAAGTTAACCCATCGCGCCACATTCCCGGCCACCCCAGGCCATTGCGGCGCGACACGTCAACTTTCACCACCCGGAGAAGCACACATGCAACGCCTCAATTCACGTACCGCCTCACGTCGTTTTACCCTCAAGGCGATCACCGCCGCCGTCGCGCTGACGGGCCTGTCGGCTTTGCCCGCCTTTGCGGCTGACACCATCAAAGTCGGTGTTTTGCACAGCCTCTCAGGCACCATGGCCATTTCGGAAACTGTGTTGAAAGACACCGTGCTGATGGCGATTGACGAGATCAATGCCAAGGGCGGTTTGCTCGGCAAGAAGCTGGAGCCTGTGGTGGTTGACCCGGCATCCAACTGGCCGCTGTTTGCTGAGAAAACGAAGCAGCTGCTGACACAAGACAAAGTCGACGTGATTTTTGGCTGCTGGACTTCGGTGTCCCGCAAGTCCGCACTGCCCGTGCTGGAAGAGTTGAACGGCCTGCTGTTCTACCCCGTGCAGTACGAGGGCGAAGAGCTGTCCAAGAACGTGTTTTACACCGGTGCTGCGCCTAACCAGCAAGCCATCCCCGCTGTGGACTATTTGATGAGCAAAGAAGGCGGCGGCGCCAAGCGTTGGGTGCTGTTGGGCACGGACTATGTGTACCCCCGCACCACCAATAAAATCTTGCGTGCTTATCTCAAGAGCAAGGGCGTGAAAGAGTCGGACATCGACGAAAAGTACACCCCGTTTGGCCATTCAGACTACCAAACCATTGTGGCTGACGTGAAGAAATTTGCGGCCGGTGGCAAGACCGCTGTGGTGTCCACTATCAATGGCGATTCCAACGTGCCGTTCTACAAAGAACTGGGCAATGCCGGTTTGAAGGCCAAAGACGTGCCTGTGGTGGCGTTCTCGGTGGGCGAAGAAGAACTGCGCGGCGTGGACACCAAGCCACTGGTTGGTCACCTTGCCGCATGGAACTACTTCATGTCGATCAAGAACCCCACCAACACCGAGTTCATCGCCAAGTGGTCTGCCTATGCCAAAGCCAAGAAGATTCCTGGCCACATGGACAAGCCATTGACCAATGACCCGATGGAAGCCACCTACATCGGTATCAACATGTGGGCGCAAGCCGTCACCAAAGCAAAGTCCACAGAAGTTGACAAAGTGATCGCAGCGATGGCGGGTCAGACCTTCAAGGCACCAAGCGGCATCGTGTCCAAGATGGATGAGAAGAACCACCACCTGCACAAGTCGGTGTTCATCGGCGAAATCAAGGCAGACGGTCAGTTCAACGTGGTGTGGAAGACCCCTGGCCCTGTGAAGGCCAAGCCATGGAGCCCGTTCATCGAGGGCAATTCGGTGAAGCCTGACGAACCTGTCAAGAAGTAAGCGCGCGAAGTTAACAGTTATTGCACGGCCCGTTGTGGGCCGTGCCTACTTTAAAGATGCCTTCATGCTGATCCGAAAATTACTCTTCACTGCTATGTTTTGTATAGCTGCTAATGCCCATGCATTAAGTGCTAACGAAGCAAAAGCCATCGCATCCGGCGAACCCGATGCCCGTATCGAGGCGCTGAACAAGGCCGTCGCTACCGCAGACGATAAAACCGCTGCTTTCCTGCAAGCGCTGAACGATGATGCGGTGAAGTTTGAGGGCGACAAGGTGTTCGTCATCAAAGACGGCAAAGGCTTTGACCCGGTGACGGGGGCTGAAGTACCTGTACCTGAGTCTGCCGAAGACGTGATGAACAACAACCGCATGCATGGCGAGTTGGAGTCAGCGATGGCGGCGTTGAAGCTGTTTTCCAAAGACGCGAAGGTACGCGCTGAGGCGGTCAAATCTTTGCAAAGCGAAACAGACGACACCAAGCTGCCATTGATAGAAAAAGCCTTTGCTGCTGAGCAAGACGCGAAGATCAAGGTCGCCTTGGGTTTGGTGCGTGCCGCGGTTCTGCTCAACAGTCCAGACACCGCCAAACGCCTGGAGGCCGCCAAGTTGCTGGCGGACAGTACCACCACCAACGCCAAAACTGCTTTAATCGAGCGAATCAAGGTGGAGTCTGCGCCAGATGTGAAGTCTGCGCTACAAAATTCATTGCGCACCGTGGAGGCCTCGTTGGCCTGGGGCGACAAATTAGGGGCTGTTTTCAGCGGTATCAGCTTGGGAAGCATCCTGCTGCTGGTGGCGCTGGGCCTGGCCATCACCTATGGCTTGATGGGCGTCATCAACATGGCGCATGGCGAGCTGATGATGATTGGTGCTTACGCTACTTATGTGGTGCAGGGCCTGTTTCAAAAGTACCTGCCAGGGATGTTTGATTGGTATTTGCTGGTTTCTGTACCCGTGGCCTTCCTGGCTTCGGCCTTGGTGGGGGCTGCACTGGAGCGCAGCGTGATCCGCTTTCTGTATGGCCGTCCGCTGGAAACCCTGCTGGCAACCTGGGGCATCAGCCTGATGCTGCAACAGCTGGTGCGCACGATTTTTGGTGCGCAAAACGTGGGCGTCGAAAACCCCAGCTGGATGAGTGGCGGCATCCAACTGATGGGCAACCTGCAGCTGCCCTGGAACCGCATCATCATCATCGCCTTTGCGGTAGCGGTACTTCTGGGCATGGGCTGGCTGATTGGCAAAACGCGCCTTGGCTTGTTTGTGCGCGGTGTCACGCAAAACCGGCCGATTGCGTCGTGCATGGGGGTGAACACGGCACGCATTGACACCTACGCTTTTGCACTGGGTTCGGGCATCGCCGGGTTAGCCGGTTGCGCCTTGAGTCAGGTGGGTAACGTGGGGCCAGATTTGGGCCAGGGCTACATCGTGGATTCGTTCATGGTGGTGGTGTTGGGTGGCGTGGGCCAGTTGGCGGGCACGGTGTACGCCGCGATGGGCCTGGGCGTGCTCAACAAACTGCTCGAAGGCTTTACTGGCGCGGTGCTGGCCAAGATTGCCGTGCTGGTGTTCATCATCATCTTCATCCAGAAGCGGCCTCAAGGCATCTTCGCGATGAAGGGCCGTTCTGCGGAGGCTTGAGCAATGAACACAACCTCTAATTCCTCCACGATTTCTAAGTCCTCTACCGTGATATTGCCCCCCAAAGTCCCTTTGATGACCGGTACCGGTTGGAGCGCCTTCATCGTCGCGCTGATCGTGGTCTGCGCTGTGGCTCCCTCGCTGAATTTGCTGGTGCCGAACGACAGCGTTTTCCACCTGAGTGACTATGCTGTGGGCTTGCTGGGCAAGTTCATGTGCTATGCGATTTGTGCGCTGGCGATGGATTTGATCTGGGGCTATACCGGCATTTTGAGTCTGGGCCACGGCGTGTTTTTTGCCATCGGTGGCTATGCCATGGGCATGTACCTGATGCGTCAGATTGGGACGGACGGCAACTACAAAAGCAATTTACCTGACTTCATGGTGTTTCTGGACTGGAAGACACTGCCCTGGCATTGGACGTTCAGCGACAGCTTCATCGCCACGCTGATCTTGATCGTCGCGGTGCCAGGTGTGGTTGCCTTTATTTTTGGTTTCTTTGCCTTCCGTTCGCGTATCAAAGGCGTGTACTTTTCCATCATCACCCAGGCGATGACGTTCGCCGCCATGCTGCTGTTCTTTCGCAACGAAACAGGCTTTGGCGGCAACAACGGCTTCACCGATTTCAAGCGGATTCTGGGCTTGCCAATTGCCACACCCTCTATGCGCATGACCCTGTTTGTGCTGACCGGTGTGATGCTGCTCAGCTGCTACCTGTTCGCCAAATGGCTGATCGCCAGCAAGTATGGCCGGGTGCTGCAAGCGATTCGGGACGCAGAAACGCGGGTCATGTTCTCGGGCTACAACCCGCTGGGTTACAAGCTCAGTATCTGGGTGATTTCCGCCATCATGTGCGGGATTGCCGGGGCGCTGTACGTGCCGCAGGTGGGCATTATCAACCCGAGCGAGATGAGCACAGCCAACTCGATTGAGATCGCCATCTGGGCGGCTGTGGGGGGACGAGCCACGCTGATTGGACCCATTATTGGAGCGTTCATTGTCAACGGCGCGAAGAGCTGGTTGACGGTGGCAGCACCTGAATACTGGCTGTATTTTTTGGGCGCGCTGTTCATTGGCGTCACGCTGTATTTGCCAAACGGCATTGTGGGGTTGGTTAAAAAACTCCGGGGAGATAAAGCATGACGCCGGATTTATTGGAAGATGGCGCTCGCCGCTTGGCGAAAATTGCGCAAAAAGGCGAGCAAGGAAAAACCGAATCCGGTGGCCGTGAAGCTGGGTTTTCCCGTGTTGCCACGCCCGGCGAGGTGGACGTGTCGCATGGCCGCATCCTGTACCTGGAAGACGTGTGCGTCAGCTTCGACGGCTTCAAAGCCATCAACAAGCTGAGCCTGGACATCGCGCCCGGCGAGCTGCGCTGCATCATCGGCCCCAACGGCGCGGGCAAGACCACGATGATGGACATCATTACCGGCAAAACCCGGCCCGATTCCGGCACGGTATTTTTTGGCAGCACGATTGATTTGCTGCGCTACAAAGAGGCTGAAATCGCCCAGCTGGGCATTGGTCGCAAGTTCCAGAAGCCCACGGTGTTCGAGCAACTCACGGTGTTTGAAAACTTGGAGCTGGCGCTCAAAACCGACAAGCGTGTGGTGCCGTCAATGCGCTTCAAGCTCGACAGCCGCCAAAGTGATCGCCTCGCTGAAATTTTGCACACCATCCATCTGGCTGACAGCGTGAGCCGCATGGCGGGCAACTTGAGTCATGGGCAAAAGCAGTGGCTGGAGATCGGGATGCTGCTGATGCAAGACCCCAAACTGCTGCTGCTCGACGAGCCTGTGGCCGGTATGACGGACGAGGAAACAGCGCGTACCGCTGAATTGTTTTTAACGCTCAAAGGCAAACACTCGCTGATGGTGGTGGAGCACGACATGAGCTTTATCCGCACCATCAGCGACATCGTGACGGTGCTGTGCGACGGCTCGGTGCTGGCGCAAGGCACGCTCGATCAGGTGCAGGCGGATGAGCGGGTGATTGAAGTTTATTTGGGCCGGTAACAGGAAAAACCATTATGTTGACCGTCAAAAACATCAACCAATACTACGGTGGCTCCCACATCCTGCGCGATGTGAGTCTGCAAGCGACCTTGGGCAAAGTTACCGTGCTGCTGGGGCGCAATGGCGTGGGCAAGACCACCTTGCTGAAATCGCTGATGGGCTTGGTGCCCATCAAAACAGGCACCATCGAGTTCGATGGCAAGCAAATTCAAAATGCTACGCCCTACGAGCGCGCCCGGGCTGGTGTGGGCTTTGTACCTCAAGGCCGAGAGATCTTTGCCCGCCTGACGGTGGAAGAAAACCTGCGCATGGGCTTGGCTTACAAACCGGCCAGTACGCCAATTCCGCCTGAGTTGTACGAGCTGTTCCCGGTGTTGAAGCAGATGCTGCACCGCCGTGGCGGCGATTTATCGGGCGGTCAGCAGCAGCAGTTGGCGATTGCCCGTGCGCTGGCGGCTGGCCCCAAGTTGCTGATTCTGGATGAGCCTACCGAAGGCATTCAGCCCAGTATCATCAAAGACATTGGCCGTGTCATCCGCATGTTGGCGGACCGGGGCACGATGGCCATTGTGCTGTGCGAGCAGTACTACGATTTCGCCGAAGAGTTGGCCGACGATTACCTGGTGATGGAGCGTGGTGAGTTCATCGCCCGTGGCCCCGGCCACGAGATGGAAGCCAAAGGTGTGCGGCAATTGGTGGCGATTTAGCCTGATTCAGGCTAAGGATGGCCTGAATAACTCAAGTTCAGGCGTGGTAGCAGGCCGCGATATTTCGCATCGTGAATCAAAGCGACAAAATCGGTGAATTCGGAGGCCCTTTGTCGGCTGCCGGAGCCGGTTTTACCCTCTCCCAGGCCGTTTGCCTGTTTGCAGGCGCACTCATGCCTGCATCCCCAGCAATTTGCCCCGAACCATCCACAAGTTGGAGAGCGCAAACAACGTGACCAGTTGGGCCGTGTTCTTCTTCAGTCCCCGGTAACGGACCTTGGCGTAACCGAACTGGCGCTTGGCCACTCCTTGGTAGCCAGCATCCCCGAAGGCATCGGTTTCCTGGCCGTGCAGCAGGCTGTTGCTTTCGGTGACGTCACCCACATGGCCAGATGTGCCGCGCACGGTGTGCACCAGTCCCGAATCCGCATCCACCCCAATGTGGGCCTTCATGCCGAAGTACCACTGATTGCCCTTCTTGCTCGAATGCATCTCAGGTTTTGCAGAGTGTCCCTAACAAGGGGACTTGAACACGCAGGTGAGGCATCGGCCCAGACCACCGCCGCTATAGTTGCGCGATGAACCTTCTATCGCTCACCAAACGTCGCTTCCGCTGTTGGGCGGCCTTGCTTGTTACGCTGGTGGGGCTGAGCAGCATGGGGGCTGCTTCTGGTGAGGCCACCACACCGCTGCGCGTAGGCTCCAAGCGCTTCACCGAGTCTTACATCCTGGCCCAGATTGTGGCGCAGACAGCGCAAGCCGTGGGCAGCCGCACCCAGGTGCTGCAAGGCTTGGGCAACACGGCTATCGTTTACGAAGCCTTGCGCTCCGGGCAGATTGATGTGTATGCCGAATACACCGGCACTATCGCGCTGGAAATCGTCAAAGGGGATGCGTCGATGGCAATCGATGCGTTGCGCAGCGCTTTGGCTCCGCTGGGTTTAGGTATCGCGGTGCCTTTGGGATTTAACGACGGCTACGCACTGGCGGTGCGTAGCGTTGACGCTGAAAAATTAAACCTCCGTACCCTGAGCGATCTGGCACGTCACCCCACGTTGAAGCTGGGCTTGTCCAACGAATTCATGGGCCGATCGGACGGCTGGAAAGGCTTGGCCGCCAAGTACCAACTCACGGCTACTCCCACCGGACTTGACCATGGTCTGGCCTACGAGGCTATCGCTCAGCGGCAAATTGACGTGATGGATATTTACACCACCGACGCCAAAATCGACCATCTGGGTTTGCGCGTGCTGGTGGACGATCTTCACTACTTTCCCCGTTATGACGCGGTGCTGCTCTACCGCCTGGATGTGCCCCGGCAACACCCCGCCGCGTGGCAGGCCCTGCAAGCGCTTGAAGGCCGCATCAGCGAATCCGCCATGGTTGCGATGAATGCACAGGCCGAATTGCAAAATCAGCCATTCGAGGGGATTGCACAAGCCTTTTTGAAGCGAAACAATGCTCTAGAGCAATCTGCATCGGCTTCAAAAGCTATTGAAAATGTAGCAAAAATAAACCAGCCTACCCCCGAGCGGACGGGTGAGCAGACGGGTTACGCCAACAAACTCTGGCAACGCCTGATCGCGCCCGACCTGCTGCGCCTTACCGGCCAGCACCTGTTGCTGGTGCTGCTGTCCGTTGCGCTCGCCGCGCTGATTGCCGTGCCTGTGGGAATCTGGATTTTTCCGCACCACCGCCTGCGCGCGCTGACGCTGGGCGTGGCTGGCGTGTTGCAGACCGTGCCCTCGCTGGCTTTGCTGGCTGTATTGATTGCAGCGATGGGCATGATCGGTTTTTGGCCTGCCTTGCTGGCACTGCTGCTGTATGCACTGCTGCCCATTTTGAGCAACACCTGCGCAGGTTTGGCTGAAGTTCCTCCGGGTCTGCGTCAGGCCAGCATGGCCTTGGGGCTCACGCCGCACCAGTGCATGCTGGCCGTCGAGCTGCCCATTGCCTTGCCTACCATCGTGCTCGGCATCCGCACTGCCAGCGCCATAGCCATTGGCACCGCCACCATTGCCGCCTTCATTGGGGCCGGTGGCTTGGGCGAGCGCATCGTCACCGGGCTGGCGTTGAACGACAACGCCTTGATGCTCGCGGGCGCACTGCCCTCGGCGGGTTTGGCGTTGCTGAGCGAGTTGCTGTTTGAAGGGGTAGGGCGGCGCTTGCGACGGTACCAGCGACTGGATTAAAGGCTGGGCAAGGCTCTGGCCTGTGATGGTGCACCTGCTGGCCCCAGCGTGTGCCATGCCCGGCGCAGTTGGGTGTCTGAGCTGAAGCCTGCCAACGCGGCCGCTTGGTTCACGTTATGACCGGCTTGCAACGCCGTTTGTGCCACGGCCAAGCGGATGCGGCGCAGGTACTGCAAGGGCGCAATCTGCGCATGTTCGACAAACAAGCGCGTCAGGTGGCGTGGCGAGGTGCAGGCCAGCTCGGCCATGCGCGGCACGCTCCAGTCCAGGTTGGGATTGAGGCTGATGGCATCTTGCACCCGGTGCAGGGCCGGATGCATGTGGTTGCGGCACTTAAGGAAGGGTGACAGCTCAGGGTCATTGGGGCCACGCCGCAGCGCGACCACCATGGTGGCCGCCACCTGCGCTGCGATGGCCTCACCGCAAACCTCGGCGATGCGGTAGAGCATCAAGTCAATGCCGGTGGTGACACCTGCGCTGCTGTACACCGGCGCGTCCGTCACGAACACCCGGTTCGCCACCACGTCGCATTGCAGTTCTGCGCTGCGCAGTTCGTCCAGGTGGGTGTGGTGGGTGGTGACCCGGTACCCCTTGAGCAAACCCGCATGGGCCGCCAGCAAAGTGCCTGCGCACACGGTCACGAGTTCAAGCAGCCCCGTGCGCAGACGCAAGCCGCGCAACCAATGCAGCAAAGCGAGGGTGGGGGCATTGTTCACCGCCAGCGTAGCGCCTGGCAAGCCCACCAGCACCACCCAGCAGGGGGCATCGGCGTTGGCCGTCAGGGCTTGTGGCAGCGGCTCTAACCCGGTTAGCAGCGCACCCACCGATGACACTGTGTCGGCTAGGGGGCTGGTAAACCGCAGTGCAAACCGCGCAGGCTGGCCCAGCGCTTGCAAACACTGGTTCGCGATGCGCAGCGCTTCTGCCGGACCTGCCCAGTCCAGTATTAGGCTGTTGGGCAGCAGAGCGAACAGTACCTGGATGGGCTGGGTGGGGGGCGGCGTCATGGCATGGGTTCTGGGTCAGCTTGCCGCGCCCAACGCTTGCGCCACGCTGCAAATCCGTGCAAAGCGGTCTTTCAGTACCGTTGCCGTGCGCATCATGATGTCGGCCGCACTCAGCACCGTGCCATCTGCGTTGTGCATATCCCACGTCAGCGTGGCTTCCAGGCAGTAGTCCACTGACCAGCCCAAGTCAGAGGCATGGCGGGTGGTGGTTTCGCAGCATTGCTCGGTGCGGATGCCACTGACGATGAGCTTGCTGATGCTGTTTTGCGTTAACCACCAGTCCAGACCCGTGCCCACCAGGGCACTGTGGCGGTTTTTGGTGAAAGTGATGGCGGGTTCGAAGCCGGCCAAGCCTTCAATCGGGCGGATCAACCCCGATTCAATGGCAAACGGATTGTCCGCCGTCTTGGGGCCATCGACGTGGAAGATGCGAACGACAGGGATGCCCTGCGCCACGCAGCCTGCGATCAAGGCGTTTTGTGCCGACAGATAGGTGGGCAGGGTGGCGGGCGTGAAGTACGGGCGATGGCGAAACGATTCTTGCGAGTCGATCACTACAAGACATGTTTTCATGGAAATTTTCCTATCTGTGGGAGGGGTTGATAGGCTCTATTTTTCAGCAATAGAGAGAATTTATCCATTCGCTGTAAGACCTGTTTCGATCAGTTTAGGACATTAAAAACTCCCACGGCATTTGCACGCTTCTCCTCAGTTGCTGTCAGGAAAATGGCGCACTAACCTGCGAGCACCGCACGCTCCGAGTGCGCCAGGCATTCTTCAAGTGCGGCTGTAGCACCGGCGAAGTCGAAGACCTCAGCGCGTTCGAGAATCTTCACGTTCATCTCGACATATGGGTCGTGCATGAACTCTGCGTCGCGTAACAGCCCAAACACCAAGCGCAGTTCGGCCAGCATGGGGACGAACAGCGCATTGAGCCGTTCGCTGTCTGCCAGTTCGACGATCGCCATGTGAAAGGCTATGTTGGCAGTGCCAACCCCCATCCAATTGCTTTCGCTGCGGCAGTGCAAGGCCGTCGTGATGGTTTCTCGCATTTTTTTCGTGGCGGGATGGCGTGGGTAAGCGTGGGTCAAGGCATGGCATTCGATCACCCGCCGCACGCGGTAAATGTCAATGATGGATGCGATGCCAGGAATCACCACAAACACGCCACGGTTGGGTACGTGTTTGACCAGTCCATCCTTGGTGAGCAAGCGAAACACCTCGCGTAATGTATTGCGCGAGACACCCAGGCTGTCACTCAGGGCCTGCTCTGATAAGCGCTGCCCCGGCGACAGCGCCCGTCAGCGATTTTTTGCCGCAGTTGTGCCGCCAAGCGTTCGGACAGTGTGTGGGTCAAAGGTGAGGTATGAACAAGTAATGCCATAAAGACGAGCTTTTACCAGACGCTGGACGACCAAACGTTGATTGCTCTACAAATTATGGTAAATGCTTATATCCAGTATTGGAGAAGAGACGCAACACCCAAACTGGGGTGCAGAGTAACGTTCACAAGGCGGGGTAGACATTAAAAAACCCCGCAGCGCTTTCGCACTGCGGGGTTTTTTTGACAGCAGCTCAAGCAATCAGGCTGGCTGATTGCTGGGGTTTTTACATGCCCATGCCGCCCATACCACCCATGCCGCCCATGTCGCCGCCGCCCATGCCGCCAGCAGCATCAGCCTTGGGGGCTTCAGCAACCATGCACTCGGTGGTCAACATCAGGGACGCGACGGATGCTGCGTTTTGCAGTGCGGTGCGGGTCACTTTGGTGGGGTCCAAGATACCCATTTCGATCATGTCGCCGTAGGTTTCGTTGGCTGCGTTGTAGCCGTAGTTACCGGAACCAGCCATCACGGCTGCGACCACGACAGAAGCTTCGCCGCCGCCGTTGAACACGATTTCGCGCAGAGGCGCTTCGATGGCCTTGAGCACCAGCTTGATGCCGGCTTCTTGGTCAGCGTTGTCGCCTTTGATGACGCCAGCGGTTTGCTTGGCACGGAGCAATGCAACGCCGCCGCCAGCCACAATGCCTTCTTCCACAGCAGCGCGGGTAGCGTGCAGGGCGTCTTCAACGCGGGCTTTCTTTTCTTTCATTTCGACTTCGGTAGCCGCGCCAACCTTGATAACGGCAACACCGCCAGCCAACTTGGCCACGCGCTCTTGCAATTTTTCACGGTCGTAGTCAGAGGTAGCTTCTTCGATTTGCACGCGAACTTGCTTCACGCGGGCTTCGATGTCAGCAGCAGCACCAGCACCGTCGATGATGATGGTGTTTTCTTTGCCCACTTCGATACGCTTGGCTTGGCCGAGGTCAGCCAAAGTCACTTTTTCGAGTGTCAGGCCAACTTCTTCAGCAATAACCTTGCCGCCGGTCAGGATGGCGATGTCTTCCAACATGGCCTTGCGACGGTCACCAAAGCCTGGAGCCTTGACAGCCACAACCTTCAGGATGCCACGGATCGTGTTCACGACCAAAGTAGCCAGCGCTTCGCCGTCAACTTCTTCAGCAATGATGAGCAATGGACGGCCCGACTTGGCGACTTGTTCCAGCGTAGGCAGCAGGTCACGGATGTTGCTGATCTTTTTGTCGAACAGCAAAACAAACGGGTTGTCCAACAAAGCGGATTGCTTTTCTGGGTTGTTGATGAAGTAAGGTGACAGGTAGCCACGGTCAAACTGCATGCCTTCAACGACTTCGAGTTCGCTGTCCAAAGACTTGCCGTCTTCAACAGTGATCACGCCTTCTTTGCCGACTTTGTCCATGGCGTCAGCAATGATCTTGCCGATAGCTTCGTCAGAGTTAGCAGAAATGGAGCCGACTTGGGCGATTTCTTTGCTGGTGGTGGTGGCTTTGGAAGCCTTCTTCAGCTCAGCAACCAAAGCAGATACTGCCTTGTCGATACCGCGCTTCAGGTCCATGGGGTTCATGCCCGCAGCCACGTACTTCATGCCTTCGTGAACGATGGCTTGAGCCAACACGGTAGCCGTGGTGGTGCCGTCGCCAGCGATGTCAGACGTCTTGGAAGCCACTTCCTTGACCATCTGCGCACCCATGTTTTGCAGCTTGTCTTTGAGTTCGATTTCTTTAGCGACGGACACACCGTCTTTGGTCACGGTAGGGGCGCCGAAAGAGCGCTCCAGAACCACGTTACGGCCCTTGGGGCCCAGGGTCACTTTGACTGCGTTAGCCAAAATGTTCACGCCTTCAACCATGCGTGCGCGGGCTTCGCCGCCGAAAACTACGTCTTTTGCTGCCATGATAGGCTCCTAATATAAGTTAAATATGGTGCTGAATCGCATATATACTGCGTAGCCAGCTATTTATTTGATAGCTGAGAAATTACTTCTCGACAACTGCAAACAGGTCGTCTTCTTTCATGACGAGCAATTCGTCACCGGCAACCTTGACGGTTTGGCCGCTGTATTTGCCGAACAAAACGCGGTCGCCAACCTTGACGGTCAAGGCTTGGATTTCGCCCTTGTCATTGCGCTTGCCTGGGCCCACAGCCAAGACTTCGCCTTGATCTGGCTTTTCAGCAGCTGCTTCAGGAATCACGATGCCGGAAGCGGTTTTGGTTTCGCTGTCAACGCGCTTAACGATCACGCGATCGCCGAGAGGACGGAGGTTCATTGTTTATCCTTGAATAGAAACAGGGTTGAAATCACAGGGCGCTAAACGGTTAGCGCCCGTTAACTTGTGGGGTGAAGACCAAGTTGTTAGCACTCGACCCCAACGAGTGCTAATGATAAGGGCGTTTGATGACAGTTTCAAGAGCAGGGGTGCTTGTTCTTTGAAATTTGGGGAGAAAGAGCTGCTGGTGTGAGGGGCTGCGATGGGGTAAATCGTTGGGTAGGTTGCAATTAATGACGGGCTCGAATCAAGGCTCGCCAGCAACCACTGACGTGACCGTCAGCATCGGGCTTATGCCGGTGCTAGCACCCCAACCGCTCCACCAAGTCCAGCAAACTGCTGCAATGCAGGTCATTTCCCACTTGCGGTGATACATCCTTCACATTCGCCGCACCAAATTCCAGCGGGCGTTCGATGTACGCGGTGTGCAGGCCGCAGGCGCGGGCACTGGCCAAATCGTCGTGGTGGGCGGCGACCAGCATCACTTCTTCGGGCTTCAGCTCAAACACCTTGGCGACGCCCAGGTACGTTGCCGGGTTGGGCTTGTAGGCGCGGAACACCTCGGCAGACAGGATGCAATCCCATGGTAAACCGGCGCGCTTGGCCATGTTGGTGAGCAGGCCGATGTTGCCATTCGACAAGGTGGTGAGGGTGAACCGGGTTTTCAGCCGTGTCAGGCCCGCCACCGAATCCGGCCAGGCTTCCAGCCGGTGCCATACCCGGTTCAGGTGCTGGCACTGTGTTTCGTCCAGATGTGCCAAGCCAAAATCAGGAAGGATGGCCTCCAGGATCATGCGGTGCAGGTCGTCAATCAGCGTCCAGTCCAGCTCGCCTCGCATCACACGGGCCATGGCGGGCACATAGCCTTTGCGCCATGCCAATGCAAAAGCCGCGCCATCCACGCCAGGGTAAAGCGCCTCGACTTCGCGCTGGATGCTGCCGTGCCAATCAACAACGGTGCCGAAGATGTCAAAGGCGAGGACTTTGACGCTGCTGGCCAGTGCATGCGCAGGCGGATGGGGAAGCACAGGGGGAGGCGAATGAGGTGTGTTCATTCCGCTATTATCTGCACTGGCCCGCCCCATTGCAGGCCGCGTCGCTCGGACGGTTCCGGGCGCTTACGTGAGATTTTCAAATGACTGCATCCTCCGCAGGCAAGCGCCGCTTTGCGCGCATTGACCGCCTTCCCCCCTACGTTTTCAACATCACCGCCGAGCTCAAACTCGCGGCACGCCGCCGTGGCGAAGACATCATCGACATGAGCATGGGCAACCCCGATGGGGCCACGCCGGCGCACATTGTTGCCAAATTGACCGAGGTCGCGCAGCGACCCGATACCCACGGCTATTCGGCCAGCAAAGGCATCCCGCGTCTGCGCCGCGCGATTGCGCACTGGTACAAAACCCGGTACGCGGTGGACATTGATCCCGACAGCGAAGCCATTGTCACCATCGGCTCCAAAGAAGGCTTGGCGCATTTGATGCTAGCCACCCTTGACCGGGGCGACACCGTGTTGGTGCCCGATCCCAGCTACCCCATTCATATCTACGGCGCGGTGATAGCCGGGGCGGACATCCGCTCCGTGCCCTTGACCGAAGGCGTGGATTTCTTCGCCGAGCTGGAAAAAGCCATTCGGGGCAGCTACCCCAAGCCCAAAATGATGATTTTGGGCTTCCCCAGCAACCCTACCGCGCAGTGCGTGGAGCTGGATTTCTTCGAGCGTGTCATCGCCCTCGCCAAGAAGCACGACATCTTTGTGGTGCACGATTTGGCTTACGCTGACATCGTTTTCGACGGCTGGAAAGCCCCGTCCATCATGCAAGTGCCCGGTGCCAAAGACATTGCGGTGGAGTTCTTTACCCTCTCCAAAAGCTACAACATGGCCGGTTGGCGCATTGGCTTCATGGTGGGCAACCGGGATCTGGTCGCCGCGCTGGCCCGCATCAAAAGCTACCACGACTACGGCACCTTCACCCCGCTACAAGTCGCTGCTATTGCGGCCTTGGAAGGCGACCAGACCTGCGTGAGCGAGATCACCGCCACCTACCAAAGCCGCCGTGATGTGCTTTACAAAGGTTTGATGGAAGCCGGGTGGCAGGTCGAATGCCCCAAGGCCAGCATGTACATCTGGGCACGTATCCCCGCGCATTACCGTGCTTTGGGCTCACTGGAGTTTGCCAAGCAGCTGCTGGCCAAAGCCCGCGTGTCAGTCTCGCCTGGCATCGGTTTTGGCGATCATGGTGACGACCATGTGCGTTTTGCGTTGATCGAAAACGAAGCCCGTATCCGGCAAGCGGTGCGTGGCATTCGGGCGATGTTCAAAGCCGATGGCCTGCTGGACAAAGCCGCAGCGTGACGAAACCTCGGTAAAGCGCTAAAGTAGCGCTAAATACACCTCTATTTCTTTGTTATGAACGCCTTGTCCGCTATTTCTCTTTCCGGTATGCAAGCCGCGCAAACGCAGTTGAACGCGTCAGCGCACAATATTGCGAACGGGATGACGGCAGGGTTCACGCGGCAAGAGGTGGTGCAAGAAGCTGACCCCAGCGGCGGGGTCAGCACTTCGCTGGTGTCTGCCAGCACCCAGCAGCAGTCGATTGAGACGGACATCGTGCAGCAGTTGCAAGCCAAGAATTCATTCTTGGCCAATCTGACGGTATTCCGCTCCAGCAACCAGATGATGGGCAGCCTGCTGAACTTGCAGGCTTGAGCCGCTAGCGCTGAGTTGCTTTAAAAATCCAGGTTTTCTTCTTCAGTCGCCGTCGCAGCAGCCGTGGTTTGGGTGGTCGCTTTGACGGGCTTTGTGGCGACAACCCCAGCCGGTGCGCTGAAAGTCTCCACGCCTTGTTCACCGCCTAAAGCCAGCAGCAAATCAGGAATCAACTGGCTCAGTTCGCCTGTGCTGATGGCCACGTCGGCGTCAAACTTGTCTTCTTTCTCGCCTGACGTGTTTTCGAACACGCCTTCCAGAAAGGTCAGCTTTTTGACCTGCATCGTTTCCGTCAGCAGGAACGACACCCGGCCTTCCCAGGTCATCGCCAGCTTGGTGGGCACTTTGCCGCCTTCGATGTGCTGGCGCACTTCGTCGATGTCCAGTGCGTGTTTGGCGTAGCGCACGGTGGCTTTGTTTTCATCGGTGGATTTGAGTTCGCACTCGCGGTCGATGCTGAAACCGGGCGGGGCTTCGCGGCTGACCAGCCAGCCCGCCATGCACACGGCGGGCGATTGGGCGGTTTGAATCAATTCCACCGTCAGGCCAGGCACGCATTCCATCAGGCAGGTCATCACCGTATCGGCGCGGCCTTGGGCTGAAGCGTCCAGCGTCAGCAGGCGCTCGGTAGGGTCAATCCAGACCAGCACCGAGCCTTGCTTGGTAAACGCCATTGGCAGCAGCTCCAGGAGCGCGTTGTCGCGGATTTCCTTGCGCTCTTTTTTACCGGGTTTACGGCCTTCGGTTTGCTCGATGTGGGCGGCGATTTCTTCGACCTTGCGCTTGACCACTGAGGCGGGCAGCACTTTGTTTTCAATTTGCAGCTTGAGCATCCAATGCCCGCCAATGGCTTCGATCAGCGCGCCGTTGGCCTGCCCACGAGGCTCCACCCAGCCGATGGACTGCTCTTGGCTGGCGCTGCACGGCACAAAGCGCAACTTGGTCAGGTTTTCTTCGATCTGCTCAACAGTCGTGCTCCAAGCGGAGCCGATGCGGTACACCATCACGTTTTTGAACACGGGTTTGCCTTGTGGTTAGAGGGGAAACAGGAGAAAGGGTGCTGAGTCTACCGGCCCAGGCCCAGGGGACAGGTTAGACGGATTTTTTTTGAACTTTTTAAGCTAATTAAGCCTACTCAGTAGGCATAGTTTGCTATCAATTTTAATTTTGATGTGGAACGTAATAAGGCTGTCACACAAGCGCTCTACTGTTCTTTGGGTTCAGCATGCATAACGACGACCCACGATGAAAACGCAAAAACGCTTCACTTCCTTGATCTGCCTCGCCGGCATAGGCGCCGCCCTGGCCATACTGCACGGTTGCAGTGGCGACAGTGCCGATAATGCCGATGCCGCCAGTGCACCAGCCAATATCCAGGCTGCCTGGGTGGAGATGGGCGACGGTAACCAAGCGATTGCCCGGGTCATCACTAACTACACCTTACCTTCTGGCACGACAGACGCCAATGCCGTGTGTCCCATTCTGATGGTCAACGGTGCTCAGAGCCGCATGACGCTGCGTGCAGGGCCCGCCACAGTACCCTTGCGTACCACGGCAAGCGATCCTGCGGATTCCAAGCCGTCTGATTTTCCTGTGTCGGTTTGCGAAGCCGTGCTCCCTGCCGCAGCGCAACAGGCCAGCGTCAGTGGCCAGACCTTGCCATTACCCAAGGAGGAGCCGCAACGCGTGATCGTGCTGGCCGATACCGGCTGCCGTCTGAAGAAGGCGGACAACGCTTGGCAACCCTGTGGTGACGGCACGGCATGGCCGTTTGCCAGCGTGGCGGCCACCGCTGCCAGCATGAATCCCGATCTGGTCTTGCACATTGGCGACTACCACTACCGCGAAAACGCCTGCCCCTCTGATGTAGCTGGCTGCCAGGGCAGTCCGTGGGGCTATGGGTGGGACACCTGGAAGGCAGACTTATTCAAGCCGGCCGCTGCACTGATGGCCAAGGCACCTTGGGTCATGGTACGTGGCAACCACGAGGAATGCGCCCGCGCCGGTCAAGGCTGGATGCGCTTCCTCGACACCCGCGCTTACGCCGACGGTCGCTCTTGCAATACCCCGGCCAATGACGATGCAGGCAACTATTCCGATCCGTATGCAGTGTCCCTGGGGCGTGGCTCGCAGGTCATCGTGTTCGACTCTTCCAAGGCTGGCAAGACGGCCCTCAAGACCACCGATGCCCAATTTGCGTTCTACCAGAAGCAATTTCAGGCAGTAGCTGCCCTGGCCGCCAAAGCAGGCATGACCAACACCGTGTTCACCAACCATCACCCCATCCTGGCGTTCGCACCTGTGGCGGGCAGCACACCAGCACCCGGCAACCTTGCGCTGCAATCGGCCATGACAAGCCTGTACCCCCAGGCCTACTACCCACCCGGTGTGCAGGTCGCTTTGCACGGCCATGTGCATGACTTCCAGGCGATCAACTTTGCCTCAGGCCATCCGGCCACCATCGTTTCTGGCAATGCGGGTGACAACTTGGATGTTGCTTTGCCTGACCCATTGCCCGCCAAGGCCCAGCCCGCACCGGGCACCACCGTAGACAGCATTACCCACCACAGCAGCTTTGGCTTCATGCTGATGGAACGCCGTGCTGCACCCGCTACCGGCTGGAGCTTCAAGGCCTATACCACGGCAGGCAAATTGCTGGCCACCTGCCTGCAAGCCGGTACGGCCCTCAGCTGCGACAAGATCGGGTTCCTCACGCCGTGATACAGCGACGCTGGGGAGCGATAGCAGCGCTGTTGTTGGCCGGGCTGGCAAGCTCCGCCAGTGCCGCAGCCGCAGAGGCCACGACGGTACTGATGCCGGGCGTACCACCTTCGCGTGTCGTGGGCTGGGTTGGCAAAAAGACACCTCAGGTAGCCGCCAAGCTTGATGCTACGGCTGCGGTCTTCGCACCTGAGCCTGGGTTGGTCGCCTTGGGCCGCCGTGTGTTCTTTGATGCGCAGCTGTCGGAGCCACGCGGCATGGCTTGTGCCGCCTGCCATGACCCGGCCCGTGCCTTCACCCCCACTCTGTCAGCCCGTGCTTTGGCCGGGCCTGGCACACCTGAAGGCGGCCGTGCAGGCCGGTTCAGCCTGCGCAATGCCCCTTCGCTTTTGTATGTGCGCTATGTGCCACGGCGTCACTTTTACCAAGACGACGACGCACCCTATGCCTCGCCATTTGGAGGGCTGTTTGTCGATGGTCGTGCCGATACCTTGGCGGAGCAGGTACGCGGCCCGCTGATGGCCCCGAACGAGATGAACAATGGCACGCCCGCCCGGCTGCTGCGCAAACTGAACCAGACCGGGTTAGCCGACGCGTTGGCCCAACGATTTGGCCCAGCAGTGCATCAAGACCCCGAAACGCTGATGCGTGCTCTGGGCGAAGCCCTGCAAGCCTATATGCAGAGCGACGAGATGGCTCCTTTCAGCTCGCGCTTTGATGACTATCTGCGCCAGAAAACCCCGCTGACACCGCCAGAAATGCGCGGGTTGGCCTTGTTCAAGAACCCGGACAAGGGCAATTGCATGACCTGCCACACGCTGTCAGATACCGCGTCCCGGCCCGAGCGCTCCCTGTTCACCGACTATGGCTATGACGCGATTGCCGTGCCGCGCAACCGCAGCCTGCCTGCCAACCGCAATCCGAAGCACTTTGACAACGGCTTGTGCACTACCGCCAGCGAACTGAAATGGCCTGAGCCCACGCAGTGGTGTGGCTACCTGCGCACACCCAGCCTGCGCAATGTGGCGGTGCGCCAGCGTTTCATGCACAACAGCGTGTTCAGCTCACTGCGCGATGCCGTCGCTTTCTACAACACACGGTCAACGAATCCCGGCAAGTGGTATGCGCAAGGTGAAGCGTTTGACGATATACCTAAGGCCTACCGTGGCAACGTCAACATCAACTCAACGCCAATGAACCGCCGCGCAGGAGGAACCCCCGCCTTGACTGATGCTGAGATCAATGACATCGTGAGCTTCCTGCGCAGTCTGACGGACGAGCCTTACGTCAGCGCCATGCCCGTTCACTGAGCTGTGATGGGCCTGGGTTTGTGCAGCATTAAATGCCCCAAGTACGTGGGCGTTCAGCGCTCAAGCCCCACAGCTCGGCCCGCCATACAGCCCACAGGTTTTTCAGCAAATCCATCGCTGGCTCTACCACGGGGCTGAGCACGCGCACTACCAGCACACGCGGATTCGGTGCGGTGGCCCCGGTGGTCTCGCGCAGAGGGTGGGCGTCCATCACGCTGCGCACCGCGTCCAGCGCTTGTTCGCGACGGGGACGGGGAATGTCACTGCCGCAGACGAAAAACAGCGTTGCCAAGCAGCGGTGGCCTGCCAGTCCGAGGGGGCTGTTCATAAAGCGCTTGTCCAGGGCGTCGATATGCCCTCGTTCCAGCCATACACCGGGCACTTCCAGATGCTGCGAAAAGCGGCCCAACACAAACGGCAAGTGAGCGGTGGGCAGGCCCAGCGCCGTCACGTCCCAGCCCATCAGCTCCGCGCCGGGGGCCAGATTGAAGACCGCACGGTTTTCGGCCAGACAGCCGCTGTAGGCCAGTGCTTCGAGCGGCAGCCATTCCAGCCGTGCACCGTCGGCCAGTGTGGCTGTCACGGATTGCAAAGCCGGTGAGCCGAGGGATTTGTAAAACCGTGTGGCACCGGGTGTCGTCACCAAACCGTGGGCGCCGGGGCCGACGGTGACGTGGATATCCAGCGTATCCCCACCCACCAAGCCACCGGGCGGGTGCACCAGCACGTTGTGGCAAACGGCATCGCCCTCGGGGTACAGGCTTTGCAGGATGCGCAATGGGCCGTTGTGCAGGTAGCGGGCGACGCTGCGGTCAGCTTCGCGGAGGTAGTCGAGATTGAGGGTGGCTTTCCAGGTCATGTGCTCAGCATAACTGCGCCTGGGGTTATTTTCGGCGTCTGGTGCGACCTCAAACCTGCCAAAACCCCACATGGGGCGCGCGGGATTCAGCCAGCAAGGCTGGCCCTACGCATTCAATCGGGTGCGGCGAGGCTGCGAACACGTCGCGGCATGAGAGTTCGGCATCGCGCTGCACCGCCAGCTCTCCCCGAAAAGTGCGCAGGCTTACGGCATCAATTCCAAACACCACGCGACCAATGTTGGCCCAAAAGATCGCGCCAGCACACATCACGCAAGGTTCGCCCGATGAGTAGAGCGTTGATGTAGCGAGCACCTCACGGCTGACATGCGGGCTGGCCAGGCGTACAGCATTGGTTTCGGCGTGTCCCGTGCAGTCGGCGGTTTCTGTGGTGTTGCAGTAGGCCTCGGCCAGCAGGTCACCCGCAGCAGAGACGATGACAGCCCCGAACGGGCGGTTGCCTCTCTCTCGTGCTGTGCGTGACCAGTCGATAGCTTGCCGCAGGTAGCCGCCATCGCGCGCCGACAGTGTGGCCTCTGTTGTGGTTGCTTTCGTTGCACTTGACGAGCTCATGGCACTCATAGCTTCACCATGCGTTCTGTTTTGGGCGGCAACATGGACAGGTTGAAGATGCCGTCCGCACTGGGGCGGTTTTTCAGACTGAAAGTTTCAACAATATCGTCCACCTGCTGTTCCAGGTAGAGCTTGCGGATATCGCCCAGGCCATGGCTCTGGGTATCGGCAGCGCCCACGTACTGTGAGGTGATGCGCCAGCGCTCCAACTCCACCTTTTCATCCAGAATCGGTTCGCGCTGGCGGGTGGCGGCGATGGCTGCTGCAGGGTTGGCAAAGGCTTCAACGATGGCGCGGTTGCTGGCACGCAAGAACGCAGCTACCACTTTGGGCTGCTGCGTCACCATCGCGTTGTTGGCCAAAATCGCATTACCATAGAGATTGACACCCGCGTTGGCGTACTGCAACACAGCGAGGTCTTCGAGCTTCATGCGGGCAAACAGCGATACCGCCGAGTCATGGAAGTAGGTCGCACCGTCCACGTCGCCACGCACCACCACGTTGTCACGCACGCTGAAATCGGTTGTCACCCAGTTGAAGCTGTCGGCTTTGAGGCGTGCTTTGCGCGCCACCATGGGCCACACGCGGCGGGTAGATTCGACCGCAGCGGCGGCGATGCGCTTGCCCTCCAGGCTTTTGAAATCGGTAGTAATGCCCCGGTCTTTGCGGCCAATGATGGCGAAGGGCGCACGGTTGTAGTACTGGTACACCGCTTGCACCAAAGGCGTGCCGGGGTTTTGTGCGTTGAACTCCACCAGTGAGCTGATGTCGCCCAAACCCATCTGGTAGACGCCGCTGGCGATACGGGTAATGGACGCTACCGAGCCTGCACCTACGTCGATGGTGACATCCAGGCCCTCGTCTTTGTAGTAACCCTTGTGCAATGCCAAAAAGAAGGGTGAGGTCTGGCCGGTGACGCGAAAGTCCAGCGTGAATTTAACGGGCATCAGCTTCGGGCTGGACTGGCTCCAGACGCTGGGCGCAGCCAAGGTGACGGCCAGTGAGGTGGACAGGGCGGCTGGCGTGGTGAGGAAAAGACGGCGCTGCATGGCAGACTCCTGAAAATGGACTTCTTGAAAATCCCGTCTTCGCACCGCGCTACCCCACCCGGAAGTGAAGAGGGGAGGGGCAACATCTGTGCAAAGTTGGGGCTGTTCAAGAGCAATTTCCGGGCGGCTCGCCTGCTAAGACACCTGTTCTTGGTGCAGGATGGTGTGCTTTGGCGCAGCCGCTGAACGCTTCTACTCTCTGACGCTGCTGATTGCATTTCGCGTGCCAGCACTTTCCATGGCATGGGACGGTACGGGATTTGCTAGCATCTCTGGCGAGAGTAGAAGCGTTCACCAACACCCCGTTGGCCGGAAATTGCTCTTGATTTTTCCATCAAGGAGCGCTTCATGCTTGTTACCCAACAGCCCATCTTTCGCAAATACTGGCACGCTGTCATGCCGCTGACGGCACTTGCCAATGGCCCCAAACCGTTCACACTGCTGGGCGAGGCCATCGTGTTGTTTCTGGACGCTGACGGCAACCCCGCTGCATTGCGTGACCGCTGCTGTCACCGTACAGCCAAACTGTCCAAGGGCTGGTGTGTAGACGCCAACGGCAAAGCCTGTGGTCAAGGCCATCTGCAATGCGGCTACCACGGCTGGACGTACAACCGCACGGGCCGTGTGATGGTGATCCCCCAGTACGACGCAGCTCGTGCTATTCCACCTGACTACAAAACCACGGCCTACCGCTGCACCTCCCGGTATGGCTATGCCTGGGTTGCGCTGGACGAGCCGATTGCTGATATTCCAGAGGTACCCGAGTTCACGGACCCTGGCTACCGCACCATCTTTCAGTTCTACGAAACCTGGGCCACCAGCCCGATGCGCGCGCTGGAAAACTCGTTTGACAATTCGCATTTCAGCTTTGTTCACCGTGCCACTTTTGGCGTGGCCAATGCGCCCAAGCCCAGCAAGTACGAACTGGTGGAAAGCGAACTGGGCTTTTACGCCGAGACGGTGATTCCCGCGACCAACCCGGTGAAGTTCCAGCAAATCAGCGGCGTCACGGAGCCTGTCACCACGCGCCATATGCGCAACGCCTACTTTTTGCCGTTCTCGCGGCGACTGGACATTGAATACCCTGGTGTGGACGGCCAGCCCGGCAAGCGCCACATCATCATCAACTGCTTCACCCCGATTGATGATGGGCATATCCAGCTCTGCCAGTGGCTGTTTCGCAATGACACAGAGGCTGATTGTCCAGCGCAGATGCTGATCGACTTTGACGCCGAAATTACCTTGGAGGACAAAGACATCCTGGAATCCACCGACCCTGATGCTGTGATCGACCTGCGCCGTCGGGGTATCGAGTATTCGATGGACTCAGACCGTCCCGGCATCTTGATCCGCAAGAAGCTGCTGGAGTTACTTGTGCGACATGGTGAAGCTGAAATTCACCGTTAATGCTATGGTATTAATAGCTATTTAAGGCTATCTGTAGTGCACTTGGCAGTGATTTGACTTGAAAAATAGTTGCAGATGCAAGTAAAGACGATTTCAGGCAAGATGGCCGGATGACCACGGCTACTTCATCTCCCTCTTTTGCTTCAACATCCTCTGCTCCCGAACCCACGGCTTCAGCGCTGTTGCGCCGGGTGCTGGCGTTGGCGGCACCCACCACATTGCTCGCGTCTTTGCAGCTCGTGGCCCAGTTGATCGAAACCGCGCTGGCAGCGCGCCAAGGTACGGCGGCGTTGGCGGGCTGGGCTGTGGTGCTGCCGTTTGCGTTGTTGATGCAGCAAATGTCCGCTGGTGCGATGGGGGGTGGTGTGGTTGCTGCCATTGCACGTTCGCTCGGTGCGTCCAGGCGGGACGAGGCGGCTGCTTTGGTGCGGCACGCGCTCATCATTGCGGTGGTGGGTGGGCTGGTGTTCGCGGTGGGACTGTCATGTTTTGCTGGCTTGATGTTGACGGTGGTGGCCGGGCCTGAATCGGCCAAAGCCACTACGGGCTACGCGCTGTGGTTGTTCGGTGTGGGGGCTGTGCCGGTGTGGTTGACGAACACGCTGGCCTCGGTGCTGCGAGGGGGTGGGCAGCATGGGCTGGCGGCACGGGCACTGACGCTGATGTGGCTGACGTTTCCGGTGCTGGCCTGGGCGCTGACCGAGCCTGCGGGCCTGGGGTTGGCCGGCGTGGGCGCCGCATTCGCATTGGTGTCCTGGGTGGCCGCACTGGTGATGGCGGTCATCGTGCTGCGCGGCGGCGCGGGCTTTGTACCGACGCTGCGCGGTGAAACCTCGTGGGTGTTGTTCAAGCAAATTTTGTCTGTGGGGGCTGTGGCCTGTGTGCTGGCCACCATCGCCAATCTGACGACCGTGCTGGTGACGGCGCAGTTGCGCAGCTATGGCACGGTGGCCGTGGCGGCTTACGGTATTTCGGCGCGGCTGGAGTTCATGATGATTCCGTTGTCGTTCGGCATCGGTGCCGCTTTGACAGCGCTGGTGGGCCGGGCGGTAGGGGCTGGCGATTGGCGCACTGCACGGCGTACCGCGTGGATGGGTGGGTTGCTGGCCTTGGGCGTGACGGGTGTGGTGGGCCTGGGTGTGGCATCTGCACCGCTGGCTTTTGTCTCACTGTTCACCAAAGACCCAGCTGTGGCGGACATTGCTGCGTCAGCGTTGGCTTACATCGGCCCGGCGTTTGGTGGTTTTGGATTGGGCATGGCGATGTACTTTGCGGCCATGGGGGCACAGCGTATGCGTTGGCCCATCTTTGCGGCGCTGGCCCGCATCACCTTGGCGGTGGGGGCGGGCAGCTTGTTGGCCCACCAGGCGGGCATGGGTATGGTGGGGCACTTTGCAGGTGTGGCTTTGGGTATCACTGCCTATGGGGTGTTCGCAGCAGCGGGCGTGCGTCGCGGGGTATGGTCAGCGCGTTGAGGCGATTCCACTGCATTGTGGCCTTCACGGCACAATGGTGGTGAACAGGTAAACCGCAAAAATCACCAGATGCACTGTGCCTTGCAGCACCGTGGTGCGCCCTGTTCCCAAGGACAGGCTGGTGACGAACAGTGACAGCAGCAGCAGCACGCTCGATTTGGTGTCCAGACCCAGCGTCAGCGTCCATCCTGTGAGCAGTGAGACGATGGCCACGGCCGGTATCGTCAGCCCAATGCTGGCCAGTGCAGAGCCAAGTGCCAGGTTCAGGCTGGTTTGCAGACGGTTGGCTCTTGCCGCACGCAAGGCCGCAACGCCTTCGGGCAGCAACACGACGGCGGCGATGATGACCCCTACCAAGGCTTTGGGGGCGCCCATGGCTGCCACCGCCGCTTCAATGGTCGGAGCCAAACCTTTGGCCAGCAGCACCACGGCCACCAAGCACACCAGCAGCAGCAGGGCGCTTAGACCTGCTGCTTTGTTGCTGGGGGGGGCCGCATGAATTTCTTCATCGCCCGCAGCCTTGCCTGTGGCATCCGAGGGCAAAAAATAATCCCGGTGCCGCACTGTTTGCACCAGCACAAAAGTACCGTACAGCACCAGCGAGATCACTGCGATGAAGGCGAGCTGGCTGGGGCTGTACACGGGGCCAGGCGCCGTGGTGGTGTAGTTGGGGAGCACCAGTGTCAGCACAGAAATCGCCGCCAGTGTGGCCAGTGAGGCGCTCACGCCCAGCAACCCAAAGGTCTGTTCTTTGAAGCGGCTACCGCCCATCAGCAAGCACAGGCCCACCATGCCGTTCAAAATGAGCATGACTGCCGCAAACACCGTGTCGCGCGCCAACGCCGAGGTGCTGGGGCCGCCTGCGAGCATCAAAGAGACGATCAGTGCCACCTCAATCACTGTGACGGCCAACGCCAGCACCAGCGTGCCGTAGGGTTCCCCTACGCGGTGGGCAACCACCTCGGCATGGTGAACAGCAGCCAGCACGCTGGCAAATAAACCGATGGCCAGCAACACGGAATGCAGCAGCGCCATACCGCCGCTCAGGCCTAAGTTCAGCTGGGTACTGCCCAGCAACAGCCAGCCTATGAGGGGGGTCGCAATGGACCAACGGGGAAGGGGGGCTGTGGCTGAGGCGGGATGAGGCGAAGGATCAGACAAAGTGTAAATCTCAAAAAAGCTTGAAAAACGGGTGCAGTTCCGACGTTTGTAAAGCCCACAACAGGGTGACACTTTCACCATGATTATGCGCATTGTTTCTGGGTTTCGAGGTTTCTTCTTGTGGGTTTCATGGTGGGCCTGTGTGGCTGCATCGCTGACGGCCTGTGGTGGCGGTGGCAGCAGCACTACAACGTCCACCTCCACGACAACAACTTCGACTTCGACAGCGGTGGTCACGACCACCAGTACCGCACCCGTTACCGTAGCTGCCTGGGCAGTGTCGGGCGTGGCCGCTACCGGTGCGCCTCTGCTAAGGGCCAGTGTGCGTGTGGTCGATGCCAATGGCGCACGTTTGATGTTGCTCGATGCCGCAGGCAACACCGTAGACCGCTACCGCACCAGCACGGCGGATGGTTCTTTCCGCTTCCAACTGGCTGTGACAGCCACGCCTTCGTTGCCGCTGCTGGTGCAGGCTGCTGGCGTGGACGGTGCAGGAATGCCTGTGGTGCTGCACTCGATGCTGAACACATCCACGCTACCGCTGATTGCCAACATCAACCCGGCTACCGATGCGGTGGTTGCGCAGTTGCTGGGGGGCGCACCGCGCAGTGTGTTTGCCACCGCTACCAGTGTGTGGCCCAGTCTCACGCTGCTGAACAGCACCACGGCCGTGGCCACCGCATCTGACCACATCAAAACCATCATTGCCGCCAATTTGACGGATGCCAAAATCACCAGCAGTAAGACCCTGGATTTCTTTCAGGACGCCACCTTCACGGCGGGTAAAACGGGTTTTGATGCCGCGCTAGAAGGTCTCAGAATTCAAATCGTCAAAGACAATTCTGGCCGTGACCAGCTGCAAATCAGCAACAAGCTGTTGGCCCCTGGTGTGGTTGAGGTCAAGCTGGACTTGGCGACTGCGCTGGCCGAGCTGATTAAGGGTTCAGCAGGTACGGTGGGCAAGTCCATCAGTTCTACCCTGAAAACAAGCACCAGTCCCAAGACCAGTCTGACCAATCTCGCCACGCTGGACAGTTTGGGTGTGGCTGTGAACAATCTGATTGCGCAGGGCGCAACTGCTGCGGCCTTCCTGGCTTCCCCTATGCTGGCGTCACATAAATCCCAAAATGGCCGTGTCCGTGCCGATTTGGCTGAGCTTTTGGGTAACTACGCCACACTCAATAACCAACTGGGCCGCTGGCAGGTGACAGGCTGCGTGGACAACCCTGTGCCTACCACGGGTTGTACGCGTCTGGGGGTGTCGGCCTTGGTCAGCGACCGCAGTGGCCAAGTGGTTGATGTGGTGGCCGACACTGTCGGCTATAAAACCAGCACGGTGCCCAACTGGGTGTTTGTCGGGAATGACCGCAGTTCGGACGTGCGTGTCATTCCTGTCGCTGTGGCCAGCCTGAGTCTGGACGGCAAAGTGCAGGCGGGTGTGGCGGCTCCCACCAATGGCATACAGGTATTGGCCCGTGCCATGAACTACGCCTCTTCTGCTGCGCCGAGTACGCAGGCTGTGCAAAGCGCGGTCATTCAGGTGCCCAGTGGCTACAGTGTGCTTTACCGCTACTGCGGTACGGCAGAGCTGTGCCTCGCACCAAACGCTGCACAAAACCCGGTAGCGACAGGAGAACTCAAAGATTCGTTGGTGCAAAAACCTGCACCAGGTTGGGTCGGGAGCCTGGATGCCACACGTGGTGCGAAGTACGTGGCGTCTGTGAGCTTGGTGGGCACAGTGACGGAAACATTCAGCCCCTATTTGATGGCCGATGTGCCCATTGATTTGTCAGCAGCTTTGTTCCCCAAGCCTGATCAGCCCCTGTCTGCTGCCAACGTCAGCGCAGGCTTCACATTGACGTGGCGTAATTGGGCTGATCAGAACCCGGACATGCGCCTGCTGTCGGTACGCTTGATTACCCAGCCTGCCGGTAGCGTTCAGGTGCAAGATTTTCCGGTGTTGTCGCCTTATGCAACAACCATGACACTGGCCGCCGCGCCAGATGCGGCGACAGCGTTCCAATTTTGGTTGGTGGCCATGGACAGCTTTGGGCGGCGGTTTTACAGCCAGTTCAGCACGCCATAGCCGCTGAACCCTGGGTTTTATTCTCCCTGTGATCCCCGGTGCGCCCAGCCTGTCGTGCGCTTTTCAATGGCGCTGAACAACTCGTACATCAGCATCGCCATGGCACCCACCACCAGCAGGCCCGCAAAGGCCAGGCCCATTTGCATGGCTGACCCGGCAGAAATCAGCAGGTAGCCAATACCTTCATTCGCGGCCGTCATCTCCGATACGGTGGTGCCGACAAACGCCAGGGTGATCGCCACTTTGAGCGAGCCGTAAAAGTACGGCATCGAGCGCGGTAAACCGACTTTCATCAGCACATCCCAGCGCTTGGCACCCAGCACACGTAACACGTCTTCAAGTTCAGGCTCCAGCGTGGCCAGACCGGTGGCAATATTGACCATGATGGGGAAGAAGCTGATGAGGAAGGCCGTCAGAATTGCAGGCCCAGCGCCAATGCCAAACCACACCACCAAAATCGGTACAAACGCGGCCTTGGGCAGCGCGTTGAAAGCCGTCATCAGTGGGTAGACCGCAGCGTAGGCGAGGCGTGAGCTGCCAATCACAAAACCCAGCAACACGCCCACCACGATGGCAATGCCAAAGCCCACCATCGTCACCCAAAACGTGCGCCACGCATGCCCTGCGATGATGAGTTTGAATTCCCAAAACTGCGTCCATATGCGCCAGGGGCTGGGGAAGATGAATTCGGACACGTCAAACAGGCTGCACACCGCTTGCCAGATGAGCAGGCACGTTACCAACAGTACCCAAGGCGACCATTGCTCGATAGATTTTTTGTTCATGCCTTGTTCCTTCAGGCCGTCGTTGCTACAGGCTTTCTCATCGCCCCAATATGTCCGCGCAACTCGTGCACGATGTCGGTGAAGGCTGGTGTGTAGGTGACCTCCAGGTCCCGTGGGCGCGGCAAGTCAATCTCGCGCTTGACTACGAAGCGGCCTGGGCTTTTGCTCATCACGTACACCGTATCGGCCAGGAAGACCGACTCGCGCAAATCATGCGTGACCAGAATTACGTTGAATTTTTGTTCTGTCCACAGATCCCGCAAGATGCACCACAGTTCTTCACGCGTGAAGGCATCCAAAGCGCCGAAAGGCTCGTCGAGCAGCAGCATTTTGGGTTCGTGAATAAGGGCGCGGCAAATGCTGGCACGCTGCTGCATCCCACCCGAGAGCTGCCAGGGGAACTTGTCCTCATAACCCCCCAAACCTACTTTTTGCAGCAGCTGGCGGGCGCGTTCCACGTACTCTTTACGTTTGGTTTTGAATTGACTGCGAAAGGGTTCGACGATTTCCAATGGCAGCAACACGTTATCCACGGTGGTACGCCATGGCAGCAGTGACGGTGCCTGAAACGCCATACCGCTGATTTTGAGCGGGCCCGTCACAGGTTGGCCGTCAATCAAAATTCGCCCTTTTGAGGGCATGCGCAGCCCTGTTGTCAGCTTCATGAAGGTGGACTTGCCACAACCCGAGGAACCAACGATGGCGATGAACTCGCCCTGGCGTACCTTCAGGTCAATGGCTTCCACTGCAAAGTGGTTTTGGGCCAGCAGCTCGTCGTTGTAGGCGAGCCAAACATCGCTGAAATCTACAAAATGGGCATCGGTCTGCATAGGTATTTATTTTTTGACAGGCAACACGTTCAGCTCTGCCGCGGTGGGCAAAAAGCTGCCGTTCCACACGGTATCAGCATTCACCCGGGTTTTGGTGGCAAAGGCGTCGGAGACCTGGGAAGCCATCAGCGACAGGCGTGGGGCGTTGATTTGGCCAAAACCTTCGGCGCGTGCGCTGCTGCTGTTGATGGCCGTGTCGATGGCCAGCTGCAAGCGGCGGGTCTCTAACGGCACGTTGATGATGCCGTCTCGGGCTTTCACCGTCGCAATGGCCTCGGTGGGCTTGGCGATCACGTCTTTCATGCCCTTGGCGAACGCCTGCAAAAAGGCTTTGACCGCTGCGGGGTTTTCTTTGATGAGTTTTGGCGTAGCGATGATGACGTTGCCATACAGCTTGACGCCGTAGTCAGGGTAGGGCAACACCACCACATCCTCAGCCTTCACGCCACGTGCTTCCAGGTTCAAGAGCGAGGTGAACGTGAAGCCAGTGATGGCGTCCACATCGCCGCGTGCCAGCATGGTTTCGCGCAAAGGCGGGTCCATGGCTGTCCACTGCACACCGGTGATCGCATTGGCCTTGGCAAAGATCGGGAAGGCGCGGCGACCCGCGTCAAACACCGGTGCACCCAGTTTCTTTCCACTCAAATCCGCTGGGGTTTTGATGCCTGATTTCTTGAGCGCCATCACCGAGGCGGGGGTGTTGTTGTAGACCATCATCACGGCCACGGGTTTGTTTGGTGCGTCGGGGTTGTTGGCGTGGAACTCCATCAGTGCGGCCAAATCGGCAAACCCCATGTCGTAAGTGCCCGAGGCCACCCGGGTGACCGTGCCACCCGAGCCATTGCCGGCGTCGATCGTCACGTCCAATTTGGCGTCTTTGAAATAACCTTTGGCGGCAGGCACCAGGAAGAGGGCAGACGGGCCTTCAAAACGCCAGTCGAGCTGGAACTTGAGGGGCGTGGTTTGGGCGTGTACGGTGACGCCATAGGTAGCGGCGGTCAGGGCGAGTAAAGCTGCACTGGCAGCCTTGAGGCAATGGCGTTTGTTCATGGGGATTCCAAGGCAAGGGACTGAATCTGAGACTGGTTGAAAACTTAGCAATATTGGTGCCTGCTGCATCGAAAGCGCACCATTTGCGTGCCGGATTTTGTGGCCTTTGGGGTGCTGGTGGCTACAAGATTTACCCTTGGACAACACACTGAGCTACCATCCCCCCCCAAGACGCAGACCCCACCCCCGAGCCCCAACGACGACACCGGCGGTACAACGGCGACCCACGCTGGACGGCAGCTACCAGCATCGCAGACCTGATCCTCGCCGTTCCGGGCATCGTCGCCCAGTTCAAGCCCAGCATGAACGGCCTGCTGATTCTGGACGATCGGCCCGACCTGCGGCGCATGTTCACCGTCTGGATACGCGCCAACGCAGCATTGACAACTGCCGTTTACGCCAGTGGACACGGGTGACGCGGGTTTGGTTTTGTGCTCGGCCTCAGAGCCATCTGGAATGTAAATAAATCACAAACACAAACACAAGCGGCAGCGCCAAAGTAACGTACGATCAAGGACAAAATAATGTGACCCAACTGACGCATCGCTCCGTGATTTTCCCCGCATCATCCTTGCCAAGCCAAGCCAAGCCAAGCCAAGCCAAGCCAAGCCAAGCCAAGCCAAGCCAAGCCAAGCCAAGCCATCTAGCCGTTGCCCGGCACGGGTGTTCGCCTGCGGTACGCAGCCGCACACGCCACCCTCACAAGTTTTCCCGTTCCCGCTTTTCGGCGCTCTGTGCGCCGCCGCCGCATTGTTATTCCACCCTGTCCCCGGTCGCCATGCCGCCCCTCGCTTTTTAGCGGCGGGCGGTTTTTCTCTTTTGGAGCCTCCTGCCATGCCCGCACTTTTTCGCTTCCCTGCTGTTTCGCGCCTTGTTGCACCGCTTTGCGCCCTCGCGCTGGCCGGGGCACTGGGCCATGCCCACGCCGCAGGCCCCACCGGTTTGCTCAACGACACCGGGCTGACCCAGTGCGACAACGGCAGCAATGTGCTGGCCACTTGCGCCACCGCCAACACGGGCGACGCCTCTGCCATGCCCCGCCAGGACGCCCGCTTTGGCCGCGACGTGGCCACCCCCACCAAAACCGGCGGCGGTGCCGCAGGCTTTGATTTCAGCAAAATCTGCATGGACGGCAGCAGCTGTGCCAGTGCCACCACCGGGGACACCTCGGCCAACTCAGCCAGCAGCAGCGCCTGGGCCTGCACCAAAGACAACGTCACCAACCTCGTGTGGTCACTGCAAACCGGGCAGGGCGACTGGACGACCTATGCCCAAAGCACGCTGCCCACGGCCACCAATGCGGTCAGCCGCTGTGGTTTCAGCAGCGGCTGGCGGCTGCCCACGCGCCGCGAGTTACTCAGCCTCGTTCACAACGGATTGACGGACTACGCGCAGCCCAGGATTGATGTGAACTATTTTCCTGCGACCCAGGCCTATGTGTATTGGACAAGCGATACCTATGCGCCTGACCCGAGTGTCGCGTGGATCGTCGACTTCGACGACGGCAACTCCGGCGCCTACGACAAGACGGATTCCTTCTATGTTCGCCTCGTGCGAAGCGGACAGTAATTTTCTCCTTTTGATCTCTTCCTGAATCTTCGCTCATGGCCCATTACCGCCACTTGCGCCGCTGCACGGTCTACACGGGCGAGTGCGTGCGAAGCCAGTCTTTCAATGCCGCGTCAATGCGGGTTTGCCAGCCGCGTCCACTGGCTTTAAATGCTTGCGCCACGTCCGGCGACAAGCGAATGGTGGTCGCCACCTTGGTCGGCGCTTTCTGCGGCCCCCGTGGGGTCATGCCCAGCCTGGTTTGCAGGCTGAGGGGCAGCACTTCATGCGCAGGACGAAACAGTGTTGCATCCACTTCGGAGAGGTCACTCACCTCACCATCTTCATCAATCACGGGTAAGCGGGAAACCATGCTTTGCTCCTTCACGCGGGTTGGCTTTACGAAAACTAATTACGCGAATGCTGGGTTGTGTGTCGCAAAAACACAGCACATGCAAGCGTGTCGCCAGGTAACCCACCGCCAAAAAGCGTATCTCAGGATAGGGGCGACGAGTGTCTTGCCAAATTTTGGCCGTAGAAAAATCGAAATCAGCAGCGCTCGCGAACGAAATCGCCCTGTCGCGGATATTGCGCCAGTTTTTATCCGGGTCGAAATTTATCTGCATTCTTTTTATTGTACTAACAATGTGACATTTTATCCCATGGCCCATTACCGCCACTTGCCTGTCTGGAAAGCCGCCCTGGACTTGGCTGTTCACCTGGAAAACGCCGTGCGCCGCTTCCCGCGCTACCACAAATACACCTTGGGCACCGAGCTGCGGCACCTGGCCCAACGCCTGTGCCGCTTGGTGGCGCGTGCCAACAATGCCCAGAGCGAAGCGCGCTGGTCAGCGCTGGACGAACTGGTGCTGGCCGTGGAAGAGATGAAAACCTTGTTGACTTTGGCCCAAGAGACCAAAGCTTTTTCTAATTTCAACGAATTCGCTGGGGCGACGGAACTCACCGTCAACCTCGGCAAACAGAGCGGGGGGTGGCGGCGTCGGGTGCGGCCTGAATTCCACCCCATTGGGCCGATGCGCTGGACCGCGCCAAGCGAGGCCGCAGTCCCCTCAGGGGGTAGCGACCCGCGAAGCGGTGGAGCGTGGGGGCCTGACAGATGAGAAGCGTGCCGCAGTTCACTGTGCGCCCTGGCCGCCCACCACCCACAGGGCCCAGGCCCAACGTGGCGAAGGGGCATGAGGAGGTGCGCCACCCTACTGAAAGGATGGGTGGTGTGCAGCCAGCGGACAAGCCTGCAAGGCTTGCCCGTGGCACGAAGCGCCAGAGCGATGATTCGGATTGGCCGAAGGGTGGGGCAAACGCCAGCGGGCACCCCCTGCCCAAGCGCCTAACCCGAGTAACGCGTGGATCGTCAACTTCAACAACGGCAACACCAACGCCAACAACAAGACGAATTCCAACTATGTTCGCCTCGTGCGAAGCGGAGCGTGAACGAACGGGCAAACCCGCAGGCCAGGGCGTACCACAAGTGCCCCCCTTTGGTCTGCACGCCCTGTGGCGGGCCTACCGGGCCTGCCGCAAAGGTAAACGATCGTCCCGTGACACCCAGGCCTACGAGGCCAGTTTGCTCAACAAGCTGGTTCACAGCCGAGACGCTTTAGCCAGCAGAAGCTGGCGCCCCTCCCGCACCTATTCCTTTGTGGTGTCGCGCCCCAAGCTGCGCGAAATCCACGCCGCACCCTTTGCAGACCGGGTGGTTCACCATGTGCTGGTAGAGCGCTTGGCACGCCTTTACGAGCCGGTGTTCGTCCACGATTCGTATGCCAACCGCTTGAACAAAGGCACCCACGCTGCTGTAGACCGCCTGCAAGGCTTCATGCGCCAAGCCAGCGCGGGCGGTACACAGACGGCTTATGCGCTGCAACTCGACATTGCCAACTTCTTCAACAGCATCCACCGCCCCACTTTGTTTCGCCTGCTGCAACACCGCCTGAGCCGTGCTGTTCGGGGCGGCAAGCTGGCGAGCGACGAGGCTGCTGCCCTGCAAACCCATTGCCGCGCCCTGCTGACGGTGGACCCTACCGTGGGCGTGCGTCGCCGGGGCAGCGCCCGTATTTTTGAGCAGGTGCCGCCTCACAAGCGCCTGGGTGCCCAAGGGGCGGGCGTGGGCCTGCCCATTGGTAACCTGACCAGCCAGTTTTTTGCCAACGTCTACCTGAACGAGCTGGACCAGTTCGTCAAACACCAGCTCAAAGCCCGCTGGTACGTGCGCTATGTGGATGATTTTGTGCTGCTGCACACCGACCCGGCGCAACTGCAGGTGTGGCGTGGGCAGATCGTGGCTTTTTTGGCTGAGCGGCTGGGGCTGCGGCTCAAAGCGCTGGCTGAGCCGCATGCTTTGCAGCAAGGCACTGATTTTTTAGGCTACGTCACACGGCCTTTTTACCGCCTGGCCCGCCGTCGTGTCGTTAAACGCCTGCAAACTTGCTTGCGCGGCTTTGAGCGACTGCATGTGCGCGGCCATGCCATTGAGTTGCCCCCAGTCGCCCGGGAAGCCCTGCGTGCTCAGCTCAGCAGCTACACCGCCCATTTGCGCCATGCCGACAGCCAACGCCTGTGGCAGCGCACGCAGGCGCGGCACCCGTGGCTGGCGCAGTTGTTTGCCCTGTCCAAGCACAGCCCTCGCCTGCAGGCGGTGCGCTGGTCGCCCCGTGAGGTCAGCAACTTGGTTGACCAGCATGCCTACTTTGCCGCCCGCTACCCCAGCACCTGCATTTTGATGCAGGTGGGTAAAAACTGGATGCTCGCAGGGCCTTGCCCAGTGGGTTTGCCCAAAGGCCGCACGGTGCAGCGCCCCAGCCTGGGGCCGTGTACCGAGTGGCCCTTGGCCGCTTTGCCGCTGCTGCGCCAGTGCCTCAAGTTGCGCGGTATGGCCCACCAAGTGGTCAGCCAAACCGGGCACTTTAAAACCGGCTTTAAACAACGCACGCTGACAGCGGTGTGGTTTTCAGCCTCCGCTGTGAATTCCCTCTCTCGCCCGTCTTTTCTCTTCACGCCCCCACCTTCGAAAGCCTGAGCCATGAAGCCCTCTGTTCCCCTGCCCCTGCCTATTCCTCAGCCTATTCCCCTGCCCTTGCCTACCCACCACGGTCAACGCCTTGCTGCTACTGCCGCCTTGGTTTTCAGTCTCGGATTGACTCTGCCTCTGCCTGCGGGGGCGGCACTCAGCGTCAATGCAGGCAATGGCACCGTGACCGACAGCACCACCCTCTGGTCTGGGACCAATGCGCCTATGGCCTTGGTGGCAGCACCTGTGCCACAGGCACCGCGTTTTACGGCACGTGGGCCAATGCACTGACCAGAGCCACAGCGGCCAACGCCATCAGCTACAAGGGCTTTAACGATTGGCGCGTGCCCAACAAGAACGAGCTGGAATCGCTGGTCAATCTCGCCACCAACAGCCCCGCCATCGACAGCACGGCCTTTCCTGCCACGCCTTCGGATGCATTCTGGTCATCCACTACTTATGCGCCTTTCCCGAGTAGCGCGTGGTTCGTCAACTTCGTCAGCGGCTACTCCTACGCCGACAACAAGACGTATTCCTTCTATGTTCGCCTCGTGCGAAGCGGACAGTCTTTTGCCCCTTTTGATTCCCTGGCTTCGTCCAAGAGCTATACCGCCGCCACGGCCACCAGCACAGGCAGCGAGACGGCCAGCTTCACGGGGGGTGGTGCGGGTTGTGCCTACGCCACGTCGCAGTTTCAGGCCGCCCCTGCCAGCCCACCTGCGGGCGTGACGATGCCGCACGGCGTGTTTGCCTTTACCACCACGGATTGCGGTGCGGCCAGCACCCTGAACTTCACGCTGACCTACCCGCAAGCCCTGCCAGCGGGCACGCAGTACTACAAATACGGTAGCGAGCCGGGCAATGCCACGCCGCACTGGTATGTGTTTGCGGCCACCATCAGTGGCAACCAGATCACGTTCAGCATCACCGATGGCGGCGCGGGTGACAGTGATGCACGGGCCGGTTTCATCGCCGACCCCGGTGGCCCCGGCGTGCCTGTCGGCCCCATTGGTGCCGGGGGTGTGACGAACGTACCCACGTTGAGCGAGTGGAGCTTGCTGTTGCTGGTGGGCTTGATGGGGCTGCTGGGGGTGCGGGGCAGCCGGGGGCGCAAGTGGTGAGGCCCCGTGTTTGGGCGTAACGGTGTGAGCCGGTGCAGCCGTATTCAGCAGTGCCACATGACTGCAAATTGCTATCGAAAAAATAGCTGCCCACGCCCACTGAGAAAGCGCTGGCAGCTTAATTCATATGAAAATTACTTTCGTTTAGCCACCGCATCAGCCACGGCCAGTGCCGTCATGTTCACCACGCGGCGCACGGTAGCCGAGGGTGTCAGGATGTGCGCCGATGCGGCTGCACCCAGCAAAATCGGCCCAATCGTCACGCCGTGACCATCGGTGATTTTGAGTACGTTGAAGAGGATGTTGGCGCTGTCCAGGTTGGGGCAAATCAGGATGTTGGCCTCACCCGTCAGCGTGCTGTCCGACAGGCTGGCGGTACGGACTTCTTCTGATAAGGCTGAGTCGCCTTGCAGTTCGCCGTCGCATTCCACATCGGGTGCCATGCGGGCGAACAGGTCGCGGGCCAGGCGCATCTTTTTGGCGCTGGTACGGCTGCTTGAGCCGTAGTTCGAGTGCGACAAAAACGCGACCTTGGGTGGCAAACCAAAGCGGCGTACCTCGTCAGCGGCCATCACGGCGATGCTGGCGAGCAACTCGGCGTCGGGGCTTTCGTTGACGTAGGTGTCTGCGATGAACAGGGTTTGCTTTTCCGTCAGGATGGCGTTCAAGGTGGCGAGGCCGGTGGAGCCCTTGGCACGGCCCACCACGTCTTGCACATGCTTCAAGTGCGCGTCAAACTGACCGACCAAGCCGCACAGCAACGCATCGGCATCGCCCAAGTGCAGCATCAAACTGCCAATCAGCGTGTTCGAGCGGCGCACCATGGATTTGGCGGTCTCTTGGGTCACGCCATCGCGGCCCATGATGCGGTGGTAGGTTTCCCAGTACTGGCGGAAGCGCGGGTCATCTTCGGGGTTGACGCATTCCACATCAACGCCGAGCTTGATGCGCAGGCCCGCTTTGGCGATGCGGGCTTCGATCACCGCAGGGCGGCCAATCAAAATCGGGTGAGCGAGTTTGTCGTCCACCACCAGCTGAACCGCGCGCAGAACACGGTCGTCTTCGCCTTCAGCGTAGGCCACGCGCTTGGCGGTGGCGGCTTTGGCGGTCTCAAACACGGGGCGCATGATCATGCCGGTCTGGTAGACAAAGCGTGTCAGGTGCTGGCGGTAGGCTTCCAGATCAGCGATGGGGCGGGTTGCCACGCCGGACTCTTGCGCGGCTTTGGCGACAGCTGGGGCGATGCGCAAAATCAGGCGCGAGTCGAATGGCGTGGGGATGATGTAGTCCTGCCCGAACGACAGTTCTTTGCCTGCATAAGCGCTGGCCACTTCTTCGCTGATGTCGGCCTTGGCCAGGTCGGCAATCTGGCGCACGCAGGCCAGCTTCATGGCTTCGGTGATCTTGGTTGCACCGCAGTCGAGTGCGCCGCGGAAGATGTACGGGAAACAGAGGACGTTGTTGACCTGGTTCGGGTAGTCCGAGCGGCCAGTGGCGATGATGCAATCCGGGCGCACGGCCTTGGCCAGTTCGGGGCGGATTTCGGGCTCGGGGTTGGCCAGCGCCAGGATGATGGGCTTGGCGGCCATGGTCTTGACCATCTCGGCGGTCAGCACACCGGCGGCAGAGCAACCCAAAAACACGTCGGCGTTGTTGACCGCGTCGGCCAGCGTGCGGGCCGAGGTGTCTTGGGCGTAGCGCTCTTTGGATGCGTCAAAACCACCGGGGCGGCCCTGGTAGATGATGCCCTTGGAGTCGCAGGCGAAGATGTTTTTGCGCTGCACGCCAGGCCGACCATCACGTCCAGGCAGGCGATGGCTGCGGCTCCGGCACCCGATACCGCCACCTTCACGTCTTCGATCTTCTTGCCCACCAGCTCCAGGCCGTTGAGCAGGGCGGCGGACGAGATGATGGCCGTGCCGTGCTGGTCGTCGTGGAACACAGGGATGTTCATGCGTTCGCGCAGCTTTTGCTCGATGTAGAAGCATTCGGGCGCTTTGATGTCTTCCAGGTTCACGCCGCCCAGGGTGGGTTCCATGGCGGCAATGATGTCCACCAGCTTGTCGGGGTCGTTCTCGGCCAGTTCGATGTCGAACACATCGATACCGGCGAATTTCTTGAACAAACAACCCTTGCCTTCCATCACCGGCTTGGAGGCCAGCGGGCCGATGTTGCCCAGGCCCAGCACGGCCGTGCCGTTGGTGATCACGCCGACCAGGTTGCCGCGCGAGGTGTATTCGGCCGCCAGGGACGGGTCGCGCTGGATGTCCAGGCAGGGGTAGGCCACGCCAGGGGAGTAGGCCAGCGACAGGTCGCGCTGGTTGGACAGTGGCTTGGTCGCGTTGACCGAGATTTTTCCCTTGGTGGGGGTGCAGTGGTATTCGCGGGCTGCGTCGCGCAAGGATTCTTCAGCGGGGGACAGGGGTTGGCTGCTCATCAAAATCTCCAGTTATTGTGCAGAATCAGGCCCCACAGGCTACCCCAAAAACCAGCGCAGTTTTATGCGTAAATGTACGGTGGTGATGCCTGATGGCTGCCTAACCGATGCGAAACCCTTGCCCCCAATCAAGGCCATTAATGCGCCCCGTCTGCCTGTTTTGCAGCAGCAATGGTTTCCTCAAAACTGCTGGCTGATGCCCCGTTAAAAAACAAGTTCAACGCCACGGCTGCAATCGATGCCAGCAAGATCCCCGACTCAATCAGCGGGTGCAGGCCGTGCGGCATCCACTGTTTGAAGTTGGGCGCAATCAGCGGAATCATGCCAATGCCAATCGATACGGCCACCACAAAGCCGTTGTGCTTGTTGTTTTTGAAATCCACTGCAGCCAGGATCCGGATACCCGTGGCAGCCACCATGCCGAACATCACCAATCCTGCTCCACCCAGCACCACGGTGGGCAGGGATTCCACCAGCGCCGCCATTTTGGGCAGCAGGCCCAGCACCACCATGATGATGCCGCCCGCCACGCAGACAAAGCGGCTGCGCACGCCGGTAACGCCCACCAAGCCCACGTTTTGCGAAAAGCTGGTGTAGGGGAAGGTGTTGAACAGCCCGCCAATCAGTGTGCCCAGGCCATCGGTGCGCAGACCACGGGACAAATCAGCTTGTGTAATCTTGCGCTCGGTCATGTCACCCAAGGCCAAGAACATACCGGTGGACTCGATCATCACGACGATCATCACCAAGCTCATGGTCAGAATCAAGATCGGGTCAAACTGGGGCATACCGAATTGCAGGGGCAGCACCAGATCGAACCACGCCGCTTTACCGACTTTTTCAAAGGTCATCATGCCCATCGCGATGGCCACCAGGCTGCCAATCAAAATGCCCAGCAGCACTGAAATGTTGCTGATAAAGCCCTTGGCGTACTTGGCAATCAACAAAATCGATACCAGTACCACGGACGACACAAAAATACCGTCCAGTGGCGCGTACTTGGGGTTAGGTACCGAGCCAACGATGGCAAGTCCTTTGGGGACGGCAGGCACGCCGGAAGCGCTGAGGGCCGCTACATCGGCCAGCCATTTGCTGTGTTCGGGGTTCACTGTGTTCGGCGCAGTGGGGCCAAACGGGTTGCCAAAAATCCAGTTGATGCCGATGCGCATCAGACTGATGCCGATCACCGCGATGATGGTGCCTGTGACCACGGGCGGAAAGAAACGCAGCAGACGACTCACCAGCGGTGCAATCAGGATGGAGACAATGCCTGCCCCAATGATGGAGCCGAAGATCAGCTGTGCGCCCACCACACCAGGGGAGGTATTGGCAATGGCGAGCATCGGTGCCACAGAAGCGAACGTCACGCCCATCATGACCGGCAAGCGGATGCCAAACCACTGCGTGGCACCCCATGATTGGATCAAGGTGGCAATGCCGCAGCAAAACAAATCGGCTGAGATCAGCATGGACACTTGTTCCGGCGATAGCTTAAGCGCCCGCCCCACGATGAGCGGCACGGCGACGGCACCGGCGTACATCACCATCACATGCTGCAGGCCTAAAGCGGCGAGTTTGCCCGTGGGCAAGCGTTCGTCAACGGGGTGAACGGTAGACATCAAGTAACTCCTGAAAAGAGGGTTGCATCACAGCCACGCATCGCAGCCACAATAGGCATGAATGGTAAAAAGCTGCAAAACAGTATGCACATTGTGTGCCAAACTGCGCACAAGTTTTGTATACACTTTGACAGATTTTGGTGCAAATCAGGAGGCTTGCTTAGCGGGGTAAACCCGCCGTTGTCGTCGTTTTTGCGTGAACCCGCACCAAGTTGATTAGCCGGTACGTTTAAACCCCGTAGCTGTTCAACGTGACCACGCCTTGGCGCGTGTGCAGGGTGGCGGTGATGTTGGCCGGGCCTGTTTCGATGGCAATACCCGTGAGCCCGACGGCTGCGTAAGCCGCTTGCAGCAGATCTGCTCTGGGGTGTGTGACCGTGATGCCTTGCAGCGAAATGCCTGAGCGCGGCAGGCTGTTTCTGGGATGCAGGCGCAAAGGTTCTGCCTCGTCCGGCTTGCCCCATTGGATCAAGGTGGGAAGGGCACCATTGAACAGCCGTTGACCATCTGCGCGTACGGTGATTTGCCATTGCAGCAAGCCTTTGCGCGAGTGGCGGTTGGCGGTGATGGCTGGGCCACGGTCGATGTCCAGTGCCGTCAAGGCCGTGCTTGCTGCTTGGATGTCGCTGGTGTTCGCCACAAAATGCACCAAGCGTGGCTCGGTAGCTACCGCCGCCTGTAGTGCCTCATCGTCCATGTCAAACCAGCGCTTGGCGGGCGCTGTGGTGGCACGAGTAGCTCCTGGATTGATAGCAATAATTTCCAGATATGCCAGTGGATTTGCAGGGGTTGCGATTTTGAATAAGCGGTTGTGCGTGCCATACAGCGCATGTTCCCCGCCCGGGCCTGGCGTGACGCCCAAGGTGGCTTCGCACCATTGCACGCCCAGTTCCAGTGTTTGTGCAACGACGACTAAATGATCAATTTGTGTTTTCATGGGCTGACCATACCATCCATGAATGATGTGGAATGATGTGGATGGGGCGTCAGCTAGGCCATCAACTTGCTGTTCGGATTCACCAAGGCCTTGGTTCCTGTCGCGCGTTGTCCGTATGTCGCCATGGTTTCCAGTTGCAACATGCCGGTTAGCGATATTTCATGCGCATAGCTACTGGCAAACGTGGTGTGGAGTTCTGCCGCTACCCGCTCCTTCAGGGCTTGGACCGCTACAGGGCCGATACGTTGCAGAAACGGAAACATCAGCCAACCGCCCATGCCCCAGGCCATGCCGAAGTTTCTTTGAAATTCGGTAGGGCGGGTATCCAGGCCACCGTAGAGGTAAACCTGTTTGTGGGTGGTTGATCCGTAACGGCTGTACTCCTTGGCGGTACGGTTGAGGGCCATTTCCATTGCGCTCAGGATTTGCCCGGCCAGCTTGCCGCCGCCGGTCGCGTCAAAGGCGAGAGTGGCACCGGTGGTCACCAGAGCTTGTGTCAGGTCTTCCATGAAGGTGGGCGCGTTGGCGTCGCAGACATGCACGGCACCGAGGGCGCGCAGCAAAGCGGCTTGCTCGGGCTTACGCACGATGTTGACCAGGGAAATGTTGTCCTTCAGGCAGAGTTTATGCAGCATCTGGCCAAGATTGGAGGCTGCTGCGGTGTGTACCAGCGCAGTGTGGCCTTCACTTCGCATGGTCTCGACCATGCCCAGTGCGGTCAATGGGTTGACGAAGCTGGATGCCCCCTCGGCGGGCGTGGTGCCTTCAGGCAACACCAGGCACATGTCGAGCTTGACGCTGCGGTACTGCGCGTACATGGCTCCTCCTAACGCTGCCACGGTTTTACCCATCAGCGCTTGCGCTGCGGCGGAGGTGCCTGCGGCAATGACCACACCTGCCCCTTCGTTGCCTGCGGGCAGCGATTGGCCCAAACGACCTGCCATGGCGGCCATCAACGCTTCAGGAATACGCGCGGTAACAGTGGGGTGGCTTGCCGTACCCGACACCTGAGCTGAGGTGAGATCAGCTGTGCCAAACAGCAGGCCGATATCGGACGGGTTGATCGGTGCGGCTTCAATGCGGATCACCACCTCGTCAGGCGCGGGTTTGGGGAAGGGTTCGTCTGACAGCGAGAGTTCCAGTACGCCTGTCGGCGTGACAAGGGTACGAAGCTGGAGGCCTGTTTGAGGCAGGGTGGTGGGCCGTTGAGTGGACATTGAGGTTTCTCGTTATTGCAGCAAATCCAACAGCGTACGCGCAATCACCTTGGTCGCCCGCCGCAGGTCTTCCAAATCCAGTCGCTCATCGGCGCGTTTGGCGTGTGATTCGAGCACGGTGCGTGGCCCGGCGCCGTAGATGATGCCGGGGATGCCACGTTCCGCGTACAGGCGCACATCGGTGTAAAGAGGGGTACCTTCTACTGGCATGTGTTCGCCAAACACCTGCAAGGCGTGTTTTTGCACCGCGTCCACCAGCGGTTTGTTGCCGGGCAAGGGCTGCATGGAGCGGGCGAGCAGCAGGCGTTTGATGTCGATGGTGATGGGATTTCCCTCATGCCCTCCGAGGGTGTTGAACGCTGCTGCGGCATCGGCAATCACCCGGCGAATATCGGCCTCCACCACGGTTGGGTTTTCCTCGGGGATCATGCGGCGGTCGAGTTTGAAGGCGACGGTACCGGGCACCACATTGGTATTGGTGCCACCTTCGATGCGCCCCACATTCAGGTAGGGATGGCTGATGCCCGCGACCTGTGAGGTGATGTCTTGGTAGAGCGTGTTTTGGGCGTACAGGGCGTTCAAGATATGCACCGCCCCTTGCAGCGCGTCCACACCGGTGTGTGGAATGGCGGCGTGGGCCATCTTGCCGTGGACAGTAACCTCCATTTGCAGGCAGCCGTTGTGCGCGGTGACGACTTGGTAGCTGAAGCCTGCGGCGATCATCAAATCGGGCTTGGTGAGGCCCTGGGCCAGCAACCAGCCTGGACCTTTTTCGCCGCCAAACTCTTCGTCATAAGTGAAATGCAGTTCCACACCACCTTTGAGCGGTGTGTTCAAGGATTCCAGCGCCCGCACGGCGAAGGTAAAAGAGGAAAAATCAGACTTGCTTACCGCTGTGGCGCGGCCATAGAGCTTGCCGTCTGCAATCTCTGCGCCGTACGGGGGATACGTCCAGCCTTCTCCTGGAGGCACCACGTCGCCATGGGCATTGAGGGCAATAGTCAAACCGTCTTCACTGTAGCGGCGGCGCACGATCAGGTTGGTGATGCTTTCCATCCCGTAGGCTTTGACCTCGTCAGCCGGAACAGGGTATTTTTCGGCTTCAAAGCCAAAGGCCTGAATCAAGTCGGCAGTACGTTCGGCGTGAGGTGCGTTATTGCCGGGAGGGGTATCTGTGGGAACGCGCACCAGTTCTTGCAGGAAGCGCACTTGCTCGTCGAAGTGGGCGTCAATCCAGCTGTCGATTTGGGTGTCGAGCGGCGTGTCATTGAGAGAGGTTGCAGTCATGTCAGTTCTTCGGCAAGGTGGTGGAGCAGCAGCGTGGTGGCTTCAATGGCCAGCTGCATGTCGTCGCTGGTAGTGGATTCCAGCGGGTTGTGGCTGATGCCTGCATTTTGACCACGCACAAACAGCATGGCTTGGGGCATGATGTCATGCAGTTTCATGGCGTCATGGCCCGCGCCGCTGGGCATGCGGAACAGGGGTACGCCCAAGTCATTCACGGCGCGTTCCCAGCGTTGTTGCCATGCGGCGGCACTGGGGGCGGCGGCGGCACGCATGGTTTCTTCCAAGGCCACGGTGATGCCACGGCGCTCGCTGATCGCGGTGAGTTGTGCCAGCACATCTGCCACCAAGGCATCGCGCTGTGCATCGGTGGGGGCACGCAAATCCAGACTGAAATGGCACTGGCCAGGCACCACGTTGATGGAGCCATTGGGCACGTTCAACAGGCCGATGGTGCCTACCGAGTCACCGTCAAGGCTGGCGCGGTATTCGACGTACAGCGCCAGTTCGGCGACGGCGGTCGCAGCGTCGCGGCGGCTGTTCATGGGGGTGGTGCCTGCGTGGCTGGCCATGCCGGTGACGGTGCCCAGGTAACGCACGCTGCCGTTGATCGAGGTGACGATGCCCAGCGGAATGTCCAGCTCATTCAGTACCGGGCCTTGCTCGATATGGACTTCGATAAAGCCCAGGTAGTCAGCAGTGTTGCGGCGCAGGGCGGGAATGTCGTCCAGGCACAGCCCAGCGTGGGCCATGGCCTCGCGCATGGGGATGCCATCGGCGTCTTTTTGATCCAACCATTCGGGTTTGAAATCGCCCACCAGCGCGCCAGACCCGAGGAAGGTGGCTTTGTAGCGCTGGCCTTCTTCTTCGGCAAAGCCAATCACCTCGAAGTGAAAGGGCAAGCGCTTACCCGCTTTGTGCAGTTCACGCACGCAGGCCATGGGCACGAAGATCCCTAAGCGCCCGTCGTACTTGCCACCGTTACGCACCGTGTCGTAATGGGAGCCGGTCAATAGCGTTTTGGCGTGGGGGTATTTGACCGTATCCGCGTCATAGCGTCCCACCACGTTGCCTACCGCGTCGGTATGCACATGGTCAAAGCCGCATTTCAGCATTTCGCGCTGCAGCATTGCTGCGCAGGCGCGGTGGGCGTCGGTCAGATAGGTGACGGTGAGCTGTCCTTTTTCTGCATAGCCAGGATCACTGTGCAGGGCTAGGCGCTCTTGCCAATCCCACACGGCATGGCCCAGGTCGGGCGATATGCCAAACTTGTCGTTCAGGCGAATCTCGACGATGCGGTGGATGTTGCGCAGGCACTCCTTCAGCTCGAAGTCCGGGTGGTGGCCCAGACGACGCTCGAAGGTGGTGATGATCTGCTGCTTGCTGAGGCCTGTGCCGCGCGGGCCGCGCACGGCCAGTACAAAGGGGAATCCGAATTTTTCGCCATAGGCGGTGTTCAACGCCTGGATGTGGGCCAGCTCAGCAGGTGTGCACTGCGTGAGGCCCGCTTGGCTTTGCTCGTGGGTGGATTCTGCGGTCAGCGTGTTTGTCACCATCGCTTTACCGGCCAGCTCGGGGTGGGCACAGATCAGCGCGATTTGTTTGTCGCGCCCTGCTGCCTCCAGAACTTGCGTCATCACATGCTTGAGGTGGGGCAGCGAGGTGAACGGGCGGGCCGACAAGGCTGCTTCGGCGATCCAGGGGGAATGCTCGTACAGACCGTTCAGCAGCTGGGCGGCAACGGTCGCGGAGGCTGCATTGAGTCGGTCTAGGGTGAGTGGCACAGGAAGCGTCATGAAGGCTCCTTAATCGGGGGAGGTCAGGGGGTAGGGATGGGTGGCTTTCCAATGCCGGGCGATCTCGATGCGGCGCGGAATCCACACACCGTTATGGCTTTGGATGTAGTCTAAAAAGCGTTTCAATGCACCAATGCGTCCTGGCTTGCCCAGCAAGCGGCAGTGCATGCCCACGCTCATCATCTTGGGGCGGTTCAGTCCTGCGGGGTCACCTTCGGCATAAAGGGTGTCAAAGCTGTCGCGCAGGTAGTTGAAGAAGTGCTCACCGGTGTTGAAACCTTGGGTTTGCACAAAGCGCATGTCGTTGGTGTCCAGCGCATAGGGCACCACCAGGTGTGGTACCACCGTGCCGTCTGATTTGGCGATGCGCATCCAGAACGGCAAATCGTCACCGTAGTAATCGCTGTCGTACTCGTAGCCGCCGTGTTCGGCAACCAGCTTGCGGGTATTGGGGCTGTCACGCCCGGTGTACCAGCCTAGCGGCCATGCGCCTTGAGTAATATCTTTCAGGATGGTGCTGGCGATGCCGATGTGACGGCGCTCGGTGGCTTCAGGCAGGTTTTGGTAGTGGATCCATTTGAAGCCGTGGCAGACGATTTCATGGCCCAGTGCCATAAAGGCCTGCGTGATGTCGGGGCAACGCTCCAGCGCCTGTGCCACGCCAAAAATGGTGAGTGGCAGTTTGCGGTTTTCAAATTCGCGCAATATGCGCCACACGCCAGCGCGCGAGCCGTATTCGTACATCGACTCCATCGTCATGTGTCGGTTTTCATAGGCTTGCGCTGTTACCAGTTCGGACAAAAAAGTTTCGGAATGCGGGTCACCATGCAGTTCGCAGTTTTCGCCACCTTCCTCAAAGTTCAGCACAAACTGCACCGCGATACGGGCCCGTCCCGGCCACTGCGCGTGGGGCGGTTGAGCACCGTAACCCGCGAGATCGCGGGGGTAGGGAAGGGTGGTGTCGTAAATCATGGCGGCGTTATGGGGTAGCGTTGTGAGGCAACGGTATAAGGTTGTGTTTCATGGGCGACGCTGGATTCATGCCAGCGCCATAGCCAGGGTGGGAACAGGCCGGATCTGGTCGAACGCCAGGTTCTGTTCCACATGTTCCAAGTGTTCCGTCATCAAGCGAACGGCTTCATCTGCGTTGCGCTCGCTCAGGGCTTTGACGATGGCTTCGTGCTCATCGGCATTGTGGGCCGCGTGCTTGTCGGTTTGGTACATCAGGGTGATGAGGGCACAGCGGGAAATCAACTCGCCCAGCAACTGCGCCAGTACTTCATTGCCCAACAATTCGGCCATGCGCACATGGAAATCGCTCAGCAATTCATTGCGACCAGCTACCGTTTTGGATATCAGAGCAGCTTTTTCTTGGGCCACATGGGCGCGCAGCGCTTTGAGCTTGGCAGGGGTTTGGACGTCGATGAAGGCACGGGCCATCTCGGCTTCCAGCATGCGACGCACGGCAAACACCTGCTTGGCCTCTTGCGCAGAGGGTGCCGATACAAACGCGCCCCGTGCAGGTTCCAGCTTGACCAGCCGGTTTTGTGCCAGTTGGTACAAAGCTTGCCTCACCAGAGTGCGTGACACCCCAAAATGGGTTGCCAGCTTTTGTTCCGCCAATTTGGTGCCAGGTTGCAGGCGCCGCTCGGCAATCGCTTTGGTCAACGCTTCGACAATCGACAGGGTGGTGGAAGATTCCATGCAGGCAGCAGACCCATGTAGGAAGAGGGGGTGAATAGAAAAGGCTAGAAAAGGCGATGCGAAGGATAAAGTGTATACACTTTATGGTGATTTACCACCCGTCAAAAGTTCTTAAGAACAATTTTCAAGCTGTATCGAGCTATATCAACCTACAAGGAGCTACCGCATGGGCCTTTCCACACATGTCCTCGACACCATGCACGGCGGGCCAGCCGCTGGCATGGCCGTTTCGCTCTACACCACAGTGGACGATGTTGCCACGTTGGTTCGCCATTTTGTGCTGAACGCCGATGGCCGCAGCGATACGCCGCTGTACGACAACACCACGCTTCAGATCGGCACCTACCGGCTGGTGTTTGACGTGGCTGGTTATTTCAAAGCCTGCGGTGTGGTGCTGCCGGAGCCTCATTTTTTAAACCGCGTCACCCTGGATTTTGGCGTTGCCCATACGGACCAGCATTACCACGTGCCTTTGCTGGTCAGCCCTTGGAGTTACTCGACCTACCGGGGCAGTTAACAGGCGCTTGAACTATTCTTGTCCTTCCGTTAGCGTGTCGAGTTGAAAGCGTCCACTCTCATCCCACAGCCACGTGTCGGTGTATGTCATACGGCCCAGACGTGCAGGGGCAGGGAAAGGCGAGGCGTTACGCACGGTATTTTCAATTTCAGTGATGACTTCCGGTGCGTGCTTGGGCGCGCGCAGCCAGTGGGTGCGAATCACCTGTCCCCGGCTGTCAAGCTCGGTTTCCAGCACGCCCACGGCATACAGCATGGGCGGCAATTTGCCTTTGTAGATACGATGGGCATTCAGGCTGTACAGGTGTTGTGCCCCATCGCGTCTGTAGTCACGCGGTGTTCCCGCGTAAGAGGGTTGCGGCGCCGTGCGAGGAGCGTTGGGATTGGCGGGCGTGGTATTGGTGCCAGATGGTGTTGACGGTGAGCCTGGTGTACTGGGCTGGTAGGGCGGCAAGGGCGTGCTTTGGCAGCCCGCCAGCAGCAACGAAGCAGTCGCCAAGCCTATCAACAGGCCGTAATGCACCAAGCCATCACGGATGGGGTGTGAGCAGCGCAGCAGGGGGGCAAAAATGGGGGGCATTAGAGGCTCTTCTTAAAACAGGTTTTGGCGCAGATTTTGTCTGAATTTAAACGATGCTCTCAATCACACACATGGTTAATCTGCTGGACACCTTTATGGCGCAGTTGGCGCAAGCGCCTGCGGTGTTGGTCACGGTGGCCCGTACCGAAGGCTCTGCCCCTCGCGAACAGGGTGCGTGGATGGCCGTTTTTGTGGGCTGCGAGGTCAACACCCTGGGTGGAGGTCATTTTGAGTTTGAGGCTATTGCTCAGGCACGAGCGATGTTGCTGTCTTCTGACGCGTCAGCTGCAAATCCCTTAAACCCTTCGTTGCGCCGATTTGCCTTGGGCCCCAGCTTAGGGCAGTGTTGCGGCGGTGTGGTGCATTTGAGTTTCGAGTGCGTCACCGTAGACGACGCTGCCGTTTTGCGCATGCGTTTGCAGCCAAAGCACACATCTGTCGCGCTCTTCGGTGGAGGGCATGTCGGCAAAGCGCTGGTGCAGGTGCTGGGGGTGTTGCCTTTTTCAGTGCGCTGGATTGACAGCCGCGACGAGATTTTTCCTGCCACCTTGCCTCCCAATGTGCAAAGCGAGCATTCACACCCGGTGCAGTACGCTGTCAACACCCTCACGCCCGGCTCGCATGTCCTCATCATGAGCTTCAGCCATGCTGAAGATTTGGACGTGGTGGCTGCCTGTTTGCACCGTAAGCGGGTAGACAACGATCTGCCTTTTATCGGTCTCATCGGCAGCCGCACCAAATGGGCCACTTTCAGGCACCGTTTAGCAGCACGGGGCTTCAGTGCTGAAGAATTGACGCAAGTCACCTGCCCGATAGGCATTCCTCGCATAGAGGGCAAACAGCCTGAAGTGATTGCCGTCGCCGTGGCGGCGCAACTCTTGCAATGTGCATCGGCATTGGGATAAGTTGGACAACGCTGTTGGCATAAATTTTGTATACACTTTGCGCATACGATTTGACGATATTGACACATTAAGCTGCCTTCCGGGCGGCCCAAGGAATACCTGAATGGAAAGTTACATCCTCGACTGGGCCAACCTCTTGTTGCGCTGGGTACACGTCATCACAGCCATGGCCTGGGTGGGGGCATCGCTTTATTTTGTGATGCTCGACAACAGCCTGGAGCCACCCATCGACAAAGAATCCCAGGACAAAGGCGTCGGCGGCGAGCAGTGGGCTGTTCACGGTGGTGGGTTTTACAACGCCCAAAAATACCTCGTTGCCCCCAAGGTGCTACCTGACCACTTGCACTGGTCATACTGGGAAAGCTACACCACTTGGATCACGGGCTTTGCGCTGTTTACCGTCTCTTACCTGTGGAACGCCAGCACCTATCTGATCGACAAAAGCCTGATGGCCTGGTCGCCTGGTGCAGCCATCAGCGTAGCGGTGGCTTTCTTGGCGGTGTTCTGGGTGCTGTACGACGGTATCTGCCAGCTCTTTGGCAAAGGCAAAAATGGCGATGCGACGGTTGGTGCGCTGGTCGCCGTGCTGGTCTGCGTGGCCTCGTGGTTGGCCTGCCACTGGTTTGCCGGGCGTGCCGCCTTTTTGCTGGTGGGCGCCATGCTGGCCACCACCATGAGCGCCAATGTGTTCTTTTGGATTATCCCCGGCCAGCGCAAAAACGTGGCGGCCCTGCGTGCTGGCCAGCCGGTTGATCCCGTACACGGCGTGCGTGGCAAACAGCGCAGCGTTCACAACACCTACTTCACCTTGCCGGTGATTTTCTCGATGCTGAGCAACCACTACAGCTTTACTTACACGAACCCGAACAACTGGGTGATCCTGATTTTCATGATGTTGGGCGGTGCGCTGATTCGCCAGTTCTTTGTGCTGCGTCACAGCTGGAAATTAGGCAAGCGTGGCAATCCGTTACCCTATGCGCTGGTTGGTGTAGCCATCATCGCCGCACTCATCTATGTCTTGCGTCCCGTTTCTGTTGCTCCTAAAAAAGTAGCTGAAAAAGCCGATGCAGAAAGCGTAAAAGCCCCTATTGGCTATCAGCAAGTGAAAGCGGTGCTGGCCCAGCGTTGTTACCTGTGCCATGGCGAACAGGTGCAGATGAAGAACGTGCGCCTCGATTCTGCGGAGGGTGTCAAGCAGCACACGCAAGCCGTGTACCAGCAGGTGGTGGTGACAAAAATCATGCCCATGAACAACGCTACCGCCATCACCGATGACGAACGGGCGCTGATTGGGGCTTGGTTTTTGGCGGGTGCGAAAGTGGACTAGGGTGTCTCAAACCTCCAGCACTTCATTTTCATAAAAATGCACCGCATTGCGCCCCAAGTCTTTGGCCTGGTACATCGCCATGTCCGCTTGTTTGAGTGCATCATCGGCTGTCATTTGTTTCGTGGGAAACATGGCGACGCCAATGCTGGAGGTGCAGTGGTGGCAGACCTGCGTGTCAGCACTGGCGGTGTGGGGCAGAGTCAAATGGTAGGGTTGTGCCAGCTCATGGCGAATTTTCTCGGCCACTTTGCGGGCGTGGTGGTGTGCGGCTTGTGCATCCATGTCCAGATTACCTAGCATCACCACGAATTCATCGCCACCGAACCGCGCAACGGTATCTATCTGACGCACTGCACGGAGGAGCCGCTGCGCCACTTCCACCAACAGCAGGTCGCCCATGCTGTGGCCATAGGCATCATTCAGGGGCTTGAAGTTGTCCAAGTCCAGAAATAACAGCGCGCCATGCAGGCCACTGCGCTGGCAGGCTGGAATCATCTGTTCAAGCCGGTCATTCAGCAAGCGGCGGTTAGGCAGCAGTGTCAGCGTGTCATGAAATGCCAGCCGCTGAATTTCAGCCTGTGCCGTCTCCCGCTCTGTGACATCCCGAAAGCTCCAAACGCGGCCCACGATCAGCTCGCCTAAGCGCTGCGGCTGCGAATGACGCTCAAAAACCCGGCCATCCTTGAAGCGCAGGGTGTCCAAACTGGACTGACCGGGATGGGCATACAGTTCACGAACTTTGTCCAAAAACTGCGCAGGGTCAGCCAGTTGCTGGACTGCAAAACCCAGCAAACTGCTGTCGTCGCCTGATTGAACATAGGCGATGGGTATGCCCCACATGACCACGAAACGCTTGTTGTATGTTTCCACCTTGCCAGCGTTGCTGACCACCAAAATACCATCGGTGGTGGCCTCAATCACGGCCCGTTGCAACGAGGAAGACGCATGCAGGTTGCTCACCAATTCAGGAAGGGGCAACAGCACCAGCCAGATGCCTACAACCCCGATAAACCATCCCGTCAAAGGCGCCCCAGGGAAGTAAGGGGTGGGTGCCAGGTTGAGCGTTTGCAAGACAACATACAGCAGCCAAGCCAGCATGTAAGTGACACTGAAGATCACACCTGCGCGCGCACTCACCACCACGGCCAGCATCACAGCTACAGCCATGGCTGTGGCCGCCGTGGTGTTAGGCAAACCACCATAGATCAACCCAACCAGCATGAGCCATAAGACGATAGAAAAGTACTGAAGTGATTTTTTAGGCTGCCCATGGCGGCTCATCCGCCATGCCAGCAGCACGACCACCATCGTGACGAGGATGGCTACAGCGCTGACGGCTTTGCGGTGAAACAAAAAGGGTACACCTACCGTCAACATGGCAACACAGACAAAAAGAAAGATACCGTAAAAGCGGTCTAGCAGTGGAATGCTAGGTGTCTGTCGGTTGTAGGTAAAAGAGGGCATGGTGTCGAAAGGGCGAGCTGAAGTAGGCTGATGTGCAGTGCAAGTATGTCAAGTAAGTTTGAGGTTAGCGACCAATCTTATGATTCTGCCCACAGCGCCTATTAAGCGCGAAAAAGGAGACACTGTATGTCGATTAAGACCCTGTACTTGCAAAAACGCATGCCTGCCACCGAGGCGGTGTGCCATGTTCGCAATGGCGATTTCATCATTGTGCCTACCGGTGTTGGCGAGCCCCCCGCTTTGTTGACTGCGCTGTCTGACCAGCGCCGCGATTTTCAGGATGTCAAAGTGGGCCAGATTTTGGCGATGCGCAAATACGCGTACTTTGACCCCGAAACAGTCGATAACGTACGCCACGTGGCCTTCTTTTACGGTGGGGCTTCGCGGGCCGGCGGGCAAGAGGGTTGGGTGGATTTCATTCCCAATTACTTTTCAGAAATCCCACCCCAAATTGAGCGTGGGCAGATTTCCGCTGATGTGGTGTTCAGCATGGCCTCGCCCATGGATGAGCATGGCTATTTTTCGCTCAGTCTGGGGGTGGACTACACCATGGCCGCAGTAGCCCGCGCCCGCGCTATCGTGCTGGAAGTCAATCCCAATGTGCCGTTTACTTACGGAAACTGCCATGTTCACATCTCGCAAGTGACGGCTTTGGTGGAAAGCAGCGAGCCGGTACTGGAGGTGGGTTTGCCCAAAATTGGCCCAGTGCAAGAGGCGATTGGCAAGTACGTTGCCGACTTGATTGACGATGGTGCGACGTTGCAAATCGGCTATGGTGGCATTCCTGATGCGGTGGTGATGCAGTTGACCCAAAAGCACGACTTGGGTATCCACACTGAGATGATTGGCGACGGCATTCTGAGTTTGGTTGAATGTGGCGCTGTAACGAACCGGCGTAAGAATTACCTGCCCGGCAAGATGGTCGCTACTTTTGGGTTGGGCTCTAAAAAACTCTACCGTTTCATGGAGCGTAATCCTGGCCTGGAGATGCACCCGGCAGACTTCACCAACACCCCCGCGCTGGCCGGGAAAAATGACAATCTGGCTGCCATCAATGCCACCCTGCAAATTGACCTGTTGGGGCAATGTGGCTCCGAAAGTCTGGGGTTTGCGCCGTACTCCGGCACGGGTGGGCAGTCAGATTTTGTGCGTGCGGCCAACCTCTCGCGTGGCGGCAAAGCCTTCATTGTGTTGCCCTCTACTGCCAAGAACGACACCATCTCGCGTATTGTGCTGAGCCTCTCTCCTGGCACGCATGTCAGCACCAGCAAGAACGATATCAACTACGTCGTCACCGAATTTGGTGTGGCCCAGCTGCGGGGCAAATCCGCCAAGCAACGCGCCCGTGAGTTGATCGGCATCGCACACCCGAATTTCCGTGCAGAACTGACCGAACAGGCGAAAAAAATGCATTTGCTGTGACACCAGGACGTCACTTGAAAACTATTGCATGCCTTGTTGAAAATTGTTCATGGCAATTTGCGCGTCTTTTGTGCATCTTTGCTTTCGACTAGCGGAATACGCTAAGACGACTTTCGCCTAAGTCGTATAGATTCATGGCTTGAGTTGTATGGCATTGCAACCCCCCCCCTTTTTTCAACTTGGAATTCCCATGACTATTCGTTTTGCAAAACTGGCCTTTAATGCCGCGTTGGCTTCGGCTGTTCTGAGCTTCGCTGGCGCGGCCATGGCTGCTGACCCTATTCGCATCGGTGTGTCTGGCCCCTTCACGGGAGGTTCGTCCTCCATGGGCGTGAGCATGCGCGATGGCGTCAAGCTGGCTGTGGACGAAATCAACAAGGCTGGTGGTGTCATTGGCCGCCAGCTTCAAATTGTCGAGCGTGATGACGAGGCCAAGAATGAGCGCGGCGTGCAGATTGCACAAGAGATGATCAACAAAGAAAAAGTCACCGCTACCGTGGGCTTTATCAACACGGGTGTGGCGCTGGCGTCACAACGCTTTTACCAAGAAGCCAAGATTCCGGTGATGAACAACGTGGCCACCGGCTCGGCGATCACGCACCAGTTTGACGACCAGCCTGATAACTATATCTTCCGCAACGCGGCGCACGACAGCATCCAGGCGCCCATGATTGTGGAAGAGGCTATCAGCCGTCGGGGCTTTAAAAAGGTCGCCATCCTCGCTGACTCCACCAACTATGGCCAGCTGGGTCGCCAAGACCTGGAAGCTGCGTTGAACTTGAAGGGTGTCAAGGCTGTTGCTGTTGAGAAATTCAATATCAAGGACGTGGACATGACAGCACAGCTGCTTAAAGCCAAAGAAGCCGGTGCTGAAGCTGTGTTGACCTACGGCATTGGCCCCGAGTTGGCACAAATTGCCAACGGCATGACCAAGCTGGGTTGGAAGGTGCCGATGATTGGCAGCTGGACGCTTTCTATGGCCAACTACATCGACAACGCAGGCCCTGGCGGCGAAGGTGCGCGTATGCCGCAAACCTTTGTGCAAGAGCCCACCACGCCCAAGCGCCAAGCGTTCATCATCAACTACCTGAAAACCTTCAACCCTAAAAACGCCCGCATTGATTCCCCCGTGTCCGCCGCGCAAGGTTACGACTCGATCTACCTGCTGGCGGCTGCCATCAAGCAGGCCAACTCAACCGACGGTCCCAAGATCAAGGCAGCGTTGGAAGACCTGAAGGCGCCTGTGGAGGGCGTGGTGACGACGTACACCAAGCCGTTCACAGCCAAAGACCACGAAGCCATCACCGCCAATATCCCTATTTTTGGTGAAGTGAAGGGCCAGCGTGTTGTGTATGCCTACCCTGATGACTTCAAGAAAGCCTCTGAAGTGCGCCTGAAGGATGTCAATGCCAAAGGCGTGCTGGCCGTCAAGAAGTGACTTCTTCCAGAGGCTGTGAACTGAGCCCCACTACCGCGCCAGCTGCTGCAGTTGGCGCGGTAATTTTTTGGGTGGAATTTGGGGTGTTTATGAGCGTGTTTTTTTATTACGTGCTTTAGAGGTGCTTGGGTTATGGAAATCTTGCTTCAACTTGTCTACAGCGGTGTCGCGCTGGGCATGATTTACGCGGTCATCGCGTTTGGCTACCAGCTGACGTTTCAGACCTCTGACACGCTCAATTTTGGCCAGGGAGACGCGCTGATGCTGGGCGCGATGGTGGGCTTGACGCTGGTCAACCTGGGTGTGAACTACTGGCTTATGTTGCCGATCGTGATCGTTTTTGGCTTGCTCCAGGGCGGTCTCGTAGAGCGTATCGGTGTGCGCCCTGCTATCAAAATTAAAAGTGAATTTGGCTGGATCATGTCCACCATTGCTTTGGGCATCATCTTCAAAAATGTGGCAGAAAACATCTGGGGTCGCGACGATTTGAGGTTCCCCTCACCGCTCCCTGAATCGCCGCTCAAAGTGTTTGGGGCCAACGTGTTGCCTATGGAGATTTTGGTGGTGGTGGGCGCTGTGCTGATGATGTTGGCGGTCGAATTTTTTAACCGTAAAACTATTTATGGCAAAGCCGTGGTCGCGACCTTCAACGACCGCGATGCCGCCAAGCTGATGGGCATCAACACCGGACTGGTGATTACCTTTTCTTACGCACTGTCGTCGGCCACTGCCGGTTTTGCCGGTGCGTTGATTGCACCCTTGACCTTGACCGGAGCGACGATGGGCTCGGTGCTGGGTCTTAAGGCCTTTGCGGTCGCCATCATCGGTGGGTTGACCAGTGGCATGGGCATCATTGTGGGGGGCATTATTTTGGGCGTGGCTGAAACCACCACGGGCTTTTACCTGTCCACGGGCTACAAAGATGTGCCCGGCTTGGTACTGCTGTTGCTGGTGCTGGCCTTCAAGCCTGCTGGTCTGTTTGGTAAAACTGCGATCAAGAAAGTCTGACGATGAACCGCAATTCTCTTCTCGGCGCGGGGATCGGCCTGGCTGTGCTGGCCGCTGCACCGCTGTTTCTGGACAACCCGTACTACATCCACATGATCGGCACGATCATGATTTACGCGATTTTGCTGTTTGGGCTGGACATTGTGGTCGGTTACACCGGTCAAGTCTCTCTCGGTCATGCGGGGCTGTTTGGCGTGGGTTCGTACACCGCTGGCGTGCTGTTCTTCAAGCTGGGTGCGCCACTGTGGGTCATCATTCCGGCCAGTATTGGTGTGACGGCAGGCTTCGGGGCGCTGCTGGCGCTGCCCGCACTGCGTGTGACAGGGCCGTATCTGGCGATGGTGACTCTGGCGTTTGGCACCATCATCCAGATTTTGATCAACGAGATGACCTTCCTTACCGAAGGTCCGCTCGGTCTCAAAATCCCCAAGCCTTCGCTGTTTGGCGAGAAACTTAGCGAGCACGGTTTTTATTGGCTGGTGCTGGTACTCATGGCGCTTTCGCTGGTGGTGGTTGACCGTATCTTGCGTTCGCAGCTGGGTCGGGCGTTTGAGGCGCTGCGTGGCAGCCCTGTGGCTTCAGACTGTATGGGCGTGTCGGTGTACCGCTACAAGGTGTATGCGTTCGTCATCAGCGCGGGTTTTGCTGGTTTGGCGGGTTGCTTGTATGCGTATTCTGAGCAGTACATCTCTCCGAATACCTACAACTTTGAACTGACGGTACTGTTCTTGCTGGCCGTCATCATGGGGGGGCGAAAAACCCGTTCTGGTGCTTTGCTGGGGGCGGCCATCATCGTGATTTTGCCCAAGCTGCTGGACGATCTGGAACTGTTTCGCATCGTTGCGACCACGTTGGCGGTACTGATGGCGGTGGGCGGTGCTATCGGTATCGCCAAAAAAATCACCACACCCAAAGCCATGGCCATTCCCGTAGTGGGCACCATCGCGCTGGCAGGTTTCTCGTTTTGGTTGCAGTCCATCACCGACTGGCGTTTGAGTATTTTTGGTCTGATGATTTTGTTTGTCGTCTATTACCTGCAAGATGGCATCGTGGGTTTCGTGCGCAGCCTGTTTGGGCGCAAAGCTTCTGCCTCAGGTTCGGGTGCTTTGGCTGGTGTCGATTTGGGCAAAGACGCCGTGGTGGTTGCCGCGAATGCAGCGCACAGTGCGGCAGGCAGCGATTTACTGGTCGCGCAAGGCGTGCTGATGCAGTTTGGTGGCTTGAAGGCCATCAACCAGGTTGATTTGCGCGTCAAGCGTGGCACCATCCATGGCCTGATTGGCCCTAATGGCTCTGGCAAGAGCACGATGATGAACGTGCTGACCGGCATCTACGTGCCCACCGCAGGCAGCATCGAGTTCGCCGGGCGTGCCGTGGTGGGGCGAACCTCCTCCGACATTGCGCTTTCCGGCATTGCACGTACTTTCCAGAATGTACAGTTGTTCGGTGAAATGACGGCGCTGCAAAACATACAAGTGGGGCTGCACCATACCTTTGACAGCAATATCCTTGATGTGGCCCTGCACACCCCGCGCTACCGCCGTGAAGACAGCGCGGCTGTGGCGCGTGGCATGGGTTTGCTGCATTTTGTTGGTTTGGGCGATTTGGCGACCGAGGAAGCGCGAAATCTGCCCTACGGCAAGCAGCGCCTGCTGGAGATTGCCCGTGCGCTGGCGCTAGATCCGCAATTGCTGCTGCTCGATGAACCCGCTGCGGGCCTGACTGCGCCAGACATCAAAGAGCTGGTCGCCATCATCCACAAAATTCGTGATCACGGCATCACCGTGATCTTGATTGAACACCACATGGACGTGGTGATGAGCGTGTGCGATGCGGTGTCGGTACTGGATTTTGGTCAAAAAATCGCAGAAGGCAAGCCTGCCGAGGTTCAGGCAGACGAGAAGGTCATCGAGGCTTACCTCGGCGGCACTGCGGCTTAAAAACAGGCTTAAAACAGAATTAATCACCATGTTAAGCATCCAAAATTTAGAAGCTGGTTACGGTAAAGTGCAGGTGTTGCACGGCATTTCCATTGAAGTCCCCAAAGGCAAAGTCGTCACGCTGATTGGTTCTAACGGCGCGGGTAAAACGACCACCATGCGGGCTGTGTCAGGGATGATTCAGCCCACTGCCGGCACCATCACCCTGCATGGCAAGCGCATCGACGGCATGGAGTCGTACACCATCGCCAAACTCGGCTTGGCCCACTCGCCCGAAGGCCGTCGCGTGTTTGCCACCATGTCGGTGACGGACAACCTGACCTTGGGTGCTTTCCCTCGCTTGACGGGCAGCCGCCCCAAGGGTGATGTAGCGGGCGATTTGGAGCGGGCAATGGAGCTGTTTCCCCGTCTCAAAGAGCGCCGCAATCAGCTGGCAGGCACCTTGTCGGGGGGGGAGCAGCAAATGCTGGCCATGGCCCGCGCGGTCATGCTGAACCCCGAAATTGTGTTGCTGGACGAACCATCCATGGGCCTCGCGCCGATTTTGGTGGAAGAGGTTTTTCGCATCATTGGTGATTTGAAGTCACGGGGCGTCACCATGCTGCTGGTCGAGCAGTTTGCAGCAGCTGCGCTCAAGGTAGCCGATTACGGCTATGTGCTTGAAAACGGGCGTATCTCGGTGCATGGCGAGGCGTCCAAGTTGCGCGACGACCCAGCCGTGAAGGCGGCTTATCTGGGTGGCGGGCATTGATTGGTACGTTTGAAGTGGCATGTTCAAAAGGCCGTTCTGGCCGGCTCAGAGCGCCCAACCCGCCATGTGGTTGACAATCGCGGGTTGACCACCTGTTTAATCTCATGACCAGCATCACTACTTTAGAAGCGCCAGACCTGCCCGTTGAAGCCACCATTGCGCCTGCCGAACAAGAGCCTGTCGCCTTGAATGAGGCCGTATCAGGACAAGTTTCTGAATCATTGCCCCAAGCCAAAAAGCCAGGCCGCATGCAGGCTGCCCAGCCCGTGCTGGAGCAGCTGTTTGGGTTTTACCCCCATCTTTTTGGTGCAGAGTTTTTGCCGCTCAAGCTGGGCATCTTTCAAGAACTGCTGGCCGCTCACCCCGAGGTGTTCGAGCGCGACAGTTTGAAAGCTGCTTTGAGTGTCCACACCCGCTCAGCCCGCTACCTGCAAAGCGTGGCCGCTGGCAAGCAGCGCCATGACCTGCAAGGCGTGGCGGTGGACGATGTGGCCCCAGAGCACATTTACTTGTCGATGCTGGAGCTGTTTCGCCGCCGCCAAGCCCGTTCGCGCGAAGATTTGCGCCCCAAATTCATCGCTCAGCTGATCGTTGCAGTGGAAGCCTCGGGCCTGACACCTCTGGAATACCTGTCCAAAGTGCAAACCAAGGACGATGAAGCCACCGCCTTGCTGGAAGAAGCCTTGGCTGAACTCGACCAAAAACTCGCCAAGCAGGAAGCCTTGGTGCGTGCGTTTGAGGCCAGCGGCAAATCGCTGGCAGAGTTCGCTGACATGTACGGCATGAACCAGCGCGACGTCAGTGCGGCATTGGCCCGCAAACGCAGCCAGCCCGCAGTCATCCCCGTTGTCGCTGATGCCGCAGAGTGATTGGCTTTAAGCTGGGCGGTAAATTTTGAACAGCTGCTCCGGGCCGATGGAGAAATAGTCTCCTGGCCCGCCAGCCCGCAAAATATGCCCGGCTGTGGCCGTGTTGTACACGCCATCTGTCAGTGCATTTTTGGCGATGTGTACAGCTACAACTTCCCCCAGCACCAACCACGTAGGCACTTTTTCTCCGTCAATGCTTTGAAGCTGCACGATCTGCGTAGCACGGCATTCAAACGACACCGGGCTTTCGGCCACCCGTGGCGGGGTTACCAAGCGCGATGCCAGTGGCGTCAACCCCGCCAGTTCGAATTCATTCACCTCGGGCGGCACATGGGCGCAGGTCTGGTTCATCATCTCGGCCAATGGACGAGTGACCAAATTCCACACAAACTCCCCTGTTTCTTCGATGTTGCGTACCGTATCTTTATAGCCAATGCTTGAAAAACCGATGATGGGCGGCGTGTAGTTGAAGGCGTTGAAGAAGCTGTACGGTGCCAGATTCACCGTGCCCGCAGCGCTTTGCGTCGCAATCCAACCGATGGGGCGTGGCCCCACAATGGCGTTGAACGGGTCATGCCGCAGGCCATGGCCTTGCCGGGGTTCGTAGAAATGGAAGGTTTCGGGCTGGGTTAAGGACATGGTGGACTCGTCAATGAAAGTGCTTTCACCTTAGCACGGTAGCCTGGATTTTGCCGTCCCCGGCTTAACCCTTCGCCAAGGCTAAAGCGACAGCCAGTCGGTTATGCCGTTCCACCAGTGGCCCTAAATCCACTGTCATCAATTGCCCTTCGCGCACTACCACCCGCCCGTTCACCACTGTGTAAGCCGCCTGTGCGCTGGCGCACAGCAGGAGGCTGCCTACGGGGTCATGCACGGCACCTCCGGCAAAGCCCAGCGTGCGCAGGTCAAACAGGGCCATATCAGCGCACATGCCAGGGGCAAGGTGACCGATGTCGTTGCGGCCCAGCACCTGCGCGCCACCCAGTGTGGCGACGCTCAGCATGTCGCGGGCGGTCATCTCTGCGGGGCCTGCATCACAACCGAACGGTTCCAGCGACTTCCCCACGCGGGCCAGCAGCAGTGCCATGCGGGCTTCGTTCACCATGTGCGCACCGTCATTGCTGGCGCTGCCGTCCACGCCCAGCCCGACGGGCACGCCCGCGTTCAGCATCTTGCGTATCGGTGCTATGCCGGATGCTAGCCGCATATTGCTGCACGGACAGTGCGCCACGCCAGTACGGGTAGCGGCGTAAAGGCTGATGCCCGCGTCATCCAGCTTGACGCAGTGGGCGTGCCACACGTCGTCGCCCAGCCAGCCCAGGTCTTGCGCATACTCGGCAGGCGTGCAGTTGAATTTCTCGCGGCTGTAGGCGATGTCGTGGTCGTTTTCGGCCAAATGGGTGTGCAGGCGCACGTTTTGGCCTTTGAAGGAGCGTGCCAATGCTGCCGATTCGCGCATCAGGTCGCGGCTGACGCTGAAGGGTGAGCAAGGGGCGAGGGCGATGTTCAGCATCGCGCCATGGCGGGCATCGTGGTAGGTTTCGATCAGGTGCTGGCTGTCTTTCAGGATGGCGTCTTCCCGTTCCACCACACGGTCAGGCGGTAAACCGCCCTGGGATTGACCCACGCTCATGCTGCCTCTGGTCGCGACAAAGCGCATACCGATGTGCGTAGCGGCTTCCAGGCTGTCTTCCAGGCGCACGCCATTGGGGTAGATGTACAGGTGGTCGCTGGTGGTGGTGCAACCCGATAACAGCAACTCTGCCATGGCGACTTGAGTGGACACCTGCACCATCTCCGGTGTCAGCCCTGCCCACAGGGGGTACAACCCACGTAACCAGCCAAACAGCTCAGCGTTCTGTACTTCAGGAATTGCCCGGGTGAGCGATTGGTACATGTGGTGGTGGGTGTTCACCATACCGGGTATGACGAGGTGGCCCCGTGCGTCGATCACCTCGTCAGCGCTGGCCAACAGGGCTGGGGGCAGGGCGCTGGCGGAGCCGATATGGGCAATGGTGTTGCCTTCCACGAGGATGGAGGCGTTATGCAGCTCGCCCAGTGGCGCGTGTTGGGTCGCGATACAGGTGGCGTTATGGATCAGCAGGGTAGACATTCATGCATTTTGCCGAGACATCAGGTTTTCTGCATAACGGGCATTGAATGATGTGCAGATGAAATCCACAAAGCTGCGTACCCGTACCGACATGTGGTGCCGCTTGGGTACCACTGCATCAATGTCTGCTTCTGGCGTGTGGCAATGAGATGGTTTGAAGCGATGGTGTCAAGCGATTGTGCCCGCAGCCTGCGGGCACAATCGCTTCAGGAGACTTCTCGACATGACGACCCCCAGTATTCCCGATCCCCACACCCAACCCCGGCAATTCCTGGCACACCTGTACCAAGCGGCGGTGCAGCGTGCCCTGCCTTTGCACAACACCGCAGTCTATTTGCCGTCGCCTCCCAAAGGCCGCACCCTGGTGTTGGGCGCTGGCAAAGCGGGCGGGGCGATGGCGCAAGCTGTGGAAGCGCTGTGGCCTGCAGACGCCCCGCTGAGTGGCTTGGTCGTCACCCGTTACCACCATATTCCGACACGCCCTGTGGGTTTGCCGCAGCGCATTGAACTCGTTGAAGCAGCCCACCCCGTGCCCGATGCCGCTGGTCTGGTCGCTGCCCAGCGCATCCTGGCATTGACCGAAGGGTTGACCGAGGACGATCTGGTGCTGTGCCTGATTTCCGGTGGTGGCTCGGCGTTGCTGACGCTGCCCTGCGAAGGGCTCACACTCGAAGACAAGCAGCGCATCAACAAAGCCTTGCTCCACAGTGGTGCGAACATCAGCGAGATGAACTGCGTGCGCAAGCACCTCTCGCGCATCAAAGGGGGCCGCTTGGCGGCTGCCTGTGCGCCTGCCCGGGTCGTCACGCTGACCATCAGCGACGTGCCCGGCGATGACCCGTCCATCATCGCCAGTGGACCCACCGTTCCTGACACCAGTACCTGTACTGACGCGCTGCACATTTTGCAGCGCTATGCGATTGATGTGCCTGCTGTGGTGCTGGATTTATTGCATCAAAATGCCTTGGAAACCCCCAAGCCCGGTGCCTCTGTTTTCAGGGGGCATGAAGTCCATATGATCGCTACGCCACAGCAGTCGCTGGAGGCAGCGGCTGAACTGGCGCGGGCTGCGGGCATCGCCGCGTACATCCTGTCTGACGAAATGGAAGGCGAGTCGCGTGAAGTGGGCAAAGTCCATGCGGCGCTGGCGCGCGCCGTGGCCACCAAAGCGCAACCCTTCGCCAAGCCCTGTGTCATCCTGAGTGGTGGTGAAACCACCGTGACGGTCCGACCGCAGCCGCCCGGTACACCCCGTGGTCGCGGCGGGCGTGCTGGTGAGTTTTGTTTGGGGCTGGCCCAGGCACTGCAAGGCCAGGCAGGGGTGCATGCCTTGGCCGCAGACACCGATGGCATTGACGGCATCGAAGACAACGCCGGGGCTTTTGTCACGCCCGACACGCTACTACGGGCTACGGGCGAGGGACTGAAGGTTGCCGATTACCTTGACCGCAATGACGCTTACGGTTATTTCAGCGCCTTAAACGACCTGATGATGACCGGGCCTACGAACACCAATGTGAATGATTTTCGGGCCATTCTGGTGGTGTAAAAATCCTGGAATTGGTACCGTGCTCAATGCTGAACCAGTGCACCCGTACCGATGTCTTCCAGGTTTGCTGTACCCAGCAACGCCATGCAACGCTCCAACTCTTCCCCCAACAGCTGCAACACCGCCTGCGTACCGGCCTGCCCTGCCCATGCCAACCCATAGAGCACAGGGCGGCCAATGAACACCGCTTTGGCACCCAGGGCCAGCGCGCGTGCCACGTCAGTGCCGCGCCGTATACCGCTGTCCATCAATACCGGTATGCGTCCTTGAACCGCATCCACCACCGCAGGCAGGGCTGAAATAGCGGATGGCGCGGCATCGAATTGCCGTCCACCATGGTTGGACACAATCAACCCGTCCACGCCATGGTGCAATGCCAAGGCCACATCCGCAGGGTGCAGCAGACCTTTGAGCAGCAAGGGGCCTGACCAGATTGAGCGCAGCCAGCGCAGGCTTTCCCAGACCAGCGTGCGGTCCATGGCACGTGCCAGCAATGCGGCTTGGGCCTGTGCGGAGAGTTTGGTTGCCGGGTCTGCGACCAGATTGGCAAACGTGGTGGCGCCGCCCAGCGCTTGGCGCAGTGCCCAGCGCGGGTGGCTCACCACATCCCAAGCCAGAGTGGGTGTCGGCCGCATGGGCAGCTTGAAGCCATTGCGGCTGTCGCGCTCACGGTTGCCGCTGAGCGGCACATCCACCGTCAGCACCAAAGCTTGGTAGTTTGCCGCTGCCGCCCGTGCCACCAATTGCTCGGCGATGCTTCGGTCTTGCATGACGTACAACTGCAGCCACTGCGCGCCCGTAGGTGCGGTTTGTCGCACGCTTTCCAGGCGCTGGTTAGAGGCCGTGGACAAAGTGAATGGCACTCCCATGGCCGCTGCTGCCGCAGCGATCAAGGCATCCCCACCGGGGCGCACCAAGCCGTTCAGTCCGGTGGGTGCTACCGCAAACGGATACCGCCAGGTTGATCCGAACAGCGTGACCGAGGTATCGGTACGGCTGGTGTCGCGCAACACGCGTGGCGCAAGGATGACGTTGTCGAGGTCACGCCGGTTGCGTGCCAGGCAGGCCTCGTCATCCGCCGCGCCATCCACATACTCGAACACAAAGCGCGGCAGAGCCCGACGCGCGGCACGTCGGTGGTCTTCAAGGTTCAACAATTGAGGCATACCGCACTCAGTCGAGTTTGACGCCAATGCTGTGGATCACGCGTCCCCAGCGTTCTTTTTCGCTGGCGGCATAGGTTGTCATTTGGGCGGGAGTGCCAGGCAGAGGGTCAACGGCTAAAGCCTCGAAACGCGCCTTGACGGTTGGCGAATCCAGTGCTGCCTGCAAGGCTTTGCTGAATTGGGTGACGGTGTCTGGCGAAGTGCCCGTGGGCACCACCAAGCCTTGCCAGGCGTAGGCTTCAAAGCCTGCAACTCCCTGCTCAATCAGCGTTGGAATTTCGGGGTAGTTCTTGAGGCGCTGTGCGCTGGCGACCGCAAGAATTTTGACTTTACCCGCCTTCATATGCGGTACCACTGAGGCACTGTCAATCAACATGAAAGGGACTTGCCCGCCCATCACGTCCACGATGGCAGATGCACCACCCCGGTAAGGGACGTGAATGAGGTTCAGTCCCGTACGTTCGCCCAGTAACTCGGTGGCCAGGTGGTGCGGCGAGCCCAAGCCAGGGGTGGCGTAGTTGGTGCCATTGGGTTTGCTTTTGGCCCAGGCGACGAACTCTTTGAAATTATTGACCGGGACGGTGCTGGACACTGCAAAAAACAAGGGGAAGCGCGCCAGCAAGCCAACCGCGACGAAGTCTTTCTCTGCGTTGTAGGCCAATTTGGAGAATAAATGCGGATTGGCCGCCAGCGTTGCGAAATCGGCGGTGAACATGATGTTGCCGAAGTCTTTGGAGCGGGCTGTGTATTCCGCCGCAATGTTGGTGCCTGCCCCCGGCTTGTTGTTCACGATGATGGCGCGGTTCAGCGTTTTTGACATGCTTTCGGCCACAGCGCGTGCCACGGCGTCGGAGCCTCCCCCTGGCTGAAAGCCAATCACCCATTCGATAGGTTTTGTATCGCTGGTCTGGGCGGCGCTGATACCAACGTTAAAGGCAGTGATCAAGCCCGCAGCAAGGGCGATGAGGGATTGGTTAAAGATGCGTTTTTTCATGTTTTGCCTCGGTTCTCTGTTGTGAAATTCAAGTGGGCAAGGCATCGAATACCTTGCCGGGGTTCAAGATGCCTTTGGTGTCCAAAGCGGCTTTCAAGCGGTGCATCAAGGCAATTTCAGCGGGGGAGCGTGAATGCGCAAGGTAGGCCTTTTTCAGCAAACCAATGCCATGCTCGGCCGAGACAGAGCCGTGCCATTCGCCCACCAGGGTATAAACCAGTGCTTCGATGGCGTGTTCGGGTTGTTCTTTCGTACCAATTTTGACGCCAATATGAATATTGGCGTCGCCAACATGGCCAAAAAATACGGTTTCCACGTCAGGCCACTGGGCTTGCAGTTGGGCAGTGAGTTGCGCTACAAACAGCCCGATCTCACCGGTAGAAATGCTCACATCAAAGCCGACATGGGGCCAGAAAACCTGACGAAACTCCCCTGAAGCGTCCCGCACACGCCACAGGGCCGCAGTCTCTGCCTCAGACTGCGCCACCACGGCATTCATGACCACGCCGCTTTCCAGCGCGTCGCCCAGCACGGCCTCAAAAACAGCCTGGTCGCTGGCTTGATCGCCACCCAGTGACTCGACCAACACATAGGCCCCGTGCAACTGCCCGGTACTGCTGCGGTAAGGCACGGGTGTGGTCAATCCCATCACGCCGCGCGTGACCCGTTCGTAAAAATCAGGGTGCATCCATTCAAAGGCCGATAAGGTGCCCGGCAGGCGACTGCGTACCTGGCGCAAAAGTTGAAGCACTGCTGCGTAGTCGGCCAGTGCACACAGCGCGGTGCAGCGGCTGAGCGGCTTGGCATGCAGGCGCAGCACCAGACGGGTGACGACACCCAAGGTGCCTTCGCTGCCGATGAACAAATGCTTGAGGTCATAGCCCGCGTTGTTTTTCAGCATTTTGTTCAAGGCGGTGATGACCGTGCCGTCGGCCAGCACCACCTCCATGCCCAGCACCGATTCGCGTGCCATGCCATAGCGCAGCACGCGGTTTCCGCCTGCGTTGGTAGCCACGTTGCCACCGATGCGGCAAGAGCCGCGCCCACTAATGTCCAGCGGGAAGAACAGACCCGCCTCGCTGGCGGCTTCTTGCACCGCTTGCAAGGTGGTGCCAGCCCAGACGGTCATGGTGCTGGCGGCGGTGTCAATCTCTTCAACACCCTGCATCAACTCCAGGTTCAAGACCACCCCGCCATTCACGGGTACGGCCCCACCCGCCAAGCCTGTCAGCCCGCCCTGGGGTACGACGGCCACACCGTGGGCATGGCAAGCGGTCAGTACTTGCGCCACTTCAGCGGTCGTTTTAGGGCGCACCACGGCCAGCGGTGCGCCTTGCGTCAGCGTGACCATCCAGTCATGAAGAAAGCGAGCGTCCAGGTCAGCCCCGGTATGCAGTTGGGTGGGGCCGAAGTGCTGGGCCAAATGATCGAGCAAGGGGGACATGGGGGGGGTACCGGGTGGGTCATGGATGGGTGGCGTTCAAAGACGGGCGCTCAGTCCCCCACAATGCGCCGCTCGCGAATCAGCTTGCCAAAGCGCGCGGTGTCTTCATGGGCTTTGGCCCCGAATTCCGCAGGTGTCATCGGTGCCACCTCGCCGCCCAGTGCGGCAATGCGGTCTTTCACCGCTTGGGTGCCCAGAATCTTGTTGATCTCGCGGTTTAGCCGGGTGACGGTGTCAGCTGGCAACCCCGCAGGGGCGTAAAAGCCGAACACCGTATCGGCGTCAAAGCCTTTGAGGCCGACTTCATCCAGTGTGGGCACATCCGGGAACAGCGGCGAGCGTTTGGGGCTGCCCACGGCCAGCAGCTTGAGTTTGCCAGCGCGCACCTGGTTCAGCCCGATGCCAGGGTCGAACATGAAGTCCACTTGGCCTCCCAGCAGATCCTGCATCGCTGGGGCTGCGCCACGGTAGGGCACATGCACGGCGAAAGACTGCGTCATGTCCTTGAACATTTCACCAGCCAAGTGCGGTGACGAGCCGTTGCCCGGTGTGCCGTAGGTCAGTTTGCCGGGATTGGCTTTGACATAGCTGATGAAGGCCCGCACGTCTTTCACCGGCAGAGTGGGCTTGACCTCCAGGAACACCAACACCCTGGCCGCAGCGGCGACGGGGATGATGTCTTTGGTAGGGTCAAACGGCATTTTGGGGTAAATCGCCGGGTTGATCGACACCAGCCCGCCCGAGGTCAGCAGCAGCGTGTAGCCGTCAGGCGGCGCTTTGGCCAGCGCGTCACCGCCGATATTGCCGCCTGCACCAGCGCGGTTGTCTACTACTACAGGTTGGCCTAATGCTTCTTGCAGTGGAAGCGTGATGGCGCGGGCAATCTGGTCAGCGGCACCGCCCGGGGGGAAGTTGACGATGACGCGAATTGGCTTGCTGGGCCACGCTTGCGCGGATGCGGTGAGCGGCAGCAGCGCGGTTGCTCCTAAAAAAAGAGCTGCTAGCGCTTGTCTGGTTTGCGCTGCAAGGTTTTTTGGCTTGAATTTTTTGGACATGACTGTCTCCGGTGGGGGGCTGTAGCTTGTGGGTATTTGCAGGTGTCAGAAATCAAAACGGGTAGTGGCGTGGTGTGGTTTGCACCGTGACCCAGCGCAGATCGGTGAACGCCTCTATGCCCGCCTTGCCGCCAAAGCTGCCGATACCGCTGCCTTTGACGCCACCGAAAGGCATCTGCGGCTCATCGTGCACCGTGGGGCCGTTCACGTGGCAGATGCCGGACTGGATGCGTCCGGCCACTTGCAAGGCGCGGGCAATGTCGTGGCCAAACACGGCGCTGGAGAGGCCATAGGCGTTGTCATTGGCGCACGCGATGGCGGCTTCCACGCCGGTCACACGCACGATGCCTTTGACTGGGCCAAACGATTCGTCGCTGTAAATCTTCATGGCGGGGGTGACGTGGTCGAGCAGCGTGGCAGGCATCAGCGTGCTGTCGGCTTTGCCGCCGCACAGCAGCTTGGCGCCTTGGCTTAACGCGTCGTCGATCAGGGCGTTGCAGCGCGTGACTGTGCCCATGTCCACAACCGACCCCAGCACCACCGGCCCTTGGCGCGGGTCGCCCAGTGGCAGGCTGGCCGCTTTGGCCGCCAGCTTGGCGACAAAGGCGTCAGCGATTTTGTCGTCCACGATGATGCGTTCGGTGGACATGCAGATTTGCCCCGAATTGGCAAAAGCACCGAAGGCGGTAGCGTTGACGGCGGCATCCAGGTCGGCATCGTCCAGCACCACCAGCGGGGCTTTGCCGCCCAGCTCCAGCACCACGGGTTTGAGGTACTTGGCACAGGTGCTGGCGATGATCTTGCCCACGGTGGTAGAGCCTGTGAAGTTCACACGGCGCACGGCCGGGTGGGCCACCATGGCTTCAACCACGGCGGCTGCATCGGCCGGTGCATTGGTGATGAAGTTGACCACGCCGGGGGGCAAACCCGCTTCTTGCAGGGCTTCAACAATCAAACCATGGGTGGCAGGGCAGAGTTCCGAGCCCTTGAGCACCACGGTGTTGCCGCAGGCCAGGGGTACGGCGATAGCGCGCACGCCCAGGATGACGGGGGCGTTCCATGGGGCCATGCCCAGCACCACACCAGCCGCTTGGCGCAAGCCCATGGACAGGCTGCCGGGCACGTCCGAGGGGATCACCTCACCCGTAATTTGTGTGGTGAGCGACGCTGCTTCCAGCAAGGTACCTGCGGCCAGGTGAACGTTGAACCCAGCCCACATCGCCGAAGCACCGGTTTCTGCGGCCATGGCAGCGATGAACGCGGGGGCTTTGGCTTCCAGGGCATGGGCGGCTTGGGTCAACAGGGCGCGGCGCTGGCCCGGGCCCGTGGCTGACCAGGCGGGGAAGGCCTTGGCGGCGGCCTCCACAGCGGCAACAGCGTCTTGCACGGTGGCGGCGGGTGCGGTGGTGGCCACGCTGCCGTCAAGCGGGTTGCGGCGCTCAAAAGTGGCGCCGTTGCTGGCCGCGGCGTGTTCGCCATTGATCAAAAGGGAAATGGTGGTCATGGTGTGTCTCTGGTGAGAGTGGGGTTTTGCTATAAATAACGCAGCTGCTTGTGCTTACTGGTATTGCACAGAAGACTGATTTCGCTTGAGATCGCGATCAAGCCACGTCCACTTCCACCAGCGTGGCTTGGGTGGCAGCGAGGGCGTCGTGCAAGACACCTTCCAGCAGTGCAGGGTCACTGACCGTCACCGCCGCACAGCCTTGACCTCGGGCCAGCGCCGTGAAGTCGATTTCAGGCAGGTCTGTGCCTTGCAGGGTTTCGCCCTGCTTGAAGCCAAAGGTGGGCGCAAAATCTTGCAGTGCGGCGTAGCGGCGGTTCTTCAGGATGATGAAGGTGATGGGCAGTTTGAGCTGTGCGGCACTCCACAGCGCCTGGATGGAATACAGGCTGGAGCCGTCGCCCATCAGTGCGATCACTTTTTTACCGGGCTGGGCCAGTGCCACGCCCACCGCAGCGGGCATGCTATGGCCCAGGCCGCCGCTGCACATGGTATAGAAGGTGCCGCTCTGCGTGATCGGCAGGTAGCGTTGCATGACAGACCGGGCGCTGGGCGCCTCTTCAACCACGATGGACTCTGGCGTGCGCAGTTCCGCCAGGGTTTGCAAGACAAAAGCCACCGACATCAGGGGGGAAGGCTCAGCACGGGGTGGCCGGGCACGAGGTGCAGGCACGGTGCGCTGGGCAGCGTTGGCAGGCAGGGGGCGGGCGAGTAAGTCCAGCACGCCAAGGCGGATGCCACCGACAGCGGAGGTGCCCGTGGGGGCCCAGGCGGCGATCTGTGGGTCTTCAATCAGCTGCACCAGCGTGGCACCCGTGGGCAAGTGCGGCCCCGCGCCTTCGACGTGGTAGGTGAAGGCCGGAGCCCCCAGTGCAAAGACCACATCATGACCGCCCAGCAGTGCGACGATTTTTTCGCGCATGGCTGGCAAGAAACCTGCAAAAAGGCGATGGTCTTCAGGAAAGCTGCAACGGCCTGACATGGGCGCGACCCAGACGGCGGCGTTGTGGCGTTCGGCCAGCGCCAGCACGGCATCCCAGGCTTGATCGCGGTCGATGGCGGCACCCACCACGAAGGCGGGGCGCTGGGCTTGGTCCAGCGCGTCGCCAACGAGGCCCAGTGTGTGAGGGTCAGGGCGGGTTTCGCTGCTCACCACGCGGGGCAACAGCGGCTCGCAAGGGCGTTGCCAGTCGTCGGCGGGGATGGACACCAGAACCGGGCCACGTGGCTGCTGCATGGCGATGTAGTAGGCGCGAGCGATGGCCAGCGGCACGTCTTCGGCGCGGGCGGGCTCAATGCTCCATTTGACGTAGGGCTTGGGCAACTCAGTCGCTTGGTTCGAGAACAAAAACGGGTCAAACGGCAAGATGGAGCGCGCCTGCTGGCCTGCTGTGATCACCATCGGCGTGCGGTTTTTGTGGGCCGTGAAAATATTGCCCATGGCATGGCCAACCCCTGCTGCGGAGTGCAGGTTGACAAACGACGCGTTGTGCGTGGCCTGGGCGTAGCCATCGGCCATGCCCACCACCACGGATTCCTGCAAACCGAGGATGTAGCGGAAGTCGCTCGGGAAATCGAGGAACAGCGGCAGCTCGGTGGAGCCGGGGTTGCCGAAAATCGTGGTCATGTTGAAGGCGCGCAGCAGGTCGAGCACGGCTTCGCGCACGGTGGGTGTGGTGTTGTGGGGCAGGGTATTGGTCATGTCAGTCGTGGGCATTGGGCGTCTCCAGGCCATCGGAACGGGAAATAACGGGAAAGAACGGGTACAGAGGTCTGCAGGTATCTTCTTTTTTGCAGCATCATCAGTCAATAAAATAATTGAACTAAGTAATATTAGAAATATGCATATCAATGATGTTGACTTGAATTTGTTACGGGTGTTTGATGCGATTTACGGCACGCGCAATGTCAGCCGGGCGGCTGAGCGTTTGGGCTTGACCCAGCCTGCGGCCAGCCAAGGGCTGACGCGGCTTCGCTTGCTGCTGGGCGATGCCTTGTTTGTGCGTGCCCCCGGCGGCGTAGCGCCAACGCCGCGCGCAGATCGGCTTGCGGTGGCTGTGCAGCAGGCACTGGGAACACTGGAGCAAGCGCTGGGTGAGGCCAGCCAGTTCGATCCGGCCCAGTCGCACAAGACGTTTCGGCTGCATTTGAGCGACATTGGCGAAGCGCGGTTTTTGCCGCGTCTGATGGCGGTGCTGCACGAGCAAGCGCCGGGCATCCGTCTGGAGTCGTCGCCGTTGCCGCACGCCGACGTCGCGACGGCGCTGGACGCGGGGCGAATTGACTTTGCCCTGGGTTTTTTGCCCTCTGTAGCCGATACGCAACGCGCTAAATTGTTGACCGACCGCTACATCGTGTTGCTGCGCGCAGGGCACCCTGTTTTCAGCCGTTGCACACCAGGCCTGCCTGCCACACCTTTGGCTTTCGCTGCACTGAGCGTGCTGGACTATGTGGCGGTACGCTCTCATTCGGAAACCCTGCGTATCTTGCAACTGCTCAAGCTGGACGACCGGTTACGCCTGACGGCAGCGCATTTTTTGGCCTTGCCTGCCATCGTCAAAGAAACGGATTTGGGTGTGGTGATGCCTCTCAATATTGCTCAAGGGTTTGTCGATGCAGGTGGCTATGCCATCATTGAGCCCGAGATGCCGGTGCGCAGCTTTACCGTGTCGCTGCACTGGAGTCGGCGCTTTGAAACCGACCCCAGCAACCGCTGGATGCGGCAAACTTTGCTGGATTTGTTTGCTGAAACCTGAGTGTGGTGCAGGTTGCTTTAACGCCTCTCCAACGCAAATTTGGCTGTTCATGCTCGGCCACGCTATAATCTTGGGCTAGGCGCAAAGAGCTCGGGGTTTGCACGGTTGGTATTCATACAGTGCCGCAAACTTCAGTAAAAGCGCATTTCACCCATTTACTGAAGATTAGGAGCCCACCATGGCAGTTCAACAAAACAAAAAATCCCCCTCCAAGCGCGGTATGCACCGTTCGCACAACGCTTTGGTGGTGCCAGGCATCGCTGTAGAGTCCACCACTGGCGAAACCCATTTGCGTCACCACATCAGCCCCACTGGTTTTTACCGTGGTCGCCAAGTGCTGAAGAACAAGTCTGAAGCGTAATTTTTCGCTCAAGCCTGAAGGCCCGGCGCTACAGTTCCTGTAGCAAAGGGCTTTTTCTTTTGTGGGAACCCTTCACATGATTACGCTCTCCATCGACTGCATGGGCGGCGACCATGGCCCCACGGTCACGCTGCCCGCATGTCGGCAGTTTCTTGACAGCCATCCCGATGCCCAATTGCTGCTGGTTGGCTTGCCCGCCAGCCTGAGTGCGTTTGCACATCCGCGCGCCAAGATGGTGTTTGCCAGTGAAGTCGTGGGCATGGATGACCCGGTAGAAGTCGCCATGCGCAAGAAGAAAGATTCTTCGATGCGCGTGGCTATTCAGCAGGTCAAGGATGGCGTGGCCGCTGCGGCGGTGTCAGCGGGTAACACCGGTGCCTTGATGGCACTGTCGCGCTATCTGCTTAAAACGGTAGACGGCATTGACCGCCCCGCATTCGCAGCCAGCATTCCTAATGCCAAAGGAGATTCCACCACCGTGCTCGATGTCGGAGCCAATGTGGATTGCACGCCTGAGCATCTGTTGCAATTTGCCGTAATGGGTTCGGCTTTGGTGTCCGTGCTCAAAGGCAATGACAATCCGAGCGTGGGCTTGCTCAACATTGGTGAAGAAGTCATCAAAGGCAATGAAAATATCAAGAAAAGTGCCCAACTGCTGCGAACCGCCAGTCTCACGGGTGACTTGAATTTCTTTGGCAATGTGGAGGGCAATGACATCTTCAAAGGCACCACCGAGATCGTGGTGTGCGATGGTTTTGTCGGTAATGTGGCGCTCAAGGCGGGTGAGGGCGTGGCAACCATGATTGTGGATCTGCTGAAGGTCGAGTTTTCACGCAATATATTCACCAAAATTGGTGCCATCGTGGCTTATCCGGTGCTATCTGCACTTAAAAAGCGCGTTGATTACCGCCGCTACAACGGTGCGCCGTTGTTGGGTCTGCGCGGACTTGTTTTGAAGAGCCACGGTTCTGCCGATACCTTCGGGTTCGAGCAAGCCTTGAACCGGGCGTATGATGCAGCCCGAAACGACCTGTTGGAGAAAGTTCGAGTCCGTATCGCCCATGCTGCCCCGCTGATTGCAGTGGTGCCGTTGACGCAAGAGATCCCGGATTCTGTCTTTGCCAGCAGCGCGATCCCCGCAGCGACCCCTAATTGACCGCCCGCTTTCGCAGTTTGACTGGCCTTCAGGCCTTCAAGCTGTGCGGACACCGCCCACACAATGAGACGTTATTCCCGCATCACTGGTACTGGCAGTTATCTGCCGCCCCGCCGTCTTACCAATGCTGATCTTGCCGCCGAACTGGCGACCCAAGGCGTCGAGACGAGCGATGACTGGATCGTGGAGCGCACGGGCATCCGTGCCCGTCACTTTGCGGCTCCCGACGTTTGCTGTAGCGATTTAGGCTTGGAAGCTGCCAAGCGCGCTTTAGAAGCTGCGGGCTTGCTTCCCACTGATATTGATCTCATCATCGTCGCTACGTCCACGCCCGATATGGTGTTCCCGTCTGCCGCGTGCATCTTGCAGCACAAACTCGGAGCCCCGGGGGGCGCTGCATTTGATGTTCAAGCTGTGTGCAGCGGTTTTGTGTATGCACTGGTAGTGGCCGATGCCATGATTCAAACCGGTGCGGCGACCAAAGCCCTGGTGATTGGTGCAGAAGTGTTCTCCCGGATTCTCGATTTCACCGATCGCACCACCTGTGTGCTGTTCGGTGACGGCGCGGGTGCCGTGGTGCTCGAAGCCTGCGAACACGATGGCAGCGGCCCCGGCATTCTGGCCAGCGATTTGCACGCCGATGGCAAACACGTGGGCATTTTGTGCGTCCCTGGAACAGTGTCCGGCGGCAAGGTGCTGGGCAGTCCTCTGCTCACGATGGACGGTCAAGCCGTATTCAAGCTGGCTGTGGGTGTTTTGGAAGATGCTGCCCGCACCACGCTGGAGAAGGCAGGCAAAACCACGGCGGACATTGATTGGCTGATTCCCCACCAAGCCAACATCCGCATCATGCAAAGCACAGCCAAGCGGTTGAAGCTGCCGCTTGACAAAGTCATCGTCACGGTTGACCAGCATGGCAACACGTCAGCGGCGTCCATTCCGCTGGCGCTGGATCACGCTGTGCGCGGTGGTCGCATCAAGGCGGGTGACACACTGATGCTGGAAGGCGTGGGCGGCGGTTTCACCTGGGGTGCGGTACTGCTGAACTATTGAAGCGCCAGCACCAGTCAGAATAAAAATCAAAAACCTTGCATAAGCGCTATTTGGCGCGCCAAGAGACCATGTCAACACCGTTTGCTTTTATTTTTCCGGGCCAAGGCTCGCAGTCCGTTGGGATGCTGGACGCCTGGGGTGATCACCCTGTTGTGGCGCAGACCCTGGCCGAGGCCTCACAGGCTTTGGGCGAAGACCTCGCGAAACTGGTGCATGAAGGCCCTAAAGAAGCCCTGGCACTGACCACCAATACCCAGCCCGTGATGTTGGTGGCCGCTGTAGCCGCTTACCGGGTGTGGATGGCGGAAACAGGTCTGGCCCCGTCTGCTGTTGCGGGTCATTCCCTGGGTGAATACTCTGCGCTGGTGGCGTCTGGCGTGCTGACGCTGGCCGACGCCGTGCCGCTGGTGCGCTTTCGTGCTGCGGCCATGCAAGACGCTGTGCCCGTAGGCACGGGTGCTATGGCAGCTATTTTGGGGTTGGATGCTTCAAAAGTGATAGCGGGTTGTGCTGAAGTGACAAGTGCCTTTGGCCTAAACTCAGTTGAATCTGTTGTTGCAGCCAATTTCAATGACCCCGCACAAACGGTGATTTCCGGTAGCAAGGATGCGGTTGAGAAAGCCTGCGTACACCTTAAAGCCATGGGTGCCAAACGCGCCTTGCCTTTGCCGGTGTCTGCGCCCTTTCATTCGCTGCTGATGAGCCCCGCTGCGGACAAGTTGCGCGACAAGTTGCTCAGCGTCACGTTGTTGGCACCCCAGATTCCCGTTGTGAACAACATTGATGTGCTGGTCGAAACCGATCCAGACCGCATCCGCGATGCGCTTTACCGTCAAGCTTTTGGTCCGGTACGCTGGGTGGAATGTGTGCAAGCCTTGAAAGCCCGTGGCTTGTTGACTTTGGTGGAATGCGGCCCCGGTAAGGTTTTGGCAGGCATGTGCAAGCGCATTGATGCTGAACTCACCGGGCTGGCTTTGTACGACCCTGCAAGCCTGGCTGAGGCCAAAACTGCACTGTACTTGTGAGTACCATGAACACTGAATTGAAATTTGAAGGCCAAGTTGCGCTAGTGACGGGTGCAACACGTGGCATAGGCGCGGCCATCGCCCAAGAACTAGCAGCGCGTGGTCTGATCGTGATCGGCACGGCCACCAGCGATGAAGGCGCTGCCAAGATCACTGCTGCGCTGGCTGCTGTGCCTGGTGCATCACCCCAATCCAGGGGTGCCAACCTGAACGTCACCGATGCCGCTGCGGCTGACAGCCTGATTGACGGCATTATCAAAACCCATGGTGCACTGCATGTGCTGGTCAACAACGCCGGTATCACCCGAGACGGTTTGGCCATGCGCATGAAAGACGACGACTGGGATGCCGTGCTGGACACCAACCTCAAAGCCGTGTTCCGCATGAGCCGCGCCGTGATGCGCCCCATGATGAAGCAGCGCTATGGCCGCATCGTTAACATCACCTCTGTGGTGGGTGCGTCCGGTAACGCCGGTCAGGCCAACTATGCAGCGGCGAAAGCTGGTGTAGCCGGCATGACCCGGGGTTTGGCCCGTGAGCTGGCCAGCCGCAACATCACGGTCAACTGCGTGGCCCCCGGTTTTATTGCGACTGACATGACCAGCGGTTTGCCGCAAGCCCAACAGGCTGCGCTGCTGACCCAAATTCCCCTGGGTCACCTGGGTAGCCCGCAGGACATTGCCCACGCGGTGGCCTATTTGGCCAGCCCCCAAGCTGCTTACGTCACGGGGCAAGAACTGCACGTGAACGGTGGCATGTTCATGGCGTAAGCCTTGTTTTTTGAGTTGATAACTTGAATTGAAAACGACTGCCAGCAATGGCAGTCAATGGTGCCGTTTAGAGCTTGTGCTCTAGCCGGTTAAAATTGTTAAATTATTCACAACCCTCTGAGGGACTTATGAGCGATATCGAAGCACGTGTCAAAAAAATCATTGCCGAACAACTGGGCGTAGAAGAATCCCAAGTGACCAGCGAAAAAGCCTTTGTGGCCGATCTGGGCGCCGACTCGCTCGACACCGTGGAGTTGGTGATGGCCTTGGAAGACGAATTCGGTATTGAAATTCCTGACGAAGACGCCGAAAAAATCACCACGGTGCAAAAAGCCATCGACTACGCGAACACCCACCAGAAGGCGTGATGAGTCGGCGTCGCGTTGTCGTCACTGGACTGGGCTGTGTCAGCCCAGTCGGCAATACCGTGGCCGACAGCTGGGCCAATTTGTTGGCGGGTAACTCAGGCATTGACCTGATTACGGCGTTTGATGCCAGTGCCTTTGCCTGCAAGTTTGCGGGCGAAGTCAAAGGCTTCAACATCACCGACTACATCCCAGAGAAAGAAGCGCGCCACATGGACCGCTTCATTCACCTGGGGTTGGCGGCAGCGTGCCAAGCGGTGGTGGACAGTGGCTTGGCCACAGGTGATGCGCTGGGCGAGGAAGAAGCCACGCGCATTGGCTGCAATATCGGTGCCGGTATTGGCGGTCTGCCCATGATCGAGCAGACGCACGCCGAATACACCAACCGGGGGCCACGGCGTATTTCGCCGTTTTTCGTGCCTGCGTCCATCATCAACATGATTTCTGGTCATGTGTCGATCAAATTTGGCTTCAAAGGGCCCAATTTGGCGGTAGTAACGGCCTGCACAACGGGTCTGCACGCTGTGGGTCTCAGCGCCCGCATGATCGAATCAGGCGATTGCGATGTGATGGTAGCGGGGGGCTCTGAGTCCACCGTTTCACCTTTAGGCATGGGGGGCTTTGCGGCTGCCCGGGCTTTGAGCACGCGCAATGACGACCCTAAAACGGCTTCACGCCCATGGGACAAAGACCGTGATGGTTTTGTGCTGGGTGAGGGGGCCGGTGTGCTGGTGCTCGAAGAGTACGAACACGCCAAAGCCCGAGGTGCCAAAATTTACGCTGAAATCGCAGGCTTTGGCCTCAGTGGTGACGCCTACCACATGACCGCTCCCAACGTGGACGGCCCGCGCCGCTCCATGCAAATGGCGCTCAAGAATGCGGGTGTCAACGCTGAGCAGGTCGATTACATCAACGCCCACGGCACTTCCACGCCTTTGGGTGATGCGAACGAAACCAATGCCATCAAACTGGCACTGGGTGAGGTCGCTGCCAAGCGCGTCGTCGTCAATTCCACCAAAAGCATGACCGGCCACTTGCTGGGCGGTGCGGGGGGTATTGAGTCGGTGTTCACCGTACTGGCTTTGCACCACCAAAAAAGTCCGCCCACCATCAATATCTTCAACCAAGACCCAGAGTGTGATTTGGACTATTGCGCCAACGCCGCACGGGACATGAAGATCGACATTGCCGTCAAAAACAACTTTGGTTTTGGCGGCACCAACGGCACTTTGGTGTTCAAACGGGTTTAGCCCACCCACCCAAAGAATTTTGGTTCTTTGGGTTATTCAGCCTCATGTACAACGCCCCACCCGTTACTTACGCCGTGGGGCGTTCTGCCGTCTACGGCTGGGTTTTAAGTCTCGTTTGGCTTGCTGGCGCAGGCTCCATGGGTTTATGGTGCTACGGTGTTGATAGCGTTTCGTGGCGACAAGGGTTGTGTTGTTTGACGCTGCTGGTCTCTGGCAGCTTGGCTTACCTGGCCTGGAAAAACAGCCCGCAAGGCAGCTTGCATTGGGCCGCCTCCAGTTGGGTATGGACGGGTCAATCCTCGCATGAAACGCAAGGTCAGGTTCATGTGCGCCTGGACTGGCAACGGGGTTTGCTGCTGCATTTTGTACCCGTGCAGGGCAGGGGCCTGTGGCTCTGGGTCAGTGTCTCCACCCAGACCACCCGCTGGCACAGTTTGCGCCGTGCGGTATATTCGCCCGCCAGAATGACCACCAAGCTCACGCCTGCCGCGTTGCGTAGAGACATACCCAACAAGCCATGAGCGATTCAACGTCAACTCCCCCTCCTTCCGTCCCGCCTGCATCCGAGCTGTTACCTCCAGGCCCTGGCTTGCCCGAGGTCATTGCAGGCACCACCTCTTGCGCTGCGGACTCTGACCTGATGCTGGTTGCACGCACAGTTGCGGGTGACCAGCGTGCGTTTGAGCTGCTGGTCATCAAATACCAACGCCGTATTGAGCGTTTGATCGCCCGCATGGTGCGCGATGTGGATTTGGTGGAAGACATTGCCCAAGAGGCCTTCATCCGCGCTTACCGCGCCTTGCCGAACTTTCGGGGAGACGCCCAGTTTTACACTTGGCTTTACCGTATTGCCGTCAATACCGCCAAGAAAGCCTTGTTTGATCTCAAGCGCGATCCGCTGGTTTTTGAAAGTGCTTTGCAAGCGTCTGATGACGATGATGAAACTTACCGGCCAAAAAGCGAACAAACCACGACTGAAACGCCAGAAATGGTGTTGGCCGCCAAAGAAATCGCCGCTGTGGTCAATGCGGCCTTGCAATCGCTGCCTGAAGAGCTGCGCCAGGCCCTGACCTTGCGCGAAATTGAAGGCTGGTCGTATGAAGAGATTGCAACCACGATGAACTGCCCGATAGGCACTGTGCGCTCTCGCATTTTCCGGGCACGCGAGGCCGTATCAGCCAAAGTCAAACCCCTGCTGGAAAACCAGTCGGGCAAGCGGTGGTGAAGCGGGTGACGGGTGATGTGGGTAAAGATGGTGAACTGGGGAAGAACTGCATGGACAACATTCTGAAAAATCGCGAACTGGTGTCGGCACTGACCGATGGCCATTTGCGTGGCGAGGCGTTTGCCTGCGCCGTAGAGGCCAGCGTGCACGATG
>JANXSZ010000001.1 GCA_025356445.1 Betaproteobacteria bacterium | reverse complement strand
CTTTGCGCCGATGATAGTGCGGATTCCCGTGTGAAAGTAGGTCATTGTCAGGCTCTTACAGCCCTCAAAACCCCCCTCTGTGAAAACAGTGGGGGGTTTTGTCTTTGTACCTTCATTTTTACGTTGAAAGAGACTGCATTGACCGATTTTGAACATGAGTTTGTTTACGAAACTTAACGCCACTGTGGCGCACGTTCGATAAAATCAAGTTGTGATCCAACAAAGAACTCTCCAAACACTTACCCGCGCCATTGGTGTGGGCCTTCATAGTGGCCAGCGTGTCGAGTTAACTCTTCGTCCGGCAGAGCCTGATACGGGTATTATTTTTCGCCGTATTGATCTGCCCGAGCCTGTTAATATTCCTGTCAATGCGCTTAGCGTCAGCGATACCCGGATGGCATCCACCATTTCTGCGGGGGGGGCACGTGTGCAGACCATTGAGCACCTGATGTCTGCTTGCGCTGGGCTCGGTCTGGATAATTTGTACGTTGATATTACGGCTGAAGAAGTGCCTATTCTGGATGGTTCATCTGCATCGTTTGTATTCTTACTTCAGAGCGCTGGGATTGTGTTGCAAAACGTACCCAAGCGCTTTATTCGCGTCAAACAAACTGTTGAAGTACGCGAAGGTGCTGGGGATTCTCTCAAATGGGCTCGGCTAGAACCTTTTCACGGCTATAAATTGAGTTTTGAGATTGACTTTGGTCATCCCGCCGTCGATTCCACGGGGCAGCGAGCCGTATTTGACTTGTCAATTGACAATTACAGCCGAGACATTGCCCGTGCGCGTACTTTCGGGTTTACCAAAGATGTTGAGCATTTGCGGATCAACGGCTTGGCACTGGGTGGCGGTTTGGACAATGCCGTGGTCATGGACGATTACAAGGTATTGAATACCGGTGGACTGCGTTATGACGACGAGTTTGCCAAGCACAAAATCCTGGATGCCATGGGGGATTTGTACGTTATTGGAAAACCGCTGCTGGCCGCCTACAGTGCGTTTCGATCTGGGCACGCCATGAACAACCAACTCTTACGTGCACTGTTGGCAAACCCTAAATGCTATGAAATCGTGAGTTTTGATGATGAAAAAAAAGCTCCAGTAGGTTTTTCAAAACCAGCACGGGCTTGGTGATGCTGTTATTTCGTTGGGCTATTTTGCTGTTTCTTTTGTTTGCTGCAGTGTCGTTCGCGTTCTATGCGGGCACTGGGCAACCCCGGTTTAAGCGCTATGGTTGGGTAACTTTAAAGTGGACACTGCTCGCTGCATTCTGTTTCTTTACTGTGCTGATTTTGGAACGTGTAGGCTAATGCGACGTTAGTGACTGCGCCCATCCTTGTACATCCCACTTGCTCTCCGCAGTGACCCGCTCGCAGCAGCCAGGCGCGCCATCGCCTGTCCTGCATGGGCGTGAGTGATGGCCAATCCCAGTGCATCCGCCGCATCCGTACCAGGTAGTCCAGGCAGTTTAAGCAGGCGTTGCACCATGTCTTGAACCTGTGTTTTCGCAGCACGACCGTGGCCCACCACGGCCTTCTTCATCTGCAAGGCGGTGTATTCCGCGATGACCAAATCCCGCGTGGCCAATGCCGTCAGGCAAGCGCCCCGGGCTTGGCCCAGCAGCAGTGTGGATTGCGGGTTGACGTTCACGAACACAATTTCCACCGCTGCTTCCTCTGGTTGGTAGCGTGCCACCACCTCGTGAATGCCGTCGAACAGCACTTTAAGACGTGCTGGCAGGTTGCCCAATTCCAGGTGCGTGGTTTTGATCGTACCACTGGCGACATAGCTCAGTGCTTGGCCCTGTGCATCAATCACACCAAAGCCTGTGGTGCCTAAGCCAGGGTCTATGCCAAGAATCCGCATGGTATATATAAATTGCTATGAAATATGTAGCTTCTATCGCCTATGCAGTAAGCCTCTACAGGCCAAATTTCCATCTGATTGAATGAAAAAAGACAGGCGCAGCAAAGCACAGCGCATCTACCCGATCGAGCAAGCCTGCAGCCCCTGTGACTGATTTGCCCTCGCCGCCCCAGTTGGTGATGCCGCGGTCGCGTTTGATGGCTTTCATCACCAAATGACCCAGGGATCCTGAGGCACAGGCAATCAATGCCATCGCCAGTGCTTGACCCGGTACAAATGGCGTGATGCCAGTCAGCAGCACACCTACCAAACCAGCGACCAGCAGCCCCACCCACCAGCTGCGCCAGTTGAAGGTCTTGCTGATAGCTGGTGCTGCCGGTGGACGTGCGAGTCGCTTCGCTGCAAAGTGTTGCACCAGCATACAGGTCTGCACCACAATAACTAAAAAGAACACCAAGAATGCATTTCTTCCCATATAACCAGGGAAGTCGAGCAACAGCAACGCAGGCACATGGCTCATGCCGTAGACACAGACCATGATGCCCCATTGCAGCTTGGCGTTGCGCTCCAAGAACCGCTGGGGATCATTCGCCAGCGCGCTCACTACTGGGATGGCCAAGAACACGTACACCGGGATGAACACGGTGAACAAATCAAAGCGTTGATAGGCCACCAATGCAAATTGCACCGGCAGCACCACAAAAAAAGCCAGCACCAGGCTGCGGTGGTCACCCCGCCGGGTGGGGGACAGTGTGATGAATTCGCGCAGTGTAAAAAAAGCGATCAGCGCGAACAGCACGATGGCCACGTTATCGCCCGATACCCAACCTACCCAGAACACGCCCATCATCACCCAGGATGTCTTCAGCACGCCTTGCAGGTTGTTCAGATTCAAGCGATGCGCATCACCCGCGGCGTCATCGGCATGGTTGCGCAGAGACCGCACAAACAGGGTGATGCTGGCCGTCAACAGCAGGCCAAAGACCAGCAGGAAGAGCGCACCCACTTGTTCCGTGGCCGTCATGTGGTATAGCAATTGGTTCATGGTGAAGATGTTCGTCATGGCATCAAATTTCGCGCAACGCTATCACGCAGGCACGCGCTCGCTCTAAAAAGGCCCGGCGCTCTTCATCTGGGGCGATGCTGATGGGGGTGCCAAACGTCACCGAACACAGCACGGGCACAGGCACTACTTCGCCTTTGGGCATGACCCGCTGCACGTTGTTGATCCAGGCCGGCACCAGCATCACATTGGGGAATTTTTCAGCGAGATTGAACAGCCCCGCTTTGAACGCCTGGGGCTCTTCCGCATGGCCCCGCGTGCCTTCGGGAAACAGGATGATGGAATCACCATTGTTCAGGGCTTCAATCAGGGGTTCCAACGGGTCTTGATCTCCCGTGCGGGCACGGTCAACGTAGATGGCGTGGAACACCTCGGTGGTGATCCACTGCTTGAACGGTGTGGCTGTCCAGTAGTCTTTGGCCGCAATGGGGCGGGTGATGTCACGCAGATCTTCAGGCAAGGCCGCCCAAATCATCACCAAATCGGCATGGCTTTGGTGGTTGGCGAAGTAAATGCGCTGCTCTGCTTTGGGTGGGCAACCGTACCAACGGGCCTGGGCACCCGTTAACACCCGTATAAAACCCAATAAAAAGAGACTCATGAGCTTGGCTAACATGGCCGCGATGATACTGACCCGGAGTGTCAACCGACCTGAAGGTCACGGCGTTGTAGCAAGGTCAAGGAAATAAAACCATGTTTGCTACCTCTCTCCTCGCTATGTACGCTAAAACCAGCCAGCCCATGCTGTGGCCTGAAGACGAGCGTGATCGTCGCCGCTGAAGCCTGCGTTGCCGTTCTTTTACGGCAGTTCAGCATCCCGCATTCGCGCCGCAATCGTTTGGGCTCGGTTGCTGAGGTAAGTAGAGTTCGGTAACTTCTCAAAATACCGGGGCCTTGGCAGCATCACCGCCAGTCGGGCCGCCTCATAAGCGCTGAGCTGTACAGCGCTCTTGCGGTAATAGTGTTGTGCCGCAGCTTCTGCGCCGAACACCCCTTCCCCCCATTCCACGTGGTTCAGGTACAACTCCAGGATGCGGCGCTTGTCCAGCAACGTTTCCAGCAGCAGTGTCAGCACGAATTCCTGGCCTTTGCGCAACAGAGTGCGCTCGCCAGAGAGAAATAGATTTTTCGCCAGCTGCTGCGTGATGGTTGAGCCCCCTACGATTTTGGGCGGCTTGGGCACTTTAATGGCTGTAGCGGTGGCGGCAGGTTTTTGCGCTGCTTTTTCAGCCGCTTTTTTGACTTGCACTTGTGCCTTTTCTTCAGCCTTGGCGTTCTTTTGCCACGCTTTTTCCATCGCTTCCCATTCCACGCCGTCATGGTTCACAAATGAGCCATCTTCAGAGGCAATCACCGCCTGTTTCAACGGGCCTGAAAGTTGTGCATACGGCACCCATTGTTGGCGCCAGCGGAGGCTACTTGTTTCGGTGGCAAGGCGCCACGCTTCAGAGCGCTCGAAACTGGACGATTGCGGATCAACCCAGGCCATCAGCGCGATACGGCCTGCAAAATAAAGCTGTAAGGCCACAAAAGCAACAATCACCAGTATGACCCAGCGTACCAGTTCACTCCAGCGAGAGGCTGTTTTCATCGTTGTGCGCGCGTGTTGCTTAAGACGCCGCTAGCAGTGCTCGCAATTCGGCCAGTACCTGCGCTGTGGGGGGCCGTACGCCGCGCCACATCTCAAAAGCCTCACCGGCTTGCTCAACCAGCATGCCTAGGCCATCACGTCCTTGTGCACCATGCTCAGCCGCCCAGGTCATAAAGCCTTGTGCCGCAGGGCCGTACATCAGGTCACAGGCGAGGCTGCCAGGGCGCAGGCAAGAGGACGGGACTGGGATGCCTCCGCCGCTCAGGCTGCTGGCCGTACCATTAATGATCAGATCAAAATCAGCACCTGGTGCTTGTAAGGTCAGCGCAAGCAGCTCTACTTTTTGTAGCAGAGCAAGGGCAGCATGAGCGTCCACCAGTGCCTGTGCTTTGGCCACGGTGCGGTTCGCGACGACGATACGGCGTGGCTGGCATTCCAGCAGTGGCCCGAATACACCAGCGGCTGCACCCCCCGCACCGATCAGCAAAATATCACGCCCTTTCAGATCGAAACCGGCGTTGATGGTGATGTCACGCACCAAGCCTATGCCATCGCTGTTGTCAGCGTGGAACTGACCGTCCACCATATGCAGCACATTGCAGGCTCCGGCCAAAGCCGCACGTGGGCTGATGTGGTCGGCCAGCGCGGCAGCTTGCAGCTTGAAGGGCACGGTGATGTTGCAGCCAAGCCCGCCTTCGGCTCGGAAATCGTTCAGTGCCTGGGCAAAGCCGTCCAGCGGTGCAAGGCGTTTGGTGTAGATCAGCGCTTCACCGGTGAGTTCAGCAAAGCGGGAGTGAATCCACGGTGAGCGGCTGTGGGCTATGGGATTACCAAAGACGCAGTAGGCAGACAGGGTGATTTCTGAAGAAGTTGAAGAAGAAGTTGAAGAGGTGTTCATGGTTTTTCTAAGGTTGACGCGGTGCGACCTTGGTTTCCAGTGTTTCGTCACGGGTAAAGCGAAATTGCGCGACCAGCACCAGCTGTTCAGCCTGTCTGCGCATTTCGGTGGTGAAAGCATCAAACGGCCCAGCCCCTTTGGCGATGGCCTGGGCTCGCCGGTCAAGTGCTGTGTTGCCCGATGATTGCACCACCTGGGCGTCAAGCACCCGGCCATCATGGTTGACGGTCAGGGTCATCGTCAGATTCCCGTAGAGCTTGTTACCGGCAATTTGAGGGAAGTTCTCGGTGCCCCGGTCTTCAATTTTGCGCCGCATGCTGTCGTAGTACACCGCATAGGCTTTTTCTTGCGTTGCCGGGCTGATGTAGCGCTTCTTGGGACGGGCATTTTCTTCGTTGATGCGGCGCTCAATTTCCGCCAGCAGCTTGGTCAGCTGGCGGCGGCGTTCTTCGCGGGCGATTTGCTGGGCGGTTTGGGCGGGCTTGGCTTCTTGCGGTGGCAACGCGGCCAGCTGGCTGCGGATTTGAGCCAGCAACAGGGTTTGCTGCTCTTGCAGGGCTTCGACCTGGCGCTGTGTCTCTTCAGCCGAATCGCCCACCGCGACTAATGCGGAGGGAGGTAGAGGAGACGTTGCACGACCCATGTCGAGTTCGCCGCCACCTGCCAGATTGGCCTGGGCAATGGCCTGGGCTTTTTCAGGCCGCTCATTGCTTTTGGCATTGACCAGGATGACTTCCAGCGGCGTGTCCTCAAACACGCGGTTGAAGCTCTCGGGATCGACAAAGCGCACAGTCAGCAGCACGGCATGGACGGCAACAGAAGCGCCCAAAGCCCACTGCAAGGTACTCAATGTGCGGAGCTGCCGCCAGTTCACGGTGCCACAGACTCCGGTGTGCTGCTGCCTACAGCTGCGGTATTGTCGTCAGTGCTTTCTCCCTCTCCCATATCCACGGCAATGGTCAGTGGCATTCCTGTGTCGCCATCGTCCTCGCTGTCCTCTTCGGCGAGAGGCTCCGTGCTGTCCTCGATATCCAGTCGCTCGATCACGGTGCCGCCAATGTCCAGGGTGATCTCGTCCACCTCGCCCAGCTTGATGCGCAGGTGGGCATTGCGTGGGGCGTCACCAGCGCCCATCACGGGCAGTACCAAGGGGATGTCATCGGCACGTACCAGGCCTTCTTTGAAGAGCGTGCCCGTCAGCTCGGTGATGCCTTGCTGTTGCACGTACTTGAGCGTCCAGAAGCGTTCCATGCCGTTTTGGTAGCTGTTGTAGGCGCTGTAGGCGGCGTCAAAGCCCGAGATGATGGCGAACAGCGCCACATCCTTGGGCTTGAACGGTGCGGCCAGTGCTGCCGTTTTGCCGTGTTTGGCGCAGGCGATGATTTGCCACTGGTTAACCAAGTCGGTGTAGCGGCGCAAGGGCGAGGTACACCATGCGTAGCTTTTCACGCCGATGCCTGCATGTGGCAAGGCTTTGGTACCCATGCGTACCTTCACGCCAGGGGCCATGCTGGCTTGGCTGCGGTAGATGCCTGGCACGCCATGCTCGGCCAGCCAGTTGCCCCAGGTGCTGTTGGCCAGAATCATGGCCTCGGCGACGATCAAGTCCAGCGGTGCACCCCGGCGGCGCACGGTGATTTGCACGGTTTCGTTGCCCACCGGCTCGGTGCCGTCCAGGCTGGGGTCATCACGCAGCAGGCGGAAGTTGTAATCAGGCCGGTTGAAGTTCTCGGGCTTGCCGCGTACCACCTCACGCTCAGCCTTCAAATGCCGAGCCAAGCGCCATAAAAATGATAGCGTCTCACGACCAATAGGTAAGCTCAAAGCTGTTTTTTGATGGGCAATATCGTCGTGAAGGTAGCTGGGGTTTTCCAGCCACGGCTCGGTGACGATGGCGTCGAGCTGGTCGTGCCGCAGGTTGGCGGTGATGGGCACGCGCTCCAGCTTGGTTTCTGTGGACTGGATGGCCAGTGTGGTCTCGTCCATCGTCACGTAAAGCGACACAGCAGGGCAATCGCGCCCTTCAGCCAGCGTGTAATGCTGCACCACCGAATCGGGCAGCATGGTGACTTTGTAGCCGGGCATGTAGACCGTGGAGAGCCGTGCACGGCCCAGCTGGTCAATGGCACTGCCAGGTTCAATGGCCAACGCCGGCGCTGCGATGTGGATGCCCAAAACCACGGTGCCTGTACCCAGGCCTTGCACCGAGAGCGCATCGTCGATTTCGGTGGTTTGGGAGTCGTCAATCGAATACGCCTGCACGTTGGCCAGTGGCAAGTCATCCTTGATGGGCGGTGCTTCCAGCGCAGGGAAGCCTGTGCCTTTGGGGAAGTTGTCGAACAAAAAGCGCTGCCAATGAAACTGGTAGGGCGAAGCGATGGCCCCAGCGCGTTGCAGTAAATCCAGCGGTGCGGTTTGTGTGGTGCGAGACGCATCGACAACGGCCTTGTACTCGGGCGCATTTTTATCAGGCCTGAACAAGATTTTGTAGAGTTGCTCACGGATGGGGTCAGGGCAAACGCCCGCGCCAAGGGTGGCTGCCCAGTCGGTGATTTGTTGGGCGATTTGCTTTTTCTTTTCAATCGCCGCCAGAGCCAGTTGCAAAATTTCAGCCGAGGCTTTGCGAAAGCGGCCTTTTCCGGCACGGCGAAAGTAATGGGGTGCGTCGTAGAGCCGCAGCAAAGCCGCAGCCTGCTCGGTCAAGGTGGCTTTGTCGCTGAAATAGTCACGGGCCAGATCAGCGAAGCCAAACTCATCTTCAGGCGCGAATTCCCAGGCGAGTTCCAGCTCGATTCCTGCACTGGTAGCTTGCGCCGCAGCCAAAAACTCAGCGGGTGCGGGTTTTTCAAATTTCAACATCAGGTTGACGGCTTTGACTTTGACTCTTTTGCCACTGTCGAGCTCAACCTGCGCGGAGGAATCGGTCTCTGACAAGACCCGACCGGCAAGAAACTTGCCGCTTTCTTCAAACATTGCGTACATGGGCTGTATTGTCCCATCCCGCGAGGGCGGCGCTAGCCGCGTACTGCGAAAGACCGGTTACGAGCGGCGTTGCAGCAATGAGGACGCCAGCTGTACCAGTGCTTGTGTGTGGGCGTTGTCAGGCAGCAGGCGAATCGCGTCAATCGCCCGTTGAGCTTCCGCTGCTGCGGCATCCCTGGTCGCTTCCAGCGCGCCAGTGCTTTTGACGATGGCGATGATCTCGTCGAGCTGGGTTACGGTGCCCGTTTCAATCGCTTCACGAATAGCCTGGGCCTGGGCGGGCGTGCCGCGCTGCATGGCCACAATCAACGGCAACGTGGTTTTGCCTTCCCGCAGATCATCACCCAGATTTTTGCCCATTTCGATGGTGTCACCGTCGTAGTCCAGCGCGTCGTCAATCACTTGGAATGCTGTGCCCAGGGCCTGGCCGTAATCAGCGCAGGCGCGCTCAATGACTGGGTTTTGGCCGGTCAAAACGGCAGCCAGTTGGGTGCTGGCTTCGAACAGTTTGGCGGTTTTGGAGCGGATAACGCGCAGGTAGCCTGCTTCGTCGAGGGAGGCGTCATGGATGTTCATCAGCTGCATTACCTCGCCTTCGGCAATCACATTGGTGCCTTCAGAGAGGATTTGCATCACGCGCATGTCTTGCACTTCCACCATCATCTGGAAGGCGCGGGAGTAAAGGAAGTCCCCCACCAACACGCTGGCCGGATTGCCAAAAATCTCGTTCGCCGTAGGGCGGCCACGGCGCAGGGATGAATCGTCCACCACATCGTCGTGCAGCAGTGTGGCGGTGTGGATGAACTCCACCACGGCAGCCAGGTTGTAGTGCTGCACCCCTTGGTAACCTAAGGCTCCAGCGCACAGCAATAGCAGGGAGGGGCGAACGCGCTTGCCGCCTGCGGAAATGATGTAGCGGGCCACCTCCCCAACCAGCGGTACGCCAGAGGCGAGACGTTGGCCTATGACCTTGTCCACCTCGGCGAGGTCGTTGGCGATCAAGGAAAGCGCGGCGTTAGGGTCGGAGTGGGTGGCTGACAAGTTGGGCAATCTGAATTTGGCCGGATTATAGAAAACTTAAGGCTGAGCGCTGAGAATTTTGAGATTAGGCGTCAAACAGTGCTAGGCAAAAACGTGAACCATGTTAAACTCATGGGTTCTGTGGAATTGGCTACAGAAAATTCACTTTACGGGTTTATCCGTTTCGGACAGCTTATCCGCTAGCCGAAACAGCAGAGCCCGGGGTCTAAAAGGTTACACATGTACGCGGTCATAAAAACCGGTGGCAAACAATATCGTGTTGCTGCTGGTGAAAAAATTAAAGTAGAACAGATTGCTGCGGACGTAGGCCAAGAGATCGTGTTTGACCAAGTTTTGGCAGTCGGTAACGGCGCTGAAATCAAAGTCGGCACGCCCTTGGTGTCCGGTGCAACCGTCACGGTTACGGTGCTTTCGCACGGTAAGCACGACAAAGTGCGCATTTTCAAAATGCGCCGTCGTAAGCATTACCAGAAACACCAAGGCCATCGCCAGCAGTTCACTGAACTGCAAATTGGTGCGATCGTCGGCTAATCACAGGAGTTATCCAAAATGGCACAGAAAAAAGGCGGCGGCTCAACGCGAAATGGGCGCGATTCCAAGCCCAAAATGCTCGGCGTGAAAATGTTCGGCGGTCAATTGATCGGTGCAGGCGCGATCATCGTGCGTCAGCGCGGTACCCGTTTTCACCCCGGCACCAATGTCGGTATTGGCAAGGATCACACCTTGTACGCACTGACCCCAGGTCATGTGAACTTTTCGATCAAAGGCAGCATGAACAAGCACATGGTTAACGTGATTCCGGCTTAAGCCTTTCACTTTGATCCCTGCTCAAAGCCCCGCCCAGTCGGGGCTTTGTTATTTTTGGGCACGCTGCGGCGGCCCTGTGTTGTTTTCAGCAACAACCCTGAGAGTGAGCTCCTATGAAATTCGTTGATGAAGCCTATATCGACATTGCAGGTGGCGATGGCGGGAACGGCTGCGTCTCGTTCCGGCATGAGAAGTACAAAGAGTTCGGTGGCCCCAATGGTGGCGATGGTGGACGCGGCGGCCATGTGTTTGCCGTAGCTGATGCCAACCTGAACACCCTGGTTGATTTCCGGTTTTCGCGCCGCCATGAGGCCAAGCGTGGTCAACACGGCATGGGCTCGGACATGTTCGGCGTGGCAGCGGATGACATCACCCTCAAAATGCCAGTCGGCACCATCATCACTGACGCTGAAACCGGCGATGTGCTGTATGAGTTGCTTGTGCCCGGTGAAGTCATCACCATCGCCAAGGGCGGTGACGGTGGCTTTGGCAATATGCGCTTCAAGAGTTCGATCAACCGCGCCCCGCGTCAGAAAACGCCTGGTTGGCCCGGTGAGGTCAAAAAACTGAAGCTGGAGTTGAAGGTGCTGGCCGATGTCGGCTTGTTGGGGATGCCCAACGCTGGCAAATCCACGTTGATTGCCGCTATTTCCAACGCCCGCCCCAAAATCGCGGATTACCCCTTCACCACCCTGCATCCCAATCTGGGTGTGGTGCGTGTTGCGCCCGAGCAGAGCTTTGTGGTGGCGGACATTCCCGGTTTGATCGAGGGCGCATCCGAAGGTGCAGGCTTGGGCCATTTGTTCTTGCGCCATTTGCAGCGCACCCGTTTGCTGCTGCATGTGATCGACATTGCACCGTTTGACGAAGGTGTTGACCCCGTCGCGCAGGCTAAAGCCATTGTCAAAGAGCTGAAGAAATACGACGAAGCGCTGCATAAAAAGCCGCGCTGGGTGGTGCTCAACAAGCTGGATATGGTGCCTAGCGATGAGCGTACCGCCAAAGTGGCAGATTTCGTTAAACGCTTCAAGTTCAAAGCCCCGGTGTTTGAGATTTCTGCGCTCACCCGCGAAGGTTGCGAGCACCTCATCAAAGCCATCTACAAGCATGTGAAGGCTCAGCAGGTGCTGGAGCAAACCCCGCCTGAGATTGACCAGCGTTTTGTGGAGCTTCCACCCGAGTAAATTATGACCAGGGATTGCTATATATTCGATAGCTTTCTACGCCCATCTAGCTTGTGCTACAGCCTGATATGACTGAAAAATCCTTGTCTGCCATCTTAAAGGATGCCAAGCGCATCGTCGTCAAAGTAGGCTCCAGCCTTGTCACCAATGAAGGCCGGGGGCTGGATGAAGGGGCCATTGGCGAATGGTGTCGCCAACTCGCCACCTTGGTGCGCGGCAGTGAGGCCACAGGCGCACCGCGCGAACTCATCATGGTCTCTAGTGGCGCGATTGCTGAGGGTATGAAGCGCTTGGGTTGGACGACCCGTCCGCACGAGATCAACGAGCTTCAGGCTGCAGCCGCTGTGGGGCAAATGGGTTTGGTGCAGATGTATGAAACTAAATTGCGCGAGCAAGGCCTGGGCAGCGCCCAAGTGCTGCTGACCCATGCTGATTTGGCCGACCGCGAGCGTTATCTGAATGCCCGCTCCACCCTGCTGACGTTACTGCGCCTGGGTGTGGTGCCCGTTATCAATGAGAACGATACCGTCGTCAACGATGAAATCAAGTTCGGCGACAACGACACTCTGGGTGCGTTGGTCGCGAATTTGGTCGAAGCAGATGCTTTGGTCATCCTCACCGACCAAAAGGGCTTGTTCACTGCTGACCCGCGCAAAGACCCGGCTGCCACTTTCGTTCATGAAGCCAAAGCAGGCGACCCCACGCTGGAAGTGATGGCTGGAGGCGCGGGTTCCAGCCTTGGTCGAGGTGGCATGATTACCAAAATCCTGGCGGCCAAACGTGCTGCGGGGTCAGGCGCTTCCACCGTTATCGCCTATGGCCGTGAAGCCGATGCGTTGTTGCGTTTGGTACAGGGCGAGTCTATTGGCACCTTGCTGGTAGCGCAAACCCGTAAAACCCAAGCCCGCAAGCAGTGGATTGCCGATCATTTGCAAATGCGCGGTGCGGTGGTGGTGGATGCAGGTGCTGTTGCCAAGTTGCAGGGCGAAGGCAAAAGCCTGCTCCCCATTGGCATGACCAGCGTGGAGGGGGACTTTTCGCGTGGTGATGTGATTGCCATCCGTAGCCCGGAAGGCGCCGAGATCGCACGCGGCCTTGCCAACTACGCCAGTGCTGAAGCACGGTTGATTTGTCGCAAGCCGTCCGCCGAGTTCGAGCGCTTGTTGGGGTATGTCGCGGAGCCTGAAATGGTCCACCGCGACAATTTGGTGCTGAGTTAAATGCCTGTCGCGTGCATCGGGTCGGTGTCTATCGGCCCGGTGGAGCGTTCTGCAAACTGCGGATCGGGCTCGAACGATCCCCCAGGCGGCAACTCAAACGACGCGCTCAGCATCATTTCGTGGCCCTGGTTTTCCTGTTCGTGCGAACGCAAGCCCACCCGCAGGTAGCGGTTGCGGTGTTCATGGTGGCGGGGCAGATAGCGAGCCAGTTCGGTCAACGCCAGCTCGTACACCCCACGTTTGAACTCCACCACCACATCAAGTGGCACCCAGTAATCATTCCAACGCCAGGCATCGAACTCCGGGTGGTCGGTGGCACGCAGGTTCAAATCCCAGTCGTGCCCCACCAGCTGGAGCAAATACCAGATTTGTTTTTGGCCTTTGTAATGGCCACGCGCATCGCGTCGGATAAACCGGTCTGGCACCTCATAGCGCAACCAATCACGGGTACGGGCCACAATGCGAACATGGTCGGGTTGCAACCCGACTTCTTCGTGCAGCTCACGGAACATGGCTTGCTCAGGAGTTTCACCCCGGTCAATGCCACCCTGCGGAAACTGCCAACTGTGGGTGCGAATTCGCTTTCCCCAAAATACCTGATTTCTTTGGTTGAGCAGGACGATGCCGACGTTGGGTCTGAACCCTTCTCGGTCAAGCATAATCAAACCTCAAATTTTTAAACTGAGTTCATTATGCACGCCGTGTGCTGTGCATCAAGGGGCTAAGCCCCTATTCGCTTATAGAGGGTGTCCAACTTGCCCTCAACCCGCCCTAACTCTTCCTAACTTGCCTCAACGCACCCCCATAGAACCTCTTGCCCGATGAAAGCCTCTCAATTCCTCATCTCCACCCTTAAAGATGCCCCCGCCGACGCTGAAGTCGCCAGCCATAAGCTGATGATGCGTGCAGGTATGGTCAAAAAGCTCGGTGTCGGCATCTTCACCTACATGCCCATGGGCTTGCGTGTGATCCGCAAAGTGGAAGCCATCGTGCGTGAGGAAATGAACCGTGCAGGCAGCATCGAGTTGACGATGCCCGTGGTGCAGCCTGCCGAGTTCTGGCAGGAAACCGGCCGTTTCGAGAAAATGGGCCCTGAGCTGCTGCGCATCAAAGACCGCCATGACCGCGACTACGTGATTCAGCCCACCAGCGAAGAAGTGGTCACCGATATCGCTCGCCAGGAATTTCGCAGCTACAAACAGCTGCCCAAGAACCTCTACCAAATCCAGACCAAGTTCCGCGACGAGCGCCGCCCTCGCTTTGGCCTGATGCGTGGGCGCGAGTTCATCATGAAAGATGCCTACAGCTTTGACCGCGATGCAGACACCGCCAAAGCCAGTTACCAGGTCATGGCCAGCGCTTACCGCCGCATCTTTGACCGCTTTGGCTTGCGTTACCGTGCCGTGGCTGCAGACAGCGGTGCAATCGGTGGTGATTTGAGTGAAGAGTTCCAAGTGATTGCTGCAACGGGCGAAGACGCCATCGTCTACTGCCCCACCAGCACCTACGCCGCCAACATGGAAAAAGCGGAGGCTTTGGCCCCCCAGGCGGTGCGGGGTGTGGCAAAGCAAGACATGACCCCCACAGCCACCCCTGGTAAAAGCACCTGTGCTGATGTGGCCGAATTGCTGTCCGTCCCCCTGTCCACCACCGTCAAATCCCTGGTCTTGGCCACAGACCAGTTGAGCGACAAAGGTGAAATCGTCAAAACCCAGGTCTGGTTGCTCCTGTTGCGCGGTGACCACGACATGAACGAAGTCAAAGTTGCCAAGCTGCCCGGTCTGGATGCATTTCGCTTTGCCACTGTCCCCGAAATTGAAGCCCACTTCGGCTGCAAACCCGGCTACCTGGGCCCTATCGGTCTGAAGCAGCCTGTCAAAATCATCGCTGACCGTGACGTGGCTGCCATGGCCAACTGGATTTGTGGCGCCAACCAGCCCGATGTCCACTTGACAGGCGTCAACTGGGGCCGTGACCTGTCCGAACCCACCCTGGTCGCTGACCTGCGCAACATCGTCGAAGGTGATGCCTCCCCAGATGGCCAAGGTGTGCTCGCCATTGAGCGCGGGATTGAGATCGGCCACATCTTCTACTTGGGCAACAAGTACAGCAAAGCCATGAATGCCACGTTCTTGGACTCGAACGGCAAGCCTCAGTTCTTCGAGATGGGTTGCTACGGCATCGGTGTTACCCGCTTGCCTGCGGCTGCTATTGAGCAAAACCACGACGAGCGCGGCATCATCTGGCCCGACGCGATTGCGCCGTTCACCGTGGTGATCTGCCCCATCGGGGCTGATCGCAGCGCAGATGTGAAGTGCGCGTCTGACAAACTTTATGCCGATTTGCTCGCGTTGGGCGTGGATGTGCTGCTGGACGATCGGGGCGAGCGCCCCGGCGCGATGTTTGCCGATTGGGAGTTGATCGGTGTGCCGCACCGCATCACTGTGGGCGACAAGGGCTTGAAGGATGGCCAAGTCGAATACCAGCACCGCCGTGATACCGCCGCCAGCAAAATGCCCGTAACTGAAGTCGCCAGCTTCGTCCACGCCAAATTGCAGGCCGCAGCCCAAGCATGACGCGAGGGGTTGCTGAAAACGCGGTGCCTGTGGGTCTGGATATAAGCAGGCGAAACACCTTTTTTCGCTTATCCCTTGGCCTTGGAATGCTCTCATTTCAGGAGCTTTCGGAGGCTGGAGCGCAAATCGAAGAACCGTTGATCGACTCGGTGCGTACGGCGCTGCATTCCGCTGTGGCCAACCAGGCACCACCGATTCCCGAGTTTCCTGACACCGAGTCGCGCCTCAGGTATCTGCGTTGGTTGGCGGCGATGAGTCCGCGCCTGTTGCCTAAAAAGCCGAACCTGGAAACCCGCAAAGAGTTCTTGCAAACTGTTTGGTACGAAAGCCACCGCGCCGGGCTGGACGTGTCGTTGGTGATGGGCTTGGTGCAGGTGGAAAGCAACTTCCGCAAATTCGCCATCAGCAGCGTGGGTGCCCGTGGTTACATGCAGGTGATGCCGTTTTGGACGCGCAGCATCGGTGACAGCGATGTGGGCAAGCTTTTCCACATGCAGACCAACCTGCGCTTTGGCTGCGTCATCTTGCGGCACTACCTGGACCGCGAAAAAGGCGACGTGTTCATGGCTCTGGGCCGTTACAACGGCAGCCGGGGCCGTGCTGAATACCCCGATGCGGTGTTCGGTGCCAAGCGTCATTGGGATTTCAACCTCGGTTGATGCGCTCCGCCAGCGCCGTGCAGACCTCGGCCACCACAGGTGCCCAGTTTCCAGCGGTGCGTTGTCTGAACAGCCGCATCACCCCCGGATACCAAGGCGAATCGGTACGGTGCATTAGCCAGCGCCAATCGGTCTTGTAATCCGGTAGCAGCACCCAGCAGGGTTTGCCCAGTGCACCAGCGAGGTGCGCGATGGCGGTGTCCACACAAATGACCAGATCCAGGTTGGCCACGATGGCCGCCGCATCCGCAAAATCAGCCATCTTGGTGCCCAGATCCAGCAGCGGCAGATTTGTCGGTGGGTGTTGCGCCTGCGCTTCGCCAGCACCCTTTTGCAAGCTGATGAAGCACGCACCGGCGACCCTGCCCAATGGGGCCAAAACCTCCAGGCCGGGCAAGGAGCGGTCGGCATCATTTTCAAACTGCGGATTGCCCTTCCAGACCAGCCCGACACGAACACCGCTCCTTGGCAACTGCGTGTCCCAATGCGCAACGAGATCAGCTTGGGCGTGCAGGTAGGGCAGGTTTGCCGGAATGGTGTCGAGACGGGTTTGGCAGTGGAACGGTAGGCTTAACAGCGGCGTCCAAAAATCCCAGTGGCCCGACGCCAACCAGGGTTGTGCCTCGTCAAACGCGACGACCACGTCGACGGCTGCAAGGCTGCCAAACAGACGCTTCAGTGCCGGATGGCACAGCAGCGTGATATGCGCGGCACCTTGCGTTTTCAGCACGCTTGCATAGCGGCAAAATTGCACCATATCGCCATGCCCTGCTTCATAGCCAATCAGTACCGATTGACCTGCCAAAGACTCACCCGTCCAGCGTGGGCAGGTCAGCTGACGGGCCAGGGCCGTGTACCAGTCGCGGGCTTCCAGGCAGGCCCAGCCTTCCTCAAACCGGCCTTGGCGCAGCAGCAGGTACGCTAAATTGAAACGGGGTTTGGCATAACGGGTGTCAAGCGCGATGGCAAGACGCAGGCAGCGTTCGGCCTCTGTGTCTTTGTGCCAGCACAGGTACAACGCACCTAGATTCGACCAAATGGCTGGGGAGGCATCGTTCAGCGACAAAGCCTGTTCGTAGGTGGCTTCGGCTTCAGCCAAACGCTTTTGGCTTGTCAGCAGGCCGCCCAGGTTCAGGTGGGGGGGCCATAAATCCGGACTCAGCATGATGGCTTGCCGGTAGCAGGCTTCAGCTTCAGTCAGCGCCCCGATCTGGTCGAGAACGAACCCTAGATTCGCATGGGCTTCAGCTAAGGTGGGGTCGAGCCGCAGGGCTTCACGCCAGCAGGATTGCGCACCTTGCGGGTCGTTGCTTGCCAGCAAGCGGTTGCCCTCATCAAAGTAGTGCGCTGCGTTCACCGCCGCCAGAGGCCACCGCTCAGTTGCCATGAAGCACCTACACGTGCCCACTGGTGGGGGACATAAACCTGGCCATTGCGCTGGGGTTCCCAATGCCCCGGGCGCCACACATGGCGATTGCCCTCCCAAAGCCACACACCTGAAATCCAAAAATAGCCTGGTGCAGGCGCGAAACCAATGACCTCAACTTGCGGCGGTGGTGGCTCTTGGTAGACCACGATCGCCGGTTGCTGCTGTATGACAACAGGCGCAGGCTGTTGGTAAACCACCGCAGGGGGTGGTGCACGGTACACCGGACGAGCGACCGGGGCCACAACGCACCCGGTTAAGAGCAGCAGCGACACGGTTGTCGCGGTGAGGGCAGGGGGCAAGAGCTTGGCGTGCATGGTGTTCTCAGTGGGTTAACCTGAGCATTTAACTCTGTCTGCGCTCACCGTGCTGACAAGGCATGGGTAAGTATTTGTAAAGGCTGTAAAGGCCCGTCCACGGTACCTTGACCCGGGCTCGACGTTCTAGGCTGTCACACTACTGGATAAACCCCATGCGTGTCTTGCCCGAACCCGTTTTGGGCAGGTCATCGGCCTGCACTTCGTTGCGCCGGGCCAGCCGTGCATTGCCAAAACCTGCCATCAGCGCCCGCCGCATTTCACGGGGTGCCATATCGGCCAGGGCGTGCAGCAGGTCATCGTGTGGCACCGGATCAAAGCGTTGACCCCATTCGTGTTCGCCACAAATGCTGAGGTACAGGTTGAGTGCAATTACCCGCGCTTGCTCATGCGAAGGTGCTTCGATCTCAAACACGTTCATGCGGTTGAGGATAGGATCAGGGATGCAGCGGGCATCGTTGGCGGTTGTGATCCAGATGACTTGGCTGGCGTCAATGGGCACCTCGGCGAACTCATCGGTGAAGTTCTGTGCGGTGTCGTGCTCCAGCAGGCTGTAGAGCGCCCCCAAGGGGTCGTACTGCGCGTCAGCACTGGCTTTGTCGATTTCGTCCACCACGATGACGGGGTTGGCATAGCGGCCATCGACCAGCGCTTCAAACACCTTGCCAGGCCGTGCACCGCGCCATTGCGAAGACGAGCCCGACAGCAGCCACCCTGCTGTCATGGAGCTCATGGGCACCAAGCTCATGCCGGTGCCCAGCAGCTCAGACAGTTTCTTGGCAAAGTGGGTTTTGCCGATACCGGCGGGGCCTAGCAGCAGCATGGGGGTGACTTCCAGGCCATCGCTGCTGTCTTGGCTCAGCGCGACATGGCGTTTCACGTCATCCAGCACCTCGGTGAAGTTGGGCAGCTGCTCGTACAGGCTGGCCATTTGCGGCACGCCATTGGGTTTGACCTGAAATCTGTCTGGCCCTAGCTCCAGCATACGTTGGTAGGTGCTGCGCAGGCTCTCAAATTCTTTGGCGTCACTTGATTTTTGCAACTTGGTCAGCCGTCGCTCCACCTCATCGGTGTGGTAGACGATGCGCAGCTGCGCGATAGGTATGCTGAAGTCCACGGTGTCTGCCTTGGCACAGGGTGCCTGGGAGGACGACGGCGGAAATAAAGGAACCAGACTGTGCGCTTGCATGATCCACCCCTTGTTGTTGCGTTGTTACACGGCATAAAGCGAAAGGCTTAAAGGCTCTGAGACTGACGACTCTATTCCAGCATAAGCCGTGCCAAGAGACAACGCACCCTGTGGGTGAATAAGCACAAAAGAAAACCCGCTGTTCAGCGGGTTGATTCTGGGGTGGGGCTAACGCAGCCTGAGAAACGGCTTAAGCCGTGATGGTGTCCAGCACCGTTTTCAACTCACCGCTTTCGTACATTTCCATCATGATGTCCGAGCCGCCGATGAACTCACCCTTCACGTACAACTGGGGAATGGTGGGCCAGCTGCTGTATTCCTTGATGCCTTGGCGGATTTCCTGATCGTCCAGCACGTTCACGGTTTTGATGGTCTTGGGCTCTACGCCGCAGGCTTTCAAAATTTGAATAGCACGGCCCGAGAAGCCGCACATGGGGAAGCTGGCGCTGCCTTTCATGAACAGCAGCACGTCGCTGGATTTAACGAGTTGGTCAATGCGTTGTTGGGTGGCTTGTGTATCGCTCATGGGGGCTCCTGAAGTCGCTAAAGTGGTTGAGTGGGTAAGTCGGATTATTTCACTGTTGCCCAGGCCGTGCTTAACTGGCCGCCAGTGCAGCGGGTAATGCCTGCCAAATCGAGCCGGTGTTGCACCGCTGTAAAGCCTTGCGCCACCAGCAAGCTGTGTACCGCCTCGGCTTGGTCATAGCCATGCTCCAGCAGCAGCCAGCCGCCAGGTTGCAGGTGTGCAGGCGCTTGTTGAATGATCTGGCGAATGTCGTCCAGACCGTCCACGCCACTGGCCAGCGCGTTCAGCGGCTCGTGGGTGAGCGCGGCCAAATGCGGGTCAGCGCTGGGGATGTAGGGCGGGTTCGAGACAATCAGGTCATAGCTGTGGGTGTGTTGGGCATGCAGCCAGTCCCCTCGCAGCCACTGCACCCGCAGCCCCAAGCGATCTGCATTGGCTTGCGCCACCGTCAGCGCATTGCCACTTGCATCCACCGCGCTGACCTGTGCATCAGGCCGCGTGTGTGCCAGCGCCAGCGCAATTGCCCCGCTGCCTGTGCCCAAATCCAGCACACGGGGTCTGGGCCAATCTGCCATCACGGCCAATCCCCAATCCACCAGCGTTTCTGTATCGGCCCTGGGGTCCAGCACGCGGGCATCCACATGCAAATTCAAGCCAAAAAATTCTTTGTACCCGGTGATGTAGGCCAGTGGTTCTCCGTTGGCACGCCGCTGGCAGCAGGCTGTGAAGGCGGCGAGCGTGGCGGCATCCAATGTATCGGTGTCATGCGTCAGCAGCCAGGTCCGGTCGTGCGCGGGGCGACCCAAGATGTACAGCAGCAGCCACTGGGCTTCGAGGCGTTCCAAACTGTGCTGTTGCGCTGCTGTGCGCAATGCCTCGGCAATACGTTGGTTACTTTGGCTATTCATGGTGCAGCTGCTTGTGCTTATCTGACCTGCCTATGTGGCTGGTAAGGTTCTGAAGCTGGCACATCACACCGCCCCAATCTCCAACTCTGCTAACTGCTCTGCCTCTCGCGCCGATTGCAAGGCTTCCATCACGTCACCCATGTCCCCTTCCATGATGTAAAGCAGTTTGTACAGCGTGAGGTTGATGCGGTGGTCGGTCAGTCGGCCTTGGGGGAAGTTGTAGGTGCGGATGCGGTCGCTGCGGTCACCGCTGCCGATCAGGCCTTTGCGCTCGGCGGCGTCTTTGGCGGCGCGCTCAGACCGGTCTTTTTCGCGGATGCGCGCCGTCAGCACCTTGAGCGCCTGTGCCTTGTTGCTGTGCTGGCTGCGGCCATCCTGGCATTCGGCAACGATGCCTGTGGGCAGGTGGGTGATGCGCACGGCGCTGTCGGTTTTGTTGATGTGCTGGCCCCCGGCACCGCTGGCGCGGTAGGTGTCGATGCGTAAATCGGCCGGGTTGATCTGTATCGCCACAGCTTCGTCCGGCTCGGCCAGCACGGCCACGGTGCAGGCGCTGGTGTGGATACGGCCTTGCGTTTCCGTGGTGGGTACGCGCTGCACGCGGTGGCCGCCGGACTCGTAGCGCAGCATCCCGTAAACGCCGGTGGTCACGCCCGCGTCGGTCGTGCTGCTGCCTTCCATGCGCAGCACCACTTCCTTGTAGCCGCCCAGCTCGCTTTGGGACTCGCTCACCACCTCGGTACGCCAGCCTTGGCGTTCGGCGTAGCGGGTGTACATGCGCATCAAATCGGCAGCGAACAGGGCAGATTCGTCGCCCCCCGTGCCCGCGCGGATTTCGATGAACGCAGGGCGGGCATCGTCCGGGTCGCGGGGCAGCAGCATGCGTTGCAATTCGGCTTCCAGTTTGAGTAACTCGGCCTGCGCGTTGTCGATTTCGTCTTGCGCCATGGCCTGCATTTCGATATCACTGGCAGCATCGGCCAGCATCTCTTGACCTGTGGCCAGATCAGATTCGCGCAGCAAGAAGCGCTGGTAACGGCCCGCCACGGCACTGACCTCGGCATGTTCGCGTGACAGTACCAGGAACTGGGCCATGTCTTTCATGATGTCTTCGCGGGACAGCAAAAAATCCAGCTCAGACAAGCGCAGCGTGTAGCGATCAAGTTGGTTGCGGAGGAAGAGTTTCATGAGGATAGGAAAAAACAGAAAACAAAGATAGCTACCAAATTGATAGCTTTACCAGCGCACCAGATCTGCGCTACAGGCTATTTTTGCTTTGAGAGCGTAAAAAGAGGCGCGTGATGGTCTGCGCCGTCTGGTCGCGGTGGGCCGGGTCGGCGGCGTTCAGCTCGGCCATCGCCCCGTGCAGCATCTTTTGCGTGAGGCCGCGCGACAGCGCTTCCATCACGGCTTGCACATCGTCGCCGCGCAGCAGGGCTTTGTGGGCGCGTGCCAACTCAGCGGCGCGCCACTCGTCGGCCTGAGCGTTCAGCTGGCGAATCAGCGGTACCACCCCACCGGGGCCGCGCTGGGCCATCCAGTGCATGAAGCTCTGCACCCCCGCGTCGATGATGACCTCGGCCTGCGCTACGGCTGCTTGGCGGCTGGCCTGCGCGGTTTGCACGACGTGGGACAGGTCATCCACGGTGTAGAGGTACACGTCTTCCAGTGCTTTGACTTCAGGCTCGATGTCACGCGGTACGGCCAAATCGACCATGAACATCGGGCGGTGCTTGCGGCGCTTCAGGGCGCGCTCCACGGCCCCCAAACCGATCAACGGCAGCGTACTGGCGGTGCAGCTGATGACGGCATCGAACTCGTGCAGGCGATCAGGCAAATCGGCCAGTCGCATCACTTCTGCACCAAAGCGGGCAGCCAGCTTGTCGCCACGCTCTACGCTGCGGTTGGCGATCGCCATGGCCAGCGGCTGCTTGGCGGCAAAGTGGGTGGCCGCCAGCTCAATCATTTCGCCCGCACCTACAAACAGCACACGGATTTTGCGCAAGTCTTCAAACAACTGCCCGGCGAGGCGCACAGCCGCCGCCGCCATGCTGATGGAATGCGCGCCCACCTCGGTCGAGGTGCGTACCTCTTTGGCAACGGCGAACGAGCGCTGGAACAGCTGGTTCAGCGTGGTGCCCAAGGCCCCGGCTTCGTCGGCTACCCGTACGGCATCTTTGAACTGCCCCAGGATTTGCGGCTCGCCCAGTACCATGCTGTCCAGCCCACTGGCCACGCGAAACGCATGGCGGGCAGCCAAGCCGTCTTGCAGGGTGTAAGCATGGCTTTGCAGCACTGCCGGCGTCACGCCACCCGTGTGGGCGAGCCAGTTCAGCACAGGTACCAGGCTGTTGTGGTCCCCCACACCATAAATCTCGGTGCGGTTGCAGGTAGAGAGAATGGCGACTTCAGGGCCGGTGTTGGACTGCTGCGGGGCCTGCTGGCTCAAGGCCTCGCGCAGCCCGCCCAGGGTGGGTGCAATTTGGTCCAAGGCGAACGCAAACCGGCCGCGCAAATCGAGCGGCGCTGTGGTGTGGTTAAGGCCCAAAGCCCAGACTGCCATCGTGCGTGTACTTCTTGGTGTTGTTATGCTTTATTTTCAGCGAAGCCCCGATTATAAAATTGATGACCCCTATGAACCTGACGACCCTGATCACCCACCTCGCGAACTTTGCCGCACCTGCCATGATTCTGGCGTTGTGCCTGGTTGTGGCCGGGCGATTTTGGGTATCCAATAAGCCTGTATCGATTATTTGGTGGGCGCAGGCAGCTATTAATTTTGTAGTGTGTTTGGCGGTCTTGCTGCTGGGGCTGTGGTTCTTTGGGCGCGACGGCAAGATGGCGACCTATACCGCCATGGTGCTGGCCGGGGCCACGGCGCAGTGGGTCATGGGGCGGTAAACAGGCCTGCCACCCCCCCCGCAGCCATTTGTTGCCCGCATCCTGGTGAAACCGGGCGTGCCAATGCTGCTTCACCGAAAACCCTGCCACGCGTACCGGGCAGTCCAGCACCGCCAAATCACCCATACGGGCCAGTGTTTCACCCATTTGGCGAGGCAAGGTCACGATCACATCGTTTGCGTGCCGAGCTGCCACATGATCTACGGGTTTCCCCTGATTTTATAAAAACTAACTAGTTCGTACATTATCGTACCGAAACCGAATTGGAGACAAACCGTGATCCAGAAATTGATAGACAAATACTGCCAGCTGTTGTCCTGGCTGATTGCTGCCAGCCTCGCTGTGATGGTGGTGCTGGTGTTCACCAACGTGGTGATGCGCTACGCCATGAACTCTGGCATCGCTGTCTCCGAGGAACTGTCACGCTGGTTGTTCGTGTGGCTGACCTTCCTGGGCGGCATCATCGCCATGAACGAAGGCGCACACCTGGGCACCGATACGCTGGTATCGCGCTTGCCCATCGCTGGCAAAAAATTCTGCATGCTGGCGGGCCATCTGCTGATGCTGTTCATTTGCTGGCTGCTGTTCAAAGGCGCGTATGACCAAGTGCTGATTAACTGGGACTCCACCAGTGCGGCGATGGAAGTGTCGATGGCTTGGTTTTACTGCTGCGGCACCGTGTTTGCCGTCTCCGGTGCGGTGATTTTGCTGAACAACCTGTGGCGTTTGTTCACCGGTCAGCTGACCGAAGCCCAGCTGGTGGGGATTCGCGAATCGGAAGAAGAGCCGATCGACGTGCCTAAGCCTGTGCAATAAACCCAAGAACAGATTGGAACAAAAATGACTATCGCTGTTTTCCTCGGTTCCCTGCTTGCCGCTATGGCGCTGGGTGTGCCGATTGCTTTCTCTTTGCTGCTCTGTGGGGCCGCGTTGATGGTTCACATGGACATGTTTGACGCGCAAATCCTGGCGCAAAACGTGATCAACGGTGCGGACAGCTTCCCGCTGTTGGCCGTGCCTTTCTTCATGCTGGCTGGTGAGGTGATGAACACCGGCGGTTTGTCGCGCCGCATTGTGGATTTCGCCATGGCGCTGGTAGGCCATATTCGCGGCGGTTTGGGCTACGTGACTATCGTGGCGGCTTGCTTGCTGTCGGCCTTGTCAGGCTCTGCGGTGGCGGATGCGGCGGCACTCACGGCCTTGCTGTTGCCCATGATGGTGGCGGCTGGTCACGACAAGGCGCGCAGCGGTGGTCTGATTGCCGCTTGCGGGGTGATCGGCCCCATCATTCCGCCGTCGATTGGATTCGTGATTTTTGGTGTGTCAGCCAACGTGTCTATCAGCAAACTGTTCCTGGCCGGTATTTTTCCGGGCTTGGTGTTGGCCGCTGGCTTGTGGTTTACCTGGTGGTGGTTGACCCGCCGCGAACTGCTGACGCCTCCCCCCCGTAAAACGCTGGCCGAAGTGATGGCCGCCATGCGCAGTGCCGCATGGGCCTTGATGTTGCCCGTGTTCATTCTGGTGGGTCTGCGCATGGGTGTGTTCACGCCCACCGAAGCGGCTGTGGTCGCGGCGGTGTACGCGCTGTTCGTGGCCGTGTTCATTTACAAGGAACTCAACGTCAAACAAATTTTTGAGGTGTTCCTGGCCGCCGCCAAAACCACCGCCGTCATCATGTTCTTGGTGGCTGCTGCGATGGTGTCAGCCTGGCTCATCACCGTGGCGCAGTTGCCTGACCAAGTGGTGAACTTGCTCAGCCCGCTGCTCGGCAGCCCCATGTTGCTGATGATGGCCATCATGGTGCTGGTCATCATTGTGGGCACGGCGATGGACATGACACCCACGATTTTGATCCTTACCCCCGTGCTGATGCCGTTGGTGAAGGCCGCTGGCATTGACCCGGTGTACTTCGGCGTGCTGTTCATCATCAACAACTCGATTGGCTTGGTCACACCGCCTGTGGGCACTGTGCTGAATGTGGTCGCTGGTGTTGGCAAGATGCGCATGGACGACGTGACCCGTGGTGTGATGCCCTTCATGCTGGTGCAGTTCGCGCTGATGTTCTTGATGGTGCTGTTCCCGCAGATCATCATGTGGCCAGCACGCTTGCTGTACAACTGATCTCAACTGATTCGCTGCTACCGTTTTTTTACCCCTCTGATTTATTTAATTTATTCCCTAGGAGACACCATGAAACGTCGGATGCTTAAAACCCTGATTGCTGCTGCTACTTTTGCCACCTTGGGTGCGGTTAACGTCACCCACGCTCAAGGCATTCAAGAGCACACCATCAAGTTCGCCACGCAAAACCCCAAGGGCCATCCCCTGGTGATGGGCATGGAAAAGTTCGCTGAGATCGTCGCGGCCAAGTCGGGTGGCAAGATCAAGGTCAACCTGTTTCCTGGTGGGATTTTGGGTGGTGACGCTCCCAATGTGTCCGCCTTGCAAGGCGGCACGCTGGAGATGGTGACGATGAATTCCGGCATCTTGGCCAGCCAGGTCAAAGAGTTTGCGATTTATGACTTTCCGTTCCAATTCTCCAGCTCCAAAGAAGCCGACTTCGTGGTCGATGGCCCGTTTGGCAAGATGATGCATGCCAAGCTGACCGACAAAGGCATGGTCGGCCTGACCTACTGGGAGCTGGGCTTTCGCAACATGACCAACAGCAAGCGTCCCATCAACAAGCTGGACGATTTGGCGGGCCTGAAGATCCGCGTGATCCCGAACCCGATCAACCTGGACTGGGTGCGTGCGCTGGGTGCGAACCCCACGCCCATGGCTTTCCCCGAGGTTTATGCCGCCATGGAATCCAAGGCACTGGACGGCCAAGAAAACCCGCTCAGCGTGATTTTGGTGAACAAGTTTTCTGAAGTGCAAAAGCACCTCACGCTGACCAACCACGTCTACAACCCCCAGTCCGTCATCATCAGCAAGAAGTTTTGGGACAAGCTCAACAAAGACGAGCAAAAGCTGATCGGTGACGCTGCCGTGGAAGCCGGTAAATACCAGCGCCAAGTTGCCCGTGAAGCCGCCACCACCGCGCTGGACACGCTGAAAAAGGCCGGTATGCAAGTCACCGAATTGCCCACTGCTGAAGTGGACAAGCTGCGCGACAAAATGCGCCCTGTGATCGCCAAGTACGCTGTGTCGGTAGGCCAGGAAACCGTGCAGGCGATGCAAGCTGAATTGGCGAAAGTACGTAAATAAACAAAGTCATCAAGGTCATCAAGGGAACTTATGAAAATCCTCGTGCTGAATGGCATCAACCTCAATATGTTTGGCAAGCGCGACCCCGCGCAGTACGGTACTACCACGCTGGCCGAGATCGACGCCAGCCTGCACACCTTGGGCCAAGAGCTGGGTGTGGCGGTGGAGTGCTTCCAAACCAATTTTGAGGGTGCCATGGTGGAGCGCATTCACCAAGGCTATGCCGAGGGTGTGGACGCGGTGCTCATCAACGCGGGTGCCTGGACGCATTACAGCTATGGCATTCGCGATGCGCTGGCTATTTTGAAATGCCCCATCATTGAGGTTCACATGTCCAACATCCACGCCCGTGAGGCGTTTCGTCACTTGTCTGTGTTTGCCGAAATCGCCAAGGGCCAGATCTGCGGTTTTGGTGCCGAAAGCTACTTGCTCGCGTTACGGGCGGGGGTCTCTGCTGCAAAGGTTGCTGCCCAATGATTACTGGCAACACCGAGCTGATCGCTCACATCGGTTTTCCCACGCATTCGTTCAAAGCGCCGATGATCTACAACCCCTATTTCGACCACATTGGTGTCAATGCCAAGGTGTTCCCAATGGGGTGCAAACCCGAAGATTACCCGGCGTTTGTGCGCACGCTGTTCACGTTGACCAACATCCGGGGCGCACTCATCACCATGCCGCACAAGGTGGCGACAGTCGGTCTGCTGGATGACGTTACCCCCACGGTGAAAATTGCCGGGGCTTGCAATGCGGTGCGCCGCAGTGCCGATGGCCGTTTACAGGGTGATTTGTTTGACGGCGAAGGCTTTGTGCGCGGTATCCGCCGCAAAGGCTGTGCGTTGGACGGTGCACGCGTGCTGGTGGTGGGTTGTGGTGGTGTCGGTTCGGCCATTGCCGCTTCGCTGGCTGCAGCGGGTGTAGGCGCCATAGGGTTGTTTGACGCTTACACCGACTCCGCGGAGGGCTTGGCCAGCCGCTTGCGGGCGCATTACCCACTGATGGAAGTCAGTACGGGCAGCAACGACCCCGCAGGCTACGGTTTGGTGGTCAATGCCACCCCGATGGGCATGAATGAGGGCGATCCGTTGCCCATGGACGTGTCACGCATCGCTCCCGAGGCTTTTGTGGGTGAAGTGGTCATGCGGCAAGAAATGACAGCCTTTTTGACCGCAGCCAAAGCCCGGGGTTGCCGCTACCAGGTGGGGACGGACATGCTGTTTGAGCAGATTCCGGCCTACCTGGAGTTTTTTGGCTACCCCACGACCACGGCTGAAGTACTGCGCTCACTGGCCACGTTGCGCTATTGAGACGCTATTCAACCTGTGACTGGGCTCATGACCTTGTGAAAACCCCACTGAACCCAGCACCATGAACTCTGTACCGCTGCCTCCTGAAGTCGATAAACGCAACTGGATTGCCGGCCTTGAAAAAGGTCTGGCCATCATTGAAGCCTTTGACATGGAGAACCACCGATTGACAGCGACCGAGGCAGCGCGGCGCACGGGCATGACACGCTCGTCAGCCCGTCGCCATCTGATGATGCTGAGCTACATGGGCTACGTGGGCAGCGACGGTAAAACCTTTTGGCTTCAGCCCAAGGTCTTGCGTTTGGGCACGGCCTACCTGTACTCTGCCCGCCTGCCGCGCATCGTGCAGCCGTTTTTACAGCGGCTGACGGGAGTAACCAAAGAAAGCGCTTTTGTCGCCATTCTGGATGCCGATGAGTTGGTCTACATTGCCAGAAACGGTGCCAACCAGGTGATGAACACCGGCTTTGTGTTGGGCGCACGCACGGCCCCCACCGTGGCGTCGGCAGGCATGGCCATCCTTTCAGCGTACACCCCCGAACACAGTGCGGGGTTGCTGGCTTCTTGCGACATACGCCCTCACACCCCATTCACCTTGGTGGACAAACAGCAGTTGAATGACGAAATCCGCAAGGCCGCTCACCAGGGCTATGCGCTTTCAGAGCAGCAGCTGGAGTTGGGTGTTCGCGGTATTGCCGTGCCGCTCAAAAACCACAAGGCCGAGACCCTGGGCGCGTTGAGCCTCAGCATGCAAATGGGCCAGGAGCGCGCCGAAGATGCCGTGCGGCGGGTGTTGCCCGCGTTGCAGCAGGTGGCCGCAGAGCTGCGCAATGTGATTTGAGGCGAATGCTTTTGTTTTGTGGGGCGTAGATTGCAGTTTTCCATAAAAAAAGCACCCCGGAGGGTGCTTGAAAAAACCTTGGAGATACCCGTTTATAGTTATGAGAGATGCTTAAAACTTGTGCACGATACCGAACTGGACGCCGTTGATCGTCTAGCCATTCACGTCGCCAGCGGCGGTGAAGTTAGCCCGGATACCGGCGGAACCTGCGGGGCGAAAGCCGGCATTGGTGTCGTTGCGCAGGCTGTTGGCCAAGGCGACCAACGTGGTGCGCTTGGAGAGCAGGTAGTACGCGCCCAGACCGAAGCCGTTGGCGTTCTTGCCATTGCCTGAGAGGTCGGTGATGCGGCCATACAAGCCACCCACACGCAGCAGTGGCGACACGTTGTAGTCGGCAGACAACTGCACGATGCGGTAGAAACGGTTGGCTTCGGTGTTGGTGCCAGCCACCAAACCACCGACGTTGCCCAGAATGGAGCCGCCGTTGTTCAGCACGCCGCTGGCAGCATTGTTGTTCGAGCGGATGTACACGCCGTAGAGCTTGCCGTTGCCGTAGTCGTAGTTTGCGTACAGGTTGTCATAGCGCATGCTTTGCGACACTGCGGCACCCGCAGGTGCCTTGCCCACGATACCGGCATAGCCCACGCGGAATGGCCCATTCAGGTAGTCCAACCCAGACTGGTAAACCGCTTGTTTGGCAAAACCTGCAGTGGTTTCGGCCAGTGCAAAGTGGGCTTCGGCCATGAAGCCGCCAACGCGTGGCGAGATGTAGGCGATGTCGTTGTCAAAGCGTGAAGGCGTACCAAACGCGTTAACCACAGAGCCCAAGGTGCGTGAGGTGAAGTCGATGTAATCACCCCGACCGAACACCACACCGTTTTGGCGGCCCAGGCGGAATTCACCGTAAGGCGTGGCAAGACCGACCCAGGACTGGCGGTCAAACGCGCGTGCGGTATCGGCTGGTGCGCCGCTGTCGGTGGCAAAGCCCATTTCGAGTTGAAACTTGGCCGACATGCCGCCGCCCAAATCCTCTACACCGCGAAAGCCCAAACGGCTGCGCAGTGAGGTGCCGTCTTCGAGTGCGACGATGCGCGTGCCTGAGCTGCTCTTCATGACGTTGAGGTACTGGTCAATGGAGCCGTACATCGTGACGCTGGACTGTGCGTTGGCACCGAACGCTACTAGGCAAAGGCTTGCTGCGAGGCTGAGTTTTGGGGTTTTCATGGGACTTGCTCCTGTCGAGGGGATTGCTAAAAAAGGAACCACCGCAGTGGTTGTCAGCTAATGTCCTGGAAGGCGATTCCCGTTTCAATCTCTTGTTGGCAGGGCTAAAGATCAATCGAACGCGCTGTTCGATTAGCGCGCAATGTACGGGTTATTACGGGGGTGTTGGGTGTGGCTAAAACAACAGCCACATTTCACACCGGGCTGAACACGTCCACCCGATCCGTGATGATGCCGTCCGTACCCAAGTCGATCAAGCGCTGTGCTGACCCTTCGTCGTTGACGGTGTAGCTCAAGGTGCGCAAGCCTGCGTTTTGGGCTTGGGTGACGCTGGCGGTGTCCCACAGGGTGTGGTTGCACACGATGGCCACGCAGTTCAGGCTGAGGGCTGTTTCCAGCCAGCCTTTCCACAGCGTGTCCAGCAGCAGGCCACAGGGTAATTCAGCTGCGCCGGTTTGGGCACCGCTCAATGATTCGGTATTGAACGAGGTCAGCAAGGGCGGGGCCAGGGGGATGTCTTGACGGGCTTGCTGGGCTTGCCACAGGCGGGCCGCGTGCTGGGCGACGACTTGGCCGGTGTGCTCTTCTGCGCCCGGCGTGGCTTTGATTTCGATGTTCAGGAAATAGCCGTTGCGCAGGCAGAACCGGACGATGTTCTCAAAGCTGGGCAGCGGCTCACCAGCGAAGGCGCGGGAATGCCAGCTGCCTGCATCGAGCTGCGCGAGGGTGTTCCAAGGGTACTCACCACCGGTGCCATCGCCGTTCGTGGTGCGACTCAGCGTAGCGTCGTGCATCAGAAACGGAACGCCATCGGCGCTCAGCTTCACGTCGCACTCGAACATGCGGTAGCCGTGGGATGCCCCCAGGCGAAAGGCGCTCAGGGTGTTTTCAGGGGCTAATTTGCCAGCGCCCCGGTGGGCAATCCAACGGGGATAAGGCCAGTGTGTGGCGAGTGAGGCCGATGAAAGCATCGCTGTCACAGCCGTTTGCCACTTTCTGCGTCAAACCAATGCACGCGCTCTTCTTGCAGGGCGATATGGACGGCTTCACCGGCTACAGGCGCAGGCTTGCCCTCATCCATGCGGACGATCAACTGTTCGTCACCAACGCGGCAGTAGACCAGGCGTTCCGCGCCCAGCAACTCCACCGCTTCGACGGTGGCTTCCCAGCCGTTTGGGCCGATGTGCAGGTGCTCGGGGCGGATGCCCATCAGCGTACCGGGTTTCACGCCAATCGCGTTTTTCAGCAGGTTCATGGGCGGAGAGCCTATGAAGCTGGCCACAAACGTGGTTGCGGGGCGGTGGTACACCTCGTCGGGTGTGCCGAACTGATCCATGCGGCCACCGTTCATCACAATGATGCGCTGCGCCAACGTCATCGCCTCCACTTGGTCGTGGGTGACGAACAGGCTGGTGATGCCCAGTTCGCGGTGCAGTTTCTGGATTTCCAGCCGGGTTTGGGCACGCAGCTTGGCGTCCAGGTTGCTGAGCGGTTCGTCGAATAAAAACACCTGTGGCTGGCGCACGATGGCGCGGCCCATGGCGACACGCTGACGCTGGCCACCCGAGAGTTCGCGCGGTTTGCGGTTCAGGAAGGGGCCGATTTCCAGAATTTTGGCTGCCTTGTCCACGCGGGCTTTGATTTCGTCCAACGGCACTTTGGCGATCTTCAGGCCGTAAGCCATGTTCTCGAACACGCTCATGTGGGGGTAGAGCGCGTAGTTTTGGAACACCATGGCGATATCGCGCTCGGCCGGTTCCAGGTTGTTGACGACGCGCCCACCGATGGAGATGGTGCCGTCGCTGATCTCTTCCAGCCCGGCGACCATGCGCAGCAGCGTGGATTTGCCGCAGCCAGAGGGGCCGACGATGACAATGAATTCACCGTCCTGGATGTCTGCATTCACGCCGTGGATGACCTGATTGGCGGTTTTGCCCTTGCCGTAGCGCTTGATGACGTTGTTAAGTTGTATGGCAGCCATGTTATTTATTTGCTACGTTATTTATAGCTATTGAAGCCGTTCTGGTGTGCTGTAGAGGCTGATTCAGGTGCCGAAAACTTTACTTTTCCGTGTCTACCAAGCCTTTGACGAACCATTTTTGCATCAGGATCACCACCAGAGCCGGTGGCAGCATGGCGAGGATGGCTGTCGCCATCACCACGTTCCACTCGGTGTAGACCTCACCAAAAATGGCCCGCTTGATGCCCAGCACGATGGGGTACATGTCTTCGTTGGTGGTGACGAGCAGCGGCCACAGGTACTGGTTCCAGCCGTAGATGAACTGGATCACGAACAGCGCGGCAATCGAGGTTTTTGAGAGTGGCAGCAGCACATCCCAAAAGAAGCGCATCGGGCCTGCACCGTCGATGCGGGCAGCTTCGACCAACTCGTCGGGCACCGTCAGGAAGAACTGGCGGAACAGGAAAGTGGCGGTGGCCGAAGCGATCAGCGGCACCGTCAGGCCGGCGTAGGTGTTGAGCATCTTCAGGTTCGAGACGACTTCATACGTCGGGCCGATGCGCACTTCAACGGGCAGCATCAGCGTGATGAAAATCATCCAGAACACGGTATTTTTGAATGGGAAGCGGAAATACACGATGGCGAAGGCTGATAGCAGCGAGATCGCAATCTTCCCAATCGCAATCGTCAGCGCCGTGACCAAGCTGACCCACAGCATGGGGAAGGCGGCAGCGATGGTGGAGCCGCCCGAGGTTTTGCCACCGAACAGCGCGAGCTTGTAGCTTTCAATCATGTGGCCACCCGGCCACAGCGAAATGGGGTTGCTGCTGGCGATTTGCTCAGCGGTTTGGGTCGAGCCTATGAAGGCGACAAACACAGGGAAGACAACGATCAGCGCACCCAGGCACAGGACGAAGTGCGAGATGAAGGTGAGGAAGGGGCGGCGTTCAATCATCTCAATACTGCACTTTTTTCTCAACAAACTTGAACTGCACCACCGTCAGCACAATCACGATCAGCATCAGCACCACGGACTGTGCCGCAGAGCCGCCCATGTCCAGTGCCTTGAATCCGTCGTAGTAGACCTTGTAGACCAGAATTGCGGTGTCTTTACCCGGCCCGCCGTGGGTGGCGGCATCGACGATAGCGAAGGTGTCGAAGAAGGCGTAAATGATGTTGATGACCAGCAAAAAGAAGGTGGTGGGTGAGAGCAGCGGGAACACGATGCTCCAAAACCGTTTCCACGGGGAGGCGCCGTCAATCGTGGCAGCTTCAATCAGCGAATGCGGGATGGATTGCAAGCCCGCCAGAAAGAACAAAAAGTTGTACGAAATCTGCTTCCATACCGCCGCCATCACGATCAATGCCATAGCGTGGGTGGGATTGAGCAGGTGATCCCACTCGATGCCGATTTTTCGCAGGCCGTAAGCCACCAAGCCGTAGGGCGCGGCAAACATCAGCACCCACAGCACGCCTGCCACCACAGGGGCCACGGCATAGGGCCAGATCAGCAGGGTTTTGTAGATACCTGCCCCACGCACGACGCGGTTGGCCATGACGGCCAGCAGCAGCGCAATCGTCAGGCCCGCTACCGCCACCGAGATGGAGAAGAAGGCTGTGGTTTTGAACGAATCCAGGTAGCTCGGGTCTGCGAACAGCTGGTTGAAGTTTTGCCAGCCCACGAACTCTACCGACGTACCAAACGCGTCTTGCTGCAACAGACTCTGGTACAGCGCCTGCCCTGCAGGCCAGAAGAAAAACACCAGCACGATCGCCATTTGCGGCGCGATCAGCACCCAGGGCAACCAAGTGGAGCGAAAAAGAACACGTTTTTCCATAAGGTGCGGGGCAGTTAAACGGGGTAAGCGAGGCTGTTCAGATCAGGTCAAGTCAAGACTTGTTGGCTTTTTGGAAGCGTTCAAGTTGTTCGTTACCACGGGTGATGGCCGCGTCCAGCGCTTCTTTGGGTTGCTTTTTCCCGCCCCATACGCCTTCCAGTTCTTCATCGATGATGGTGCGGATTTGTACAAAGTTGCCCAAACGCACGCCCCGCGATTTGTCGGTGGTTTTGCGGATCATCTGGTTCACCGATACATCAGTGCCGGGGTTCTTTTTGTAGAAACCACTCTTGTCGGTCAGCTCAAAAGAAGCCTTGGTGACGGGCAAATAACCGGTGCGCTGGTGGCTTTTGGCCGCTACGTCTGGCTGCGAGAGGTAGCTGAAGAACTGCGCTATGCCTTTGTATTCGTCCGTCTTTTTACCGCTCATCACCCACAAGCTTGCACCACCGATAACGGTGTTTTGCGGTGCACCGGGCACATCAGGGTAGTAGGGCAGGGTGCCAATGCCGTAGCCGAATTTGCCGTTGCGCACCACGTTACCGTACAGTGCGGAAGAACCAGTCATCATGGCGCATTCGCCAGAAACGAAGCTTGCGTCAGCCGCGTTGCCGCGGCCTTTGTAGACAAACAGACCGCTTTTGGCCATGTTGGCCAGGTTTTCAATGTGGCGCACATGCAGGGGGGTGTTGAATACCAAGCGCGTGTCCAGACCACCGAATCCGTTGTTCTTGGTGGCATACAGCGTGTTATGCCAAGCTGAGAAGCTTTCCAGCTGCGTCCAGCTCATCCAGCTGGTGGTGTAGGGGCACTTGTGGCCGCTTGTTTTGAGTTTGGCTGCTGCCAGCGCCACTTCGGGCCAAGTGGTTGGGGGCTTTTCGGGGTCAAGGCCTGCCGCTTTGAAGGCGTCTTTGTTGTAATGAAAGACGGGGGTGGAGCTGTTGAACGGGAAGCTCAGCATCTGGCCGTTGGGCGCGGTGTAGTACCCAGCCACCGCAGGCACGTAAGCTGCGGGGTCAAACTTGACGCCGCCTTCTTTCATGACTTCGCCCACGGGCTTGATGGCGCCTTTGGATGCCATCATCGTGGCCGTGCCCACTTCGAATACTTGCAAGATATGTGGGGCGTTACCCGCACGGTAGGCGGCAATCGCGGCTGTCATGGATTCGTCGTAGCTGCCTTTGAAGGTAGGCACGATTTTGTAAGTCTTTTGGCTGGCGTTGAAATCTTTGGCGAGGTCATTCACCCATTCACCCAAAGCACCCCCCATCGAATGCCACCACTGAATTTCGGTTTCTGCACGGGCAGAGAACGACATAGACATTGCGGCGACCAACGCCGCAGCAGCAAACTTGAACTTCATAGGTTCTCCAGATTTAAAACAGGCCAGCAAAATGAAGCATCGTAATGGCCTTGTATGACATTTGGATGGCATAACGGTGACAGAAAATCGACAACAGCGTGACGCCCTGATTTAACACGCCAGCCCAAGGCGTGCGCCAGCGGGGTTTCCATGAGCACACCCCGTGCTAGCATCACCCTCCTTTTTAAGGGTTTCCCCTCAATGACTAAGATGTTTAAGACTTCCCTGGACAAAACCAAGATCAAGTTTTTGCTGCTTGAAGGCGTTCATCCCTCCGCGTTGGAGGTGCTCCGCACAGCCGGTTACACCAACATCGAATCTCTCCCCGGCGCGCTGCCTGATGCTGAACTGAAGGCCAAGATTGCCGATGCGCACTTTCTGGGCATCCGTTCTCGCACCCAGCTGACGGCCGATATTTTTTCACATGCCACCAAGCTGGCGGCCGTGGGTTGCTTTTGCATAGGCACCAACCAAGTCGATTTAGAGGCTGCCCGCGAACGCGGTATTGCCGTCTTCAATGCGCCGTTTTCCAACACCCGTTCCGTGGCAGAGCTGGTCATCGCCGAGGCGATTTTGCTGTTGCGTGGCGTGCCTGAAAAGAGCGCAGTGGCGCACCGTGGCGGTTGGCTCAAGACGGCTGACAATTCTTTTGAGATTCGTGGCAAGACGCTGGGCTTGGTGGGCTACGGCTCCATCGGTACCCAGCTCTCGGTGCTGGCCGAGGCGCTGGGGATGCATGTCGCGTTTTATGACGTGGTGGCCAAACTGCCGCTGGGCAATACGCGCCAGGTTCATAACCTGCACGAGCTGCTGGGTCAAAGTGACATCGTGAGCTTGCACGTGCCCGAAACTGCTGCCACGCAGTGGATGATCGGTGCCGCAGAGATCGCTGCGATGAAGCAGGGCAGCATCCTCATCAACGCCTCACGCGGCACGGTGGTGGACATTGAGCCCCTGGCGCAAGCCTTGCGCGACAAAAAGCTGCTAGGTGCTGCCATCGACGTGTTCCCGGTTGAACCGCGCACCAACAAAGACGAGTTCATTTCGCCTCTGCGTGGGCTGGACAACGTGATCCTGACCCCCCACATTGGCGGCTCCACCTTGGAGGCGCAGGCCAACATCGGCTTGGAAGTGGCGGAAAAACTGGTCAAGTACAGCGACAACGGCACCTCTACCTCATCCGTCAACTTTCCTGAAGTGGCGTTGCCTGCGCACCCTGGCAAGCACCGTCTGCTGCACATCCACCACAACGTGCCCGGTGTGCTGTCCGAAGTGAACCGCATTTTTTCGGACAACCACATCAATATCTGCGCGCAGTTTTTGCAAACCAATGAAAAGGTGGGCTATGTGGTGATCGACATTGATGCCGCATCCTCCGATCTGGCCTTGGAGAAGCTGGCTGCTGTGCCGGGCACCATCCGCTCTCGGGTGCTGTTTTAGCCAGCTTGAACGGCGGTTAACGTCGAAATGCTGCGGCAATGATGGTCGTTTGAGAGGGTGTGGGTGATTTTTCGCCCACTGCCCTAAAATCAAGGCCCCCCACGGTCTGAGAGCGCGCAGCGCCTGACCTCGAATTTTCCAGGTACTTTGCACCCCATGAATGCCCCCGTTGCGTTGGCCACCCTGTTGTCACAGGCCGCAGAGCCTGTGCGTTTGCGCGAAATCCCCTACAACTACACGAGCTTCTCTGACCGTGAAATCGTGATCCGCCTGCTCGGCCCCCGTGCCTGGGAGCTGGCCAGTCAGCTGCGCACCGAGCGCCGCACAGGTCGCTCTGCGCGCATGCTGTACGAAATTTTGGGCGATATCTGGGTGGTGCAGCGCAACCCCTACCTGCAAGACGATTTGCTCGACAACCCCAAGCGCCGCCGTCAACTGGTCGAAGCGCTGGAGCACCGCTTGCAAGAGGTTCAAAAGCGCCGCACGCCCCAGGTTGATGCCAGCCGCGATGCCTTGGTTTCTGAGCTTCTGGCGGCTGCAGCGCTTGCTGTTAAAGCATTTGATGCTATGTTTTCTGAAGTGGCTGAGCTGCGCAAAAGCGCAGCCCGCAAGTTGGGCAAAGTTACTGCCAAAGACAACATCAAGTTCGATGGCCTCTCGCGCGTCTCGCATGTCACCGACGCTACCGATTGGCGCGTGGAATACCCGTTTGTGGTGCTTACGCCCGACACCGAGGCCGAAATGGCCGGTCTGGTGCGCGCCTGCATCGAGCTGAAATTGACCATCATCCCGCGTGGCGGCGGCACAGGTTACACGGGTGGCGCGATTCCGTTGACGTGGCGCAGCGCCGTTATTAACACCGAAAAGCTGGAGGCCATGACCGAGGTGGAGATGGTGACGCTGCCTGGCGTAGACCACCCCGTGCCTACTGTCTGGAGCGGTGCAGGTGTGGTGACGCAGCGTGTGGCTGATGCGGCTGAGCGTGGCGGCTATATCTTTGCTGTTGACCCTACATCCGCTGAAGCCAGCTGTGTAGGCGGCAACATCGCTATGAACGCGGGCGGCAAAAAAGCCGTGCTGTGGGGTACCGCACTGGACAATTTAGCCTCGTGGCGCATGGTGACGCCGGACGCACAGTGGCTGGAAGTTACCCGTCTGAACCACAACCTGGGCAAGATTCACGACACGCCGATGGCCAGCTTCGAGCTGAAATACTTTGAGGCGGACGGCAAAACCCACGTCAAAACCGAGCGTTTGGACATTCCCGGCCCCAGCTTCCGCAAAGAAGGCCTGGGCAAAGACGTGACGGACAAGTTCTTGAGTGGCCTGCCCGGCATCCAGAAAGAAGGCTGTGATGGCCTGATTACCTCGGGCCGCTGGATCGTTCACCGCATGCCGCAGCACACCCGCACCGTGTGCCTGGAGTTCTTTGGCCACGCCAAAGACGCGGTGCCCAGCATCGTCGAGATCAAAGACTTCATGTTTGCCGAGCAAAAGCGCTCTGGCGTGCTGCTCGCTGGCTTGGAGCATCTGGACGACCGCTACCTGCGTGCCGTGGGCTACACCACCAAATCCAAACGCGGCACCCTGCCCAAAATGGTGCTGGTGGGTGACATTGCTGGTGACAACGCCGATGACGTGGCCCGCGCCACCAGCGAAGTGGTGCGTATCGCCAATTCGCGCAGCGGCGAAGGTTTCATCGCCATCAGCCCCGAGGCACGCAAGAAATTTTGGCTGGACCGCAAGCGCACGGCTGCGATTTCCAAGCACACCAATGCCTTCAAAATCAACGAAGACGTGGTGATCCCGCTTCCGCGCATGGCCGAGTACACCGATGGCATTGAGCGCATCAACATCGAACTGAGTCTGGCGAACAAGCTCAAGCTCTGCGACGCGCTGGAAGCCTTTTTCACCACCGGTAAACTGCCGCTGGGCAAGGGCGATGACGCCAATGACATCCCCAGTGCCGAGATGCTGGAGGACCGTGTGGCGCAAGCCGTGACGCTGGTGCGTGAGGTGCGTACGCTGTGGCAGGGCTGGCTGGACAATGTGGAGGCACTCTTCCCGCAGCTGCAAGACCATGCCTTGCGGGCGAGCTGGAAGACGCAAATCCGCGCGCCGCTGCAAGGTATCTTCTCGGGGCAAGCGTTTGAAGCCATCTTGGCTGAATGCACGGCCATCCACAAGCGTGTGCTCAAGGGCCGCGTCTGGGTGGCGCTGCACATGCACGCGGGGGACGGCAATGTCCATACCAATATCCCTGTTAACAGCGACGATTACGACATGCTGCAAGCCGCGCACGAGGCGGTCAAACGCATCATGGTGCTGGCGCGCAGCCTGGACGGCGTGATCTCGGGCGAGCACGGCATAGGCATCACCAAGCTGGAGTTTTTGACGGATGCGGAGTTGCAGCCGTTCACCGACTACAAAGCGCGGATTGACCCTGAAGGCCGCTTTAACAAGGGTAAGTTGCTGCGAAATAAGGAGCACTCTACGCCTTCAAATCAAGCGCTAGAGGCTGATTTGACCAATGCTTACACCCCTAGCTTTGGCCTGATGGGCCATGAGTCGCTCATCATGCAGCAGAGCGATATTGGCGAGATTGCCGCCAGCGTGAAAGACTGCCTGCGCTGCGGTAAATGCAAGCCCGTCTGTGCCACCCATGTGCCACGCGCCAATCTGCTGTACAGCCCGCGCAACAAGATTTTGGCGACTTCGCTCTTGGTAGAGGCCTTCCTGTACGAAGAGCAAACCCGGCGCGGTATCTCTATCAAGCATTGGGAGGAATTTGAAGACGTGGCCGACCACTGCACCGTTTGCCACAAGTGCCTGACACCCTGCCCGGTGAACATCGACTTCGGTGAAGTTTCGATGAACATGCGCAACCTGCTGCGCAAGATGGGGCAAAAGAGCTTTCGGCCCGGTAACGCTGCCGCCATGTTCTTCCTGAACGCCACCAACCCGCAAACCATCAAGGTGATGCGCAGCGCGATGGTCGATGTGGGCTTCAAAGCCCAGCGCTTGGCGAACGACGTGTTGCGCAGCTTTGCCAAAACGCAAACGGCCAAGCCACCGGCCAGCGTGGGCACGGCACCGATCAAAGAACAGGTGATCCACTTCATCAACAAAAAGATGCCGTCCGGTCTGCCCAAAAAGACGGCGCGTGCTTTGCTCGATATCGAGGACAAAGACTACGTTCCCATTATTCGCGACCCTAAAACCACAACGTCAGAAACTGAGGCGGTGTTTTATTTCCCAGGTTGCGGTTCAGAGCGGCTGTTTTCGCAGGTCGGTTTGGCCACCCAAGCCATGCTGTGGCGCGCGGGTGTGCAAACCGTGCTGCCACCTGGCTACCTGTGCTGTGGCTACCCGCAGCGGGGTTCAGGTCAGGCGGACAAGGCCGAAAAGATGATCACGGACAACCGGGTGCTGTTCCACCGCGTGGCCAACACGCTGAATTACCTGGACATCAAAACCGTGGTGGTGAGCTGCGGCACCTGCTATGACCAGTTGCAGGGTTACCAGTTTGAGAAGATTTTCCCCGGCAGCCGCATCATCGACATCCACGAGTATTTGCTCGAAAAAGGCATCACGCTGAACACCGGTGGCGACCAAGGCTACCTGTACCACGACCCTTGCCACAGCCCGATGAAGCTGCAAGAGCCGATGAAAACCGTGAAAGCGCTGATGGGTGACAAGGTGCTGGAATCCAAACGCTGCTGCGGCGAATCCGGCACGCTGGGCGTGACCCGGCCCGATATTTCGACGCAAATCCGGTTCCGCAAGGAGGAAGAGTTGCAAAAAGATGTGACCGCGTTGCGCAAGTTGACGGGGGCGGACGTGACCAAAGAGGCCAAAGGCGAGGCCGCCAACGTCAAAATTTTGACCAGCTGCCCCAGCTGCTTGCAAGGCCTGTCGCGCTACGGCAATGACCTGAACAACGGCCTGCTGGAAGCGGATTACATCGTCGTTGAGATGGCTAACCAGATTCTGGGCGAAGACTGGATGGGGCAGTACGTGAGCGCTGCCAATACCGGGGGGATTGAGCGGGTTCTGGTGTAGTTATGTCGCTGTGAGGCTGAAGATTGTGGCAATATTTCCATGTTGCTTTTGACCGCCTGAAGGCACAATGGTGACGGGTTTAGGTTGGACTGCGCTATTGGGAGCAAGCATGGAGAACATCGAGAGACGAAGGACACAACGCCCGGGGGCTGTGCTGAAGGCACTTTATAACGGTCTGATCTTCATCGCCTGCTGCGCCTGCTTGGGCGTGGCGGCCCAAACTACCGGGCCAGGAACCCCTGTGGGTGAGATCGAATACGCCCGTGGCGTCGGTTTTGCGCAATCCCCTGGTCAAACTCCGCGCACCCTGGGCAAAGGCTTGCCGCTCAGCCAAAGTGACCGTATCACAACCGCAGAAGGCACGACGGCCATCGTTCTACTGCAAGACGGTACCCGCATGACGGTGCGCCCCAATTCGGAGCTGGTCTTGCAGCAGTACCAGTACCAAGCCAATGCCAGCGTACCGAGTCCTGACAACAGCATGGTGCTGGCGCTGCTGCGAGGAGGTTTGCGTGTTCTGACCGGTTTGGTGTCTAAAAACCTGCCCGGTGCGGCCCGTATCCAGACGCCGACTGCCACAGTGGGCATACGCGGTACCGACTTTGATATTCGCCTGTGCGGCACTGACTGCACGGCTGAATCGGCACGTGTACAAGACCGGCCACGGCCTAACGCCGTGCAGGCCAGCGCCAAGGTGGTCACGGTCGAAGGGGGCATGAACGCGGTGGACGGTGCCGGACAAAAACGGCTGTTGGTCAAAGGGGCCAGCGTCTACCCCGGTGATGTGGTGGAAACCGAGGCTGCCACCCGTGCGGTGCTGGCTTTCAGGGATGACAGCCGCGTCAGTCTGGGGGCGCAGACCCGCTTTCGGGTGGATAACTTTGTTTTTGACGATAAGAATCCCACAGAAGGGCGTTTTTTGGCGTCTTTGTTGCGTGGCTCCGTGCGGGCGTTGACAGGGTTGATTGCCAAGAGCAACAACCGCAATGTAGGCTTCAACACGCCCACGGCCACAGTCGGTATTCGCGGGACGGGGTTGGACATGGACTGTGCTGATGCGGGTTGTAGCCTGTTCACTTGGTTGGGCAGCATCGAGGTGACGCCTGACCCTGCGGTAGCGCCCACTGGGCAAACGGCCTTGCAGGTGCTGGAGGCCGGGCAGGGCCTGTTTGTTGGTCCGCAAGGCGTGCGGGCTTTGACGGAATCACCGCTCAATGGTCTGCCTCGGCCCGACGGTGTGCCGGTGGACAGCAAATCGCTGTTCCTCAGCAGCAATGCGGCTGAAAACGATGAAGGTCTGTATGTTTATGTGCGCGATGGTCACATTGAAATCATCACGGCCAAAGAGGTGCTGCAACTGGGCCGAGGTGAGGCCGGCTTTGCTGCACCCGATGGCCGTACCGACCGGCCTGCCGTGGTGCCCCGGTTCATTGATTTTGACCACAGCCCCTTACCCAACACCCGCAATGTGGGTTTGATTTCAGTCCTGGACGATCTGGGTCTGCGTGTCTCCAACCAATGTCGCTAGGCGGGGAAAGCCATGGTCATCCATTTGAATAACGGTATGAAGCACGGTGCGGTACTGGCGGCTTGGGCCGCCGTGTGCGGGGGGGGATGGGCACTGGCCCCCCAGGTCGCTTATTCGCAGCCATTGTCTGCCGGGGCTGTGCTTGAGCCTGCAGCTGCGGCGCGGTTCGCCATCAACGGTTTTAGCCTTACGGGTGAAAACCCACTCGGGGTCGCCGAGTCCCAACGCATTCTGGCGCCTTATATCCGGCCTGATGCCACGCTGGAAACCCTGCAAAAAGCAGCATCGGCTCTGGAAACTGCTTTGCGCGACAAGGGCTTTGGCCTCTACCGGGTGGCGTTACCGCCGCAGCAGATCAGCGAGACTGTGGCACTCACCCTTGTCAAATTCAGCTTGGGCAAGATCACCGTCGAAGGCAACAGCCAGTACGATCTGACCAATATCCGCAGCAGCTTGCCCGAATTGCAGGAAGGCGGTACGCCTAACTTTCAGCGTCTGGCGGTGCAAACAGCGATTGCCAACGAAAACCCAGGTAAGCAAATTCAGATTGCGGTCAAGGAGTCTGCGGTGCCAGACACCCTGGATGCCCATCTGGTGGTGAAAGAAACTTCGCCGTGGCAGGTTTCCGCCACGGCGAGCAACGCTGGCAGTGCAGCTACCGGGCGTGACCGTGTGACCGTGGCCGCAGGCTATGCCAATCTGTTCAAGCTGGACCACCAGCTGACAGTGGCCTACACCACCTCATTGGCACAAACCAGCAACGTGAAGCAGCTGGGGGTGTCTTACCGTGCACCGCTGTACGCGCAGCGCGGGGTGATTGGTGCCAGTTACACCCATTCGGATGTGGTGGGCAGCTTTGGCTCGTTCACCAGCACGGGGGCTGGCCAGACAATGGGTGTGAATTACAGCTACTACTTTGCGACGCACCAAGGCTACCGCAGTTATGGGGTGGTCGGTCTTGACGACAAACAGTTCGATCCATCGAAAATCAATGGCACACCGCTGGTCGGACAGGTGCTACGCCGCAGTCGCCAATTGAGCGTGGGCTATGTGGGCCGGTACGAATCTGACAGTGCGGCTTGGGGTTACAACGCCGAGCTGGCCACCAACTTGCCTGGTGGGCAGGGCAATAACGTTGCGGCTTACCAGAGCGAAGACCCGCGTATCACGAGCGCCCGCTGGAAGGCCTTGAGGGCAGGTGCAAGCTACACCGCTAATTTTTTAAGCAACTGGCGCTGGAATCTGCGCGGCAATGCCCAATACAGTCCGGATGCCTTGATTTCAGGTGAGCAATTTGGCTTGGGTGGCATGGCCTCTGTGCGTGGCACCAGTGAGCGGCCTCTGGCAGGTGACCGGGGCATGCTGAGCACCTTGGAAATCAGCACCCCGGAAACAGCTCCTGGCTTGCGCTTCGTGGGTTTTGTGGATGCCGGTTGGCTCAGCAACAACACCCCTAATGGCACCACCAAACCCGGCAGTGACCGTCTGGCCAGTGCCGGATTAGGCCTGCGCTATGCAACACCGCGTGTAGCGCTGTCGGCCGACTACGGTCGTCTTTTCCGGGGCAGTGTGGTGCCTTTAACGGTGAACTCTTTCGCCCCCCAAAAAGGGGATTCCAAACTTCACGTCAATCTGACGGCACATTTTTAAGTCAAGGCAAGTCCCTATGGCCGGTTTAACCCCCAACTCTCCCACCCCCGAAGCGATGACGGTTCACGCCAAATCCCGCGTGCTCGAAGTCGCTTTTTCGGATGGCAAGCAGTTTCGCATTCCGTTCGAGCTGATGCGCGTCTACTCGCCTTCAGCCGAGGTGCAAGGCCACGGCCCTGGTCAGGAGGTGCTGCAAACGGGCAAGCGCGAGGTAGGCTTAAAAGGTCTGGAACCGGTGGGCAACTACGCTGTGCAACCCCGCTTTACCGATGGGCACGATACCGGCATTTTTTCATGGGATTTCCTCTATTTTCTGGGCTCGCAGCATGACCAGCTGTGGGCCGATTACGAGAAGCGCCTGCAATTGGCAGGCGTGCAGCGCGATACCCCTATGCTTGAAAAAGGCGGTCACGCCTGTAGCAGCCACTGATTTCGCCATGGTCAGGCCCTGATTCAGGGCACACCCGTCGGTGAATGTTGCTTTTCAATTGCTCTGTTTTTGATAGCATATAAAGCACAACCAGCTTGCGAAGCAGGCTTATTATTTTTAAATCCTCCCCAAAATTCTTTGAATTTAGTTGGGGCTTTCGCACTGATTCGGGGCATTCGGCCCTAGGATTACACCCATGAGCACAACACACTTTGGTTTTCAATCGGTAGATGAGCGCGACAAAGCGCAGCGCGTGCGCGGCGTGTTTGATTCCGTCGCCAGTAAATACGACGTGATGAACGATCTCATGTCCATGGGGTTGCACCGCGCCTGGAAGGCCTACACCGTGCTGGTGGCCGATTTGCATGAAGGCCATCGCGTGCTGGACATTGCTGGTGGCACCGGGGATTTGGCCCGTGCTTTTGCTAAAAAAGTGGGTAAAACGGGCCAGGTGGTTCACACCGACATCAACGAAGCCATGCTGCGTACTGGGCGGGATCGCTTGCTCGACGAGGGTTTGTCGTTGCCTACGCTGGTCTGTGATGCTGAGAAGCTACCCTTTGCCGATGGCAGCTTTGACCGTGTGAGCGTCGCCTTTGGTTTGCGCAACATGACGCACAAGGATGTGGCCTTGGCCGAGATGAACCGTGTGCTGAAGCCAGGCGGCAAGCTGCTGGTCTTGGAATTTTCCAAAGTCGCCTCATCTTTGGAGAAGGTGTACGACTGGTACTCATTCAATATTCTGCCTAAGTTAGGCTCGATGGTGGCTGGTGATGAGGCCAGCTACCGCTATTTGGCCGAGTCCATCCGCATGCATCCTGGGCAAGAAGCCTTAAAGACCCTGATGAAGGAAAGCGGATTTGGTCACGTGGATTACCACAACATGACGGGCGGTGTCGTGGCTTTGCATGTTGGAATCAAGTGTTGAGCCACAACGATCTGCATCGCTTTAAAAGTCCATAAAAGTTAAAACCATTAGGAGTCAAAAATGAAACTGTTATCTCTTGTGCTTGTCGCTGCGATGGCTTTCGCCAGCGTGAATGCCGATGCTGCACGCCGTATGGGCGGTGGTAAATCCATGGGGCAGCAGTCCAGCAACGTCACCCAGCGCGAAGCTGGTGGTATGTCGGGTGCAGCGGCCAGCCCTGCGCAAAGTGCGGCTGCAGCACGGCCCGCCGCACCCCCTATGGCAGCTCCTGCTGCGGTCGCACCCAAGCGCCCTTGGGGCGCCATGCTGGGCGGCGTGGCTGCTGGCTTGGGCTTGGCCTGGTTAGCGCATTCCATGGGCTTTGGTGAAGGCTTTGGTCAGTTCATCCTGATTGGTTTGCTGGTGATGGTTGGGATGATGGTGTTTGGCGCGGTAATGCGTGCTCGCCGTGCAAAACAAGCTGGTGGTGATGTGGGCTCGGCAGGTATGCAGCGCGGTGGCTTTGCGTTGCAAGCAGCGGGTAGCCCGCCTGCCGATGCCAGCGTACCCCGCAGCTATAGCCCTGAGAATGTAGGCAACGATGCCTCTGCCCGCCCCTGGGAGCGCAACAGCATGGCTTTTGACGCGAACAAAACGTCGGCGCAAACCGGTGGTGACAGCATGATCGGCTCAGCCTTGCGCGGCTCGCAAACCTGGAGTGTGCCTGCTGACTTTGACAGCGCTGGCTTCTTGAATTCAGCCAAGGGCAACTTCATTAACCTGCAAGATGCCTGGGACCGCTCTGACATCCCCGCCCTGCGGGTGATGATGACTGACGCCATGCTGAGCGAGATCAAAACCCAGCTGGCCGAGCGCGAATCCCATGGTGGCACCAACCCCAACAAAACCGAGGTGATGGTGCTTGAAGCGCAGTTGCTGGGTATTGAGGAGCTTGCCGACAGCTACATGGCCAGTGTGGAGTTCTCCGGCATGATCCGCGAAGACGCCTCCGCTGGCCCCAGTTCTTTCCGTGAGGTCTGGAACATGACCAAGGGCAAAACCGGCGGTGGCTGGCTGGTCGCTGGGGTGCAGGCTTTGCAGTAAACCACGGTCGCGCAGTGGCCTGATGGTCTGCGGTGAAAGCCGCTTTGAAACTCGCAATAATAGGAGACTATGGCAACACAGTCTCCTTTTTCATTTCTGGACAGCGCTTTCAACGGCTTGGCGGCGCGTCTTACCCCACCTCCTTGGGCCGTGCATGAGGTGCAACACCGTGTGGTGCTGCTGCTCAACCACGTGTTGCAACAAGAACCCGAAGCCATGGCCCGTCTTCAACGGCAAAAAGGATTGGTGGTGCTTGTCCAGTGGCGTTTATTTGCTCTTAATTTGGTAGCAACCTCTGCAGGACTGCTTGATGTTGCCATGCCAGGCGTTGCCCCTGATTTGACGCTCACGGTGACCCAGGCTTCACCCTTGGATGTGCTGCAAAAAACCTTGCGTGGCGACAAACCTGAAGTACGCATTGAAGGTGATGTTCAGTTGGCTGCTGAGGTGAACTGGCTGGTCGACCATGTACGTTGGGATGTGGAGGAAGACTTGTCCAAAATCGTGGGCGATGTGATGGCGCACCGTCTGGGTCAAATCGGCCAAGGCATGACCAGCGCCTTGCGCGGTTTTGTCGCAAACTTGCCCAAGGGTGTGAAGCCGGACGCCGAATGGGCTGAGCGAAAGACAGCACCATGACGCGCTTCATGCGTGGCACCTACATCTTGATGATCGTGCTGCGCTATGGACTGGACGAGCTGGTGTTGTCCAGCTTCTCCCATCCCTGGTTGCGCCGTTTGACCCGTATTGTCACGCTGGGTCGCAAGCTGGACGCACCACGTGGTCAGCGTCTGCGTGAAGCGCTGGAGCAGCTTGGGCCTATCTTTGTGAAGTTTGGCCAAGTGCTTTCTACCCGCCGTGATTTGCTGCCTGTCGATATTTCGGATGAGCTGGCTTTGTTGCAGGACCGCGTGCCACCGTTTGGCTCTGAGGTGGCTGTTGCGACCATTGAGCGCGCTTTTCGTAAGCCGATTGGCCAAATTTTTACGCAATTCGACCGCACACCCGTCGCTAGCGCGTCTATCGCCCAGGTGCACTTTGCACGCATCCTTGACCGCAATGGCGTGGAGCGCGATGTGGCTGTAAAGGTGCTGCGTCCCAATATGCTGCCTGCTATTGAGAAAGACTTGGGGTTGATGCGCATGATGGCCGGTTGGGTGGAAGGTTCGTCCGCTGACGGTAAGCGCCTGAAGCCGCGTGAAGTGGTGGCCGAGTTCGATAAATACCTGCACGACGAGTTGGACTTGGTGCGTGAAGCTTCTAGTGCTGCTCAGCTGCGGCGCAACATGGCCGGGTTGGATTTGGTGTTGATCCCCGAGATGTTTTGGGATTACTGCCATCCTGAGGTGATGGTGATGGAGCGCATGAGTGGCATACCAATCAACCAGACGGACAAGTTGATTGAGGCTGGTGTGGACATGAAACAACTGGCCCGTGATGGTGTCACGCTGTTTTTTACCCAGGTGTTTCGCGATGGGTTTTTCCATGCCGACATGCACCCGGGCAACATCATGGTCAGCATTGCACCTGAGACATTGGGGCGCTACATTTCGCTGGATTTTGGCATCGTCGGTACGCTGACTGAGGTGGACAAAGAGTATTTGGCGCAAAACTTCACCGCGTTTTTCCGGCGCGACTACAAGCGCGTGGCCGAGTTGCACATCGAATCGGGCTGGGTGCCTGCGACGACGCGGGTGGACGAGTTGGAGTCCGCCATCCGTTCGGTGTGTGAGCCGTACTTTGATCGCCCGCTGAAAGAAATCTCACTGGGGCTGGTGCTGATGCGGTTGTTCCAGACTTCGCGCCGTTTCCAGGTTGAAATCCAGCCGCAATTGGTGCTCCTGCAAAAAACACTGCTTAACATCGAAGGCTTGGGCCGTCAGCTTGACCCTGAATTGGATTTATGGGCTACGGCCAAGCCGTTCCTTGAGACTTGGATGATTAACCAAGTGGGTCCTCAAAAACTCATTGACCAGCTCAAAGCCGAAGCGCCACGCTACGCCAAGTTCCTCCCTGAGTTACCGCGCTTGATGGTAGAGTTTTTGAAGCAGCGTAACAGTACGTCTGCGCAGGAACGAAGTTTGCAGGCGTTGCTGGAAGCGCAGCAGCGCACCAATAAGCTGCTGCAAGGGCTGATATACGGCGCACTTGGCTTTACGCTGGGGCTTTTTGTGATGCAGCTGGTGGTGCGGGTCAAGCTGTTTTAAGGCGCTGAGGCGATATTCAGAGGTTTAAAGGGTTCACCGTGCTGTTGACATTGGTTTTTATTTATTTGCTGGTCACCATTGCGATTGGCTTGGTTGCCGCTCGGCGGGTTAAAAACTCTGCTGATTTCGCTATTGCTGGGCGCAGGCTGCCGCTGGCGATGATTGTGACCACCACTTTTGCCACCTGGTTTGGCTCGGAAACCGTGCTGGGTATTCCGGCCAAGTTTGTCAACAGCGGCTTGAATGGTGTGGTGGAGGATCCGTTTGGTGCGGGTACCTGTTTGATTTTGGTGGGGCTGTTCTTTGCCGGCAAGCTCTACAAGATGGATTTATTGACCATCAGTGACTATTACCGCAACCGTTTTGGCCGTACCGTGGAGGTGCTGTGTTCGCTCATCATCATGCTGAGTTACTTGGGTTGGGTGTCGGCACAGGTGACCGCCCTGGGGCTGGTGTTCAATGTGCTGTCGGCCGGTGCCATTGGCATACCCCTGGGCATGGTGATTGGTGTGGTGTCCATTTTGGCCTATACGCTTTATGGTGGCATGTGGTCGGTGGCTGTGACGGACTTTATCCAGATGATTATTCTGGTTGGTGGACTGGCTATTTTGGCCGTGTTTGCGGGGAATATGGCGGGTGGCGCGAGCAAGGTGCTGGCATTCGCGGTCAGCAAGGATTTGTTCCGTTTCTGGCCTGAACCCAGTTTCAAAGACATGTTGTTCTTTTTCGCCGCCGCCATCACGATGATGTTCGGTTCCATCCCTCAGCAAGATGTGTTTCAGCGAGTGATGTCGGCCAACAGCCCGTATGCGGCCACGCGTGGGCCGGTGATCGGCGGGATTTGTTACATCCTGTTTGCCTTTGTCCCCATGTTTCTGGTCGCGAGTGCGCTGCTCATCATGCCCGAGCAAACTGCTGCCCTGCTGAAAGACGATCCGCAGAAGGTGTTGCCCACGTTGGTGTTGGAAAAGATGCCCTTTGTGATGCAGGTGCTGTTCTTTGGTGCGTTGCTGTCAGCCATCAAATCCAGTGCTTCCGCCACGTTGTTGGCCCCGAGTGTGACGTTTGTCGAGAATATTTGGCGGCAGTTTCGCCCCAAAATGAGCGACCGTAGCGAGCTGAAAACCATGCGCATCACGGTGCTGGTGTTCAGTGCGCTGGTGCTGGTCTACGCCGTCAAAATGCAGGGCACATCGATTTACGAGATGGTTTCTGGGGCGTACCAAGTAACGCTGGTGGGCGCTTTTGTGCCGCTGGTGGCAGGCTTGTACTGGCAGCGCGCCACCACGCAGGGTGCGTTGTTATCGATTGGGTTGGGCTTACTGACCTGGGTACTGTTTCTCGCCACACCTTGGGGTGAAGCATGGCCTGCGCAGTTGATGGGTTTGCTGGCGGCGGTGCTGGGCATGGTGCTGGGTTCACTGGTCTCCAAGCGGTAACACCCAGCGTGGCTGCCAAGTTGAGGCGTCATTGAGGCCAAGTTGCTCCTTTTGTGCAGCCTTGAAAACAATCTGAAGACCTATAATTGAAGGCTTTGTACCCCAACAGCCTCCACCACTGATATGCCCATCTACGCTTACAAATGCGATTCCTGCGGGCTTGCCAAAGACGTTTTGCAGAAAATGTCGGACGCTCCTTTGAGCGATTGTCCCGCTTGTGGCAAGGCCACGTTCAAGAAACAACTCACTGCAGCAGGCTTCCAGCTCAAAGGTACCGGCTGGTATGCCACTGATTTCAAAGGTGGTGGCACCTCCGCCCCGGCGGTGGCCACGGCGACAGACAGCAAGTCAGACGCTAAAGCGTCGGGTGACGCGGCCAGCAGCAGTGCTGACAGCAAAGCCAGTGGTGCTGCTGTTAGCCCCAGTCCTGCGCTAGCCACGGCTGCAGCCCCCAAATCCGACAGTGCGCCCTCCGCCTGACGCGGTTAAGCGCTTTCGTCTGTTCCACGCTTTCAATTTTTCCCTCAGGTCACACCACAATGGCTGCTTTTCGCAAATGGCTACTGGCCGGTCTGTTGGTCATCGTGCCTGTCGCCATCACCGCCTGGGTGTTGGAGGGCGTGATTGCCACACTGGACAAAACCTTGTTGATTTTGCCGGAGGCTTGGCAGCCAGACCGGCTTATTGGTTTTCACATTCCCGGCTTTGGCGTGCTTTTGGCATTGGCCATTTTGTTGCTGGTCGGGGCAACCGCCAGTAACTTTCTGGGCCGTAAACTGGTGGCATGGTGGGATGCGCTGCTGAACCGGATTCCTGTCGTTCGTTCGATTTATTCGGGCGTGAAGCAGGTTTCTGACACGTTGTTCTCCGAGACTGGCAACGCTTTTCGCACTGCTGTGTTGGTGCAATGGCCACGTCCCGATGTGTGGACAATCGGTTTTGTCACGGGTACGCCCGGTGGCGATGTGGTCAATTATTTGCAGGGTGAGTACCTCAGCGTTTACGTCCCGACCACGCCCAACCCTACAGGGGGTTACTTTGTGATGCTCAAAAAGAGCGATTGCATCGAGTTGAACATGAGTGTAGACGAGGCGCTGAAATACGTTGTCTCCATGGGGGTTGTTTCTCCAATCGCTGTGCCATCAACCCTTTTGGGCAAGTGATTTGCAGCGTTTTCAAGCTTTTTATTCCGTAAGTTCCATTTTTAGCAATGCGCCCTTCAGGGGGTGCTGAGAAATTCAGTATGACCATGCGTTCCCACTATTGCGGTCTCGTGACCGAAGCTTTGTTAGGCCAAACCGTGACCCTCTGTGGTTGGGTTAACCGTCGCCGTGACCATGGCGGCGTGATTTTTATTGATGTGCGCGACCGCGAAGGCTATGTGCAAGTGGTTTGCGATCCGGATCGTGCTGATACTTTCAAGGTGGCCGAAGAGGTGCGCAATGAATTCTGCGTGCAGATCAAAGGCTTGGTGCGTGCGCGCCCAGAGGGCACGGTCAACGATGGCTTGAAGAGCGGGAAAATTGAGGTACTGGCGTATGAATTGACGGTGCTCAACCCCTCTGTCACGCCTCCGTTCCAGATTGATGACGACAATCTGAGTGAGACGACTCGCCTCACGCACCGCGTGCTGGACCTGCGTCGCCCTGCCATGCAGCGTAACCTGATGTTGCGCTACAAAGTGACGATGGAAACCCGCAAGTTTCTCGATGCCAATGGCTTTATCGACATCGAAACCCCTATGCTCGGCAAGTCTACGCCCGAAGGTGCACGTGACTACCTGGTGCCCAGCCGCGTGCATGACGGCAGCTTCTTTGCGCTGCCCCAGTCGCCTCAGTTGTTCAAGCAGTTGCTGATGGTGGCCGGTTATGACCGCTACTACCAAATCACCAAATGCTTCCGCGACGAAGACCTGCGCGCTGACCGCCAGCCTGAGTTCACCCAGATTGACATCGAAACCTCGTTCATGGCCGAAGAGGAAATCCGCGAGATGTTCCAAGGCATGATCCGCAAGGTGTTCATGAACGCGGCCAATGTGGATTTGGGCGACTTCCCTGTGATGACCTATGGCGATGCGATGCACCTGTACGGTTCGGATAAGCCTGATTTGCGTGTCAAGCTGCAATTCACCGAGTTGACCGAGTTGATGAAGACAGTGGAATTTAAAGTGTTCGCCGGTGCCGCTAACAGCCCCAAGGGTCGTGTCGTAGCTCTGCGTGTGCCTGGTGGTGGTGCCGAAGGCGGCTTGAGTCGTGGCGAGATTGACGGCTATACCGAATTCGTCAAAATTTACGGTGCCAAGGGTTTGGCTTACATCAAGGTCAACGATGTGGCTACGGGCCGTGAGGGCTTGCAGAGTCCCATCGTTAAAAACCTGGATGACGCAACGCTCAGTGAAATTCTGGCCCGTACAGGTGCGAAAAACGGCGATTTGCTGTTTTTCGGTGCCGATAAAGCCAAGGTGGTTAATGATGCCATTGGTGCGTTACGTATCAAGATCGGCCATAGCGCTTTTGGCAAAAAGACGGGGCTGTTTGAAGACCGCTGGGCGCCATTGTGGGTGGTGGACTTTCCTATGTTCGAGTACGACGAAGAAGGCCAGCGGTGGTCTGCCGTGCACCATCCCTTCACCGCACCCAAAGATGGCCATGAAGACCTGATGGACACCGCACCTGACCAATGTATTGCCAAAGCCTACGACATGGTGTTGAACGGCATTGAGATGGGTGGTGGTTCAGTGCGTATCCATCGTGAAGAAGTGCAGAGCAAGGTCTTCCGCGCACTCAAAATCAGCGCCGAAGACGCGCAACTCAAGTTTGGCTTCCTGTTGGATGCCTTGCAGTACGGTGCGCCTCCGCACGGCGGTATCGCGATTGGCCTGGACCGGTTGGTGATGCTGATGACGGGTGCAGATTCGATTCGTGACGTTATTGCTTTCCCCAAGACCCAGCGTGCGCAAGATTTGCTGACGCAAGCCCCCAGTCCCGTGGATGAGAAGCAGCTGCGCGAACTGCATATTCGTCTTCGCAATACCGAACTTACTGCCTGAAAAAAGCACCCATCCAAAAGACCAAACGGTTCGCGGTTGAACCGTTTGGTTAGGCCTAGATTCGATAGGCTATGGTAGTCATTACTTTAGATGCTAAGCGCATCAAGCTCCGTACCGGTGGAGGTAACGGTGCTGCACCCGCGTTATGCGCTTGTGCGGCATGCCGCGCTTCATCGTCCCTCATTTGTGCGACGACTGCGCGTGATGCATGATCTTCAGCAGGGAGTCGGCTGAGGTGTTGTTCCAAATGTGCTGTGACTTGATTTTCAGTTTCCTCTACGAAACCCAGACTTAGCCTGTCTCCGCCTAGTTTTCCTGCTGCAAATCCGATACTGAATGCCCCGGCGTACCACAGTGGGTTCAGCAGTGAAGGCCGTGCCCCTAATGCGCTTAAGCGTTGTTCCGTCCATGCAAGGTGGTCGGTTTCTTCTGCTGCTGCTGTCACAAAGTATGCCCGTAAACCCGCGTTTTGTGTGGCCAGAGCTTGCGCTGCATACAGAGCCTGCGCGCACACCTCCCCTACATGGTTGACGCGCATGAGTGCCCCTGCCATTTGTTTGTCCGCCTCATTCAGCACGCTCGCTTGATCGGGCAACGTAGGGCAAGCGCGGCTACTGCGCGCCGGCGCAAAAAGGGTGCGCAATGCCGTATCAGCAGCTGTTATGAACATATCCATGGAACTAACCTTAAGGGAAAACACTCTACTGGTACACATTTAAAAAGTGGCAGGAATGTAACGATACCTTCACGATAAAGGCGTACGCTTCTTAAGTGTGTAGTTTGCCTCATCATTGGATTCTGAGTTGATTGTTGTTTTTTGGTAAAAATACAAATAAACCTCGGGAAACCTCTCTTGTAGAAACTTTAGTTTTATACAATTTGTGCACATCCTTAACCGGGACGTTAGACCTAAGTGCCGAAGCAAGTCGCTTCACGACAAGGTCCTCTTTTAAACTTTGGAGTAATTCGCAATGAAAAAAACCCTAGTCGCTATGGCCGTGTTGGCCGCTTCTGGTGCTGCATTGGCCCAGTCTTCCGTAACCCTGTTTGGCGTGGCTGATGCTGCTGTCAAGTACGGCCGCGGTTCTGTGGCTAACGTGACCAAGCTCGGCAGCGGTGGCAATTCCACCAGCCGTTTGGGCTTCCGTGGTGTTGAAGATCTCGGCGGTGGTTTGACTGCTGGCTTCTGGCTCGAGTCCGGCCTCGCTACTGACTCTGGTCTTGGCCAGGCAACCAACACCAACAACCAAGCAACTGGTGCTGGTACTGCTGGTGGCTTGACATTCAACCGTCGTTCAACCGTTAGCCTGATGGGCGGCTTCGGTGAAGTGCGTTTGGGCCGTGATTTCGCTGTGACCTACCGTAACGTGGGTGACTTTGATCCTACGGGTGACGTGGGTGTTGGCAGCACCATCATGGACAGCGCGATGAGCTTGTCTTCCGTGACCAAGGGTGTTCGTGTTTCTAACTCGATTAACTACTTTGCACCTAGCAACCTCGGTGGTTTCTATGGCCAACTTCAGTACTACGTGGGTGAAAACGCTGCTGATACCGTTGTTGCTGGTGTGACCACTGTTGGCAAAAAAGACGGCACGGGCGGCGGTGCACGCTTGGGTTACGCCCAAGGTCCATTGAACGTTGCGTTGTCCTTCGGTTCTACAAAGTACAAGGCTGTTGCACCTAACATCGCTTTTGCTGGCGACGAAAACACCATCAACTTTGGTGGCACGTATGACCTCGGTGTGGCTAAATTGTTCGCTTTGTACAATCAAGACAAAGTTAAGCCAACCACTGGCGACATCAAAGGCCAAGGTTATCTGTTGGGCGTGAGCGCACCAATGGGTCAAGGCGAAGTGCGTGCTTCTTACGCGAACTACAAGCAAAAGCTGAATTTGGTGGCAGGTGATCCTTCTGCTGGCAAATTCATGGTTGGTTATGTCTATAACCTGTCAAAGCGTACTGCTATCTACACGACAGCTGCTTTCGCCAAGAGCAAGAATGGCGCTTCCTTTGCGCTCAATGATGCTCTCGTTAGTACCAATGGCAATTCGACCGGCCTGGATTTTGGTCTGAAGCATTCGTTCTAAGCTTTTGTTCTGATGACGGTCAGTGCAAGCTGATCTTCACCAAACCAAATTGCTGATAAACCTTACCAAGAACTGCTTGTAGTTCTTGGTTTGGGGTGCAAACGGGTAAGTTCGTTGCAGTAATGCAACGAGCTTGCTCGTTTTTGTGATTTTTTCACGTAAAAACTAGGCGTGAGTCGCGCTCTCTGGTGCAATAGCAACAACTTCCGAAAAAGAAGTTGGCCCGGGAATCCGGTGGGTTATCAAGCTGTGGCAGTTTGCTCAAGTAAACGCCAAGCACCATAAACCCCTCGTCGTGAAGCGTTCCTTCAAAGAATGTTCGCACCGGAGCCCTATGTTTAACCTTGGAGAAACTCGCAATGAAAAAATCCCTAGTTGCTTTGGCTGCCCTGGCCGTAGTTGGCGCTGCATCCGCACAATCTTCCGTAACTCTGTTCGGCGTAGTTGACGCTAACGTGGGTAGCTATCGCACTGCAGACAATGGTTCTGCCACCAAAATGAACACCAGCGGTCTGTCCTCCAGCCGTTTGGGTTTCCGTGGTGTTGAAGACCTCGGTGGCGGCATGTCTGCTGGTTTCTGGTTGGAAGCTGGTCTGAACCCTGATGCAGGTATTGGCCAAAACTCCACCACGAACAACCAAGCTGCTGTTGTTGCTGCACCAAGCGGTTTGGTGTTTAACCGCCGTTCAACCGTCAGCTTGATGGGCAACTTCGGTGAAGTTCGCTTGGGCCGTGATTACACGCCTTCTTTCTGGAACACCACGGTATTTGATCCGTTTGGTACCTTGGGCGTTGCTCAGTCCAGCAATCTGAATGGTGCCGGTTTCGGTGGCGCAGCCACAAACAACGTTTCTGCTGCCAGCGGCGTAGGCGCTCGTGTTTCAAACAGCGTTGCATACCAGTACAACCAAGGTGCAGGCCCAGTGGGTAACACCGGTTTGTACGGTTCTGCTCAAATCGGCTTGGGCGAAAAAGCCAGCAATACCACGAACAACAAAGATGGCAGCTACATCGGCTTCCGTATTGGTTACGAGCAAGGCCCATTGAACGTTGCTGTTGCAACAGGCAAAATCAAAGCGGCTGACGTTGGCGATTACACCCAGACTAACTTGGGCGTGTCGTATGACCTCGGTGTTGCTAACTTGATCGGTGCTTACAACCGTAACAACAGCGGTGTCTCTGGCACGCGTTACAACACATACATGATTGCTGCCACGATCCCTATGGGTCAAGGTTACATTCCTGTGTCGTACAACCGTACAACGGTTAACAACGCTGCTGGTTCCAAGGCTGGTCAGTTCGGCATTGGTTATGTGTACAACTTGTCCAAGCGTACCGCTGTGTACACCACCTTCGCACAAATCAACAACAGCAACGGTGCCGCATTTGGTGTCTCCGGTGGTGTGGGTGGTTTTGCTAACAAGAACTCTTCCGGTGTCGAGTTCGGTGTGAAGCACTCCTTCTAATTCATGGCCGGTGTAAGCCGGTTCGAATTTGAAATTCATAAAGCCGCCTTGTCGTAAGATAAGGCGGCTTTGTCATGACGGCACACCTGTTTCGAACGATTTCACTATGTTCAAGTATGTGCTGCACTTCATATTAATTTTCGTTCTGACAGCCTGTGCTACATCCCCAGAACCCTCAGTCAATTCCTCGTGGGGAAATTCTTTGTGGGCGCAAACCTCAGGCACCTTCGTGGATCGAGATGGAAAATTAGCTGTTGTGCAAGATTCCAACCGTTGGTATCACCATCTTTTTCCAGGTAAACAAGCCACTGTATTTACCGCGATTCAGCTTGATGGCCGCAACGCTATGGAAGCTAACGCCGTCTCCTCTGTCAGTATGTTGAGGCGCAAAGTAAACGTAGCACCTGCGGACTTGGGTTCTGTCCGTTTCTCCTGGAGAGTCCCGGCCCTGATTGCTACTGCAGATATGGCTCAGCGTGATTTTGACGATTCTCCGGTGCGGATTGTTTTAGCCTTTGAAGGGGATCGAAGCAAGTTTTCAGCAAAAAATACGGTACTTAACGAACTGAGCCGTGCTATCACCGGTGAGGAAATGCCCTATGCCGTCATGATGTACGTATGGAGTAAGCAGCGCCCTTTGGGCGCCATCATCAACAGTCCGCGCACAGACCGCATACGCAAGTTGGTGGTTGAAACGGGCTCAGAGAATTTGAACCGTTGGCAGCATTACGAGCGCGATATAACTGCCGATTTTGAACGACTGTACGGTGAACCACCTGGGGCGCTGATTGGCATGGGTATCATGACCGATAGCGATAACACCCATACGACAGCCCAAGCTTGGTATGGCCCGCTTCAAGTCCTGGTGCGATCGGTTGAAAAAATGACGCCTTAAAGCCGTTGCCTGAGGAAAGAATTTCTGCTTTCCTCGTATGTATTGAAGAACTTAAGGAAATCCCCATAGCAGGCATAAGGCTTGCTCAGGTAGCATTTGTCTGCCACAAACCGATCTACATGCTCACATTCATTCTCCGTCGCCTCTTGCAAGCTGTGATCGTTCTGGTTGCAGTGGCCTTTATTGCATTCATGCTGTTTCAGTATGTGGGAGACCCTGTTGTTGGTTTGCTGGGTCAAGATGCGAAGCCCGAGCAAATTCTGCAACTGCGTGCTGACTTAGGACTCGATCAGCCTTTTTTTGTACAGTTTTGGCACTTTCTATCCAATGCCGTACAAGGTGAGTTTGGTTTGAGCTTGCGCCAAGGTGCCAAGGTGTCGCGTCTATTGACGGAGCGTTTTCCTGCTACGCTGGAGTTGGCTTTGGTGGCTGCGGTTTTGGCGCTGGTTTTAGGTATTCCCATGGGTGTTTATGCCGCCTTAAAGCGAGGTAGTTTTGCCAGTCAGCTGTTCATGACTTTGTCATTGCTAGGTGTATCGCTGCCCACCTTCTTAATCGGTATTTTGCTCATTTTGATCTTTGCTGTGGTGCTGGGCTGGTTTCCCAGTTTTGGCCGGGGCGATGTGGTGCAACTGGGCTGGTGGAGCAGTGGTTTATTGACGGCTTCAGGCTGGCACCATGTGGTGTTACCCGCCATTACCTTAACGGTTTTTCAACTTACGCTCATCATGCGTTTGGTGCGTGCCGAGATGCTGGAAGTGCTGCGTACCGACTACATCAAGTTTGCTCGCGCACGTGGACTGACCAATAGTGCCATCCACTTCGGCCATGCCCTTAAAAATACGCTGGTGCCCGTCATCACCATCACTGGCCTGCAATTGGGTTCGTTGATCGCTTTTGCGATCATTACCGAGACTGTATTCCAGTGGCCGGGCATGGGTTTGCTTTTCATTCAAGCGGTGACTTTCGCAGATATTCCCGTGATGGCTGCTTACCTGTGCCTGATTGCGCTGATCTTCGTGGTCATCAATTTGGTCGTAGATTTGTTGTATTTTGTTGTTGATCCCCGTTTGCGCATGGACAACGGTGGAGGACATTAAACCCGTGGCTACTGTCGTGAACACGGCTCCCCGCTACCAAGCCAGTGGGCGTATTTTCTCCAAAATTGCTGAATACCATCCCGAGTTGACGGCTTTTCGCCGTGACTTGCACAGCCACCCTGAACTGGGCTTTGAAGAGGTTTACACCGCAGCCCGCGTTAAAGAAGCGCTTACCCTGTGTGGTGTGGACGAGGTGCACACCGGTATCGGCAAAACCGGTGTGGTGGCGGTGGTGCGTGGGCGTGGTCAAGGTACGAATGCTATTGGCCTGCGCGCAGACATGGACGCTTTGCCTTTGCAAGAGCATAACGAATTCGGTTGGAAATCTGCCCGATCCGGCTTGATGCATGCCTGCGGCCATGATGGTCACACTGCCATGCTCATCGGTGCTGCACGCTATTTGGCCGAGACTCGCCACTTTGACGGCACCGCTGTGCTTATTTTTCAACCCGGTGAGGAAGGCTACGCTGGGGCTCGAGCGATGATGCAAGATGGTTTGTTTGACCGCTTTCCCTGCGACAAAGTGTTTGCCCAGCACAACTCTCCTGAAACCCCATTGGGCATCATCGGCGTGACGCCTGGACCTATGCAAGCCGCTGTTGACCGCATTGAAATTACGGTTCACGCCAAAGGTGGGCACGGCGCACGTCCGCATAACGCTGTTGATGTGGTGTTGGTCGCGGCTCACATCATCACCGCTGCACAAAGCATTGTGGCGCGCAATGTGTCTGCGTTTGACCAAGCTGTTATCAGTATTTGTTCCTTGCAGGCGGGTAATCCTGATGCGATGAGTGTGATGCCGGGTGAGGCTGTGTTGGTGGGTACCGTGCGAAGTTACCGCGAAGAAATACAGATGCTGGTGGAGACCCGTTTAACGGCGCTGTGCCAGTCCATCGCTCAGGGTTTTGGTGCTGAAGCGTTCATTCGTTACGAACGCATCTACCCAGCTACCGTCAACACGGCGCCTGAGGCGCATTTCGCTGCTGATGTGGCGGCCAGTTTGGTTGGCGAGGCTCAAGTCTTACGCAACATGACACCCAGCATGGGGGGCGAAGATTTTTCCTTCATGCTTCAGGCGGTCAAAGGTGCTTATTTGCGCATCGGGCAGGGCGGCCAAGATGGTCGTTATTTGCATAACAGCCGTTACGATTTCAATGACGATATTTTGCCGTTGGGTGCTGCGTTGCATGCCAGTTTGATCGAGCAAGCGATGCCACTGGTATCCGTTTAAGCGTTCTCTTTTGCTTCCTTTTTGCGACGTTCATTTTTTCTCCAAAGGACTTTCTGATGAAATTTAAATCTTCTGTTGTGGCCCAAGCTGCTTTGATTGCCTTCGGAGCCAGCATGGCATTCACTGGGCTGACCGCCTCTGCTGTGACGTTGCGCATTGCGAATCAGGGCGATGCACAGTCCATGGATCCGCATTCCCTGAATGAATCGCTGCAAATTACTGTGAATGAAAATGTCTACGAATCCTTGGTGATGCGGGCCAAAGATTTTTCACTGGCCCCCGTTTTAGCCACCAGCTGGAAGCAAACTGCACCTACAGTGTGGCGCTTCAATCTGCGTAAAGGCGTACAGTTTCATGACGGTACCCCCTTTACTGCGGATGACGTTATCTTCAGCTACGAGCGCGCCAAGAGCGATGGCTCGGACATGAAAAGCTATGTGGGGCAGGTCAAAGAGATCAAAAAAATAGACGACCACACCATTGACATCATCACTACATTGCCTTTTCCTATCTTGCCTGAGACGTTTACCCACTGGAACATCATGAGCAAGAAGTGGTGTGAGGCCAATCAAGCCACCAAGCCTGTAGACCGCCGCAAAGGCATTGAAAACGCAGCGTCATTCCGTGCCAACGGCACTGGCCCCTACCGTCTGCGTGAGCGCCAGCCCAGTGTGCGCACTACCTTTGTGCGCAATGGCAACTATTGGGGCAAGATCGAAGGCAATGTGGACGAGGTGATTTTTACCCCCATTGGCAACGATGCCACCCGTGTGGCGGCCATGCTGTCGGGTGAAGTCGATGTCATGGAGCCTATCCCGGTGCAGGATGTGGAGCGTGTCAAAAGCAACCCCAACCTCAAGGTTTGGCAGGGCCCTGAACTGCGCATCATTTTCTTGGGGATGGACCAAAAGCGTGATGAGCTGTTGTATTCCAACGTGAAGGGCAAAAATCCGTTCAAAGACAAGCGCGTGCGCCAGGCTTTCTACCAGGCGATTGATATTGAAACCATCAAAAGCCGCGTGATGCGCGGTGCTGCTACACCGACGGCGGAGATGCTGCCACCGCAAGTCCGAGGCTATGCGCCAGCGCTTGCCAAACGCTTACCGTATGACACGGAAGCCGCCAAAAAGCTGATGGTGGAAGCGGGCTACCCCAACGGTTTTGAAGTCAAGATGAACTGTCCTAATGACCGTTATGTGAACGACGGTGAAATCTGCCAAGCTGTTGCCGCCAACTTGGCCCGCATTGGCGTGAAGATCAACCTGGAAGCTGAAACCAAGGTCAACTATTTCCCCAAAATCTTGAGCCGTAACACCAGCTTTTACATGCTGGGTTGGACGGCCAGCACCGTGGATGCACACAATGTGCTGTTCCCGATTTTCTCTACACCTGGTGATGGTGGGCGCGGTATTTTTAACCTCGGGGCGTACAGCAATCCGAAAGTGGACGAGTTAACAGACAAGGTAGCGTCTGAAACCGACGACAAAAAGCGCAACGAGATGATCGCTGAAGCCATGAAAATCCACCAAGACGACATTGGCCATATTCCCCTGCATCAGCAAGCGTTGAACTGGGCGTCCAAGAAGAACATTGAGCTGTTGCAGTGGCCAGACAACGGCATGCCTTGGCAGTACATCCGTGTCAAATAAACGGATTTGATGATGGCTGGCTTTTTCTCCAAACTCTGGGACAGCGATGTTGGCTACAGCTTTCGCAGCTCGCCTGTCGCTGTGGGAGCGGCCATCGTCGCGTTCATCTGCGTGTTTTGTGCGGTGTTTGCCAATGTGGTGGCCCCGCACAACCCCTTTGATCTTGCCACGCTGGAGTTAAGTGATGCCCGCTTGCCGCCGTTCTGGTTGCCGGAGAGCAACCCCAAGTACCTGTTGGGCACTGACGACCAAGGCCGCGATATTCTTTCTGCGCTGATGTTTGGTGCGCGTATTTCGCTGCTCGTCGGGCTGGCTTCGGTCATGCTGTCGCTGGCGGTAGGCGTAGGGTTGGGCTTGATGGCAGGTTTCTTTGGTGGGGTGGTGGACGCCTTCATCATGCGGTTTTGTGATGTGATGCTGTCGTTCCCCGCCATTCTGGTCGCCTTGCTGATTGCCGGTGTGGGGCGGGCGATATTTCCGAATGCAGATGAATCTCTTGCCTTTGGTGTGCTGGTCATTTCCATATCGCTGACTGGTTGGGTGCAATACGCGCGCACCGTGCGTGGCTCTACGATGGTCGAGCGCGGCAAAGAGTATGTGCAGGCCGCCCGCGTGACCGGTGTTGCACCCGTGCGCATCATGGTCAAGCATGTGCTGCCCAATGTGCTTGGGCCAGTGATGGTTCTCGCGACGATTCAAGTCGCGACTGCCATCATCACCGAGGCCACATTATCGTTTTTAGGGGTGGGGGCACCACCCACATCGCCTTCGTTGGGCACCTTGATCCGTGTTGGTAACGACTACCTCTTTTCCGGTGAGTGGTGGATCACCGTGTTCCCCGGTGCGATGCTGGTGGTAATTGCGCTCAGCGTGAATTTGCTGGGTGATTGGCTGCGGGATGCTTTGAACCCGCGTCTGCGCTGACTTGAACTTGAACCCCTTTTGGTATGACTCACAGCCTGCTTCAAGTTAACAACCTCGTCGTCGAGTTCCCAGGTCGCCATGGCACGCTGCGGGCGCTCGACAACATTTCTTTCAGTATCGCCCCTGGTGAGATTTTGGGGGTGGTGGGTGAGTCCGGTGCTGGCAAGTCGCTGACTGGTGCCGCCATCATTGGGCTGCTGGAGCCCCCAGGTCGTATTGCCAGTGGTGAGATCGTGTTGAACGGTGAGCGTATTGACAACCTGCCTAACGCCAAAATGCGCCATATCCGTGGCCGCAAAATTGGTGCGATTTTCCAGGATCCGCTGACCTCGCTTAATCCGCTTTACAGCGTGGGGCGCCAGCTCACTGAGACGATTCTGACGCACTTGCCCGTGTCCCCTGGCGAGGCCCGCGCACGCGCTATCAGCCTGTTGCAAGACACAGGCATACCCGCAGCTGCTGAGCGCATTGACCACTTTCCGCACCAGTTCAGCGGCGGTATGCGTCAGCGGGTGGTCATTGCGCTGGCGCTGGCTGCAGAACCGCAATTGATCGTGGCGGATGAACCCACCACGGCACTCGATGTGTCCATCCAGGCTCAAATCATCAGCCTGCTGAAAAAACTCTGCCGCGAGCGTGGTGTGGGTGTAATGCTGATTACCCACGATATGGGCGTCATTGCCGAAACCTGCGATCGGGTAGCTGTGCTCTACGCTGGGCGTGTGGCCGAAATTGGCCCGGTTCACGATGTGATCAACCAACCAGCCCACCCCTACACCGCAGGCCTGATGGCCGCTATTCCCGATATGGCGGTTGACCGCGAACGCTTGTACCAAATTGACGGCACCATGCCTCGCTTGAATGCGATTCCGCAAGGCTGTGCCTTCAACCCGCGCTGCACCAAGACTTTCGACAAATGCCGCCAAGTGCGCCCTGATTTGATCCCCGCTGGAGCGACCCGCGCCGCTTGCTGGCTGCATGAGACTTGTCTATGAGCACCCCCCACGCCCCGCTGGTACAAGTCACGGACATTGCCAAAACCTTTGACGTGTCTGTCCCTTGGCTGAACCGTGTTATTGAGCGCAAGCCTCGCGTGCTGCTCCATGCCGTGGATGGCGTCAGTTTCGAGATTGAACAGGGCAAAACGCTGGCTTTGGTCGGTGAATCTGGCTGCGGCAAAAGTACTGTGGCCCGTCTGCTCGTTGGCTTGTACGAACCGAGCCGAGGTGATGTGAAATTTGACGGTCAGGATGCCCATGCCGCCTTCAAAACGCCACAAGGCCGCGCGTTACGCCGTCGCATTCAAATGATTTTCCAAGACCCCTATGCCAGCCTGAACCCGCGTTGGACGGTTGAGGGCATTGTGGGCGAGCCACTGTCAGAGCATGGCCTTGTCACTGACAAGGCCGAGTTGCGTAACTGCGTCGAAGGGCTCTTGCAGTCCGTGGGCTTAAGCCCTCTGGACCGCGTGAAATACCCGCACCAGTTTTCTGGTGGTCAGCGCCAGCGCATCTCCATTGCCCGTGCCTTGGCCACACAACCTGAGTTTTTGGTCTGTGATGAACCCACTTCCGCCCTGGACGTGTCGGTGCAAGCCCAAGTGCTCAACATCATGAAAGACTTGCAGCGCGAGCGGGGTCTCACCTATCTGTTCATCTCGCATAACCTCGCGGTGGTGCGCCACGTTAGCGATCAGGTTGGGGTGATGTACTTAGGTCGCTTGGTTGAGCTGGCCGACAAATACACCCTGTTCGCCGAACCCCGCCATCCCTACACGCGCATGCTGCTGGACGCGATTCCCAAAATGCACGATACCGGCCATGCCCGTACCCCGGTGCAAGGCGAAGTACCCAACCCGCTGAACCCGCCTACCGGCTGCACTTTTCACCCTCGCTGCCCGCACGCGAATGCGCGTTGCAAGGCTGAACGGCCTGCGTTATTGATGCTAGGTGGTGTGAAGGTGGCTTGCCACGCGGTGGAAGAGGGGCGGGTTTAGGCTGGGCTTGTGTCAAGCGTACCGTTTGCTTCGCAAATTATTTTTCATCTCTTGCAGCAACGGCTGCAAGCGGCCGCCGCCGATGCGCAAGGCTACACAGGTAGCCAAGATGTCCACAATCATCAAATGGAGCAAGCGCGACACCATGGGGCTGTAGCGGTCGTAGCCTTCGGGATGATCGGCGGCCAAGTGGATTTGCCCTGCTGAGGCCAGCGGTGAGCCGCTGGCGGTGATGACAATGGTGGTCACGCCATTTTTACGGGCAATGTCACACGCGTCCATCAAATCTCGGGTACGTCCTGAGTTGGAAATCACCACCACGCAGTCGCCTGGCCCCAGCAGCGTTGCACTCATCACCTGCAAATGCCCATCACTGTAAGCAATGGTGTTCACGCCCAGTCTGAAGAATTTGTGCTGTGCATCTTGCGCCACAAAGCCTGAGTTGCCCACACCAAAAAATTCAATGCGCTTGCCGGTTTTGTAGGTGTCGGCCAAAGCCGTGGCGGCGCGCTCGATGGCGAAGGTGCTGGCGTCGTTGCGGTACTTCAAAAACGCCGCCACGGTGTTGTCGATCACCTTCACCAGCACGTCATTGGTTTTGTCGTCCATGTCCACGCTGCGGTGGATAAACGGAACGCCTTCACTCACGCTGCCAGCCAATTTGAGCTTGAAATCCGACAGCCCGTCGTAGCCCACGCTGCGGCAAAAGCGCACTACCGTCGGTTTGCTGACGTGGGCGCGTTCAGCCAACTGGCTGACCGGCAAATTGGCGAACGCACGCGGATCGCTCAAGACCAGCTTACCCACGCGTTGTTCAGCAGGGGCCAGGGAAGGGAGGGATGCGCGGATTCGTTCTAGCATGATTTTGTCTCTTTCAGCATGTCCAGTAAGCTGGATGCGCTATTGTTTTTGATGGCATTGATCCTGCAAGCAGCACAGGCAGCGCAAACCTCAGGACTCTTCGCTCCAGCAGTAGCCGTCCCGCGCAATCATCGCGCTGGCAGCACTCGGTCCCCAGCTGCCCGCCGCATAAGGCCGTGGGCCTGTGGTGTCGGCCTTCCAGTGTTCCAGAATGGGTTCCACAAAGCGCCAAGCCTCTTCCTGTTCGTCGCTGCGTACAAACAGGTTCAGGCGGCCATGAATAACGTCAAGCAGCAGGCGTTCATACGCCCCCACGCGGTCAGCGCCAAAGCGTTTGTCAAAGTCCAGATCCAGTTGCACCGGGCTCAGTGCCTGCTGCTGGCGGCGGTTGCTGGCCCCTTGCGCAAACAGGTGCAGCTCCAGGCCATCTTTGGGTTGCAGGTTGATGATGAGTCGGTTGACTTTGCCTTGGGGGGACTGGTAAATCTCATGCGGTGTGGGGCGAAAGTTCACCTCGATGTGCGCATCGCGCCCCGCCAGCCGTTTGCCCGTGCGGATGTAAAACGGAACACCTGCCCAACGCCAGTTGGCAATTTCGGTGCGCAGCGCCACAAACGTCTCGGTGGTCGAATCCTCCGGAATGCCCGCCTCTTGCAGGTAGCCAGGGACGGCCACACCCTCCACCGTGCCCGCTGCATACTGGCCGCGCACCACTTGTTGCGACAGCGTGGTCGGTGTCCACGCCTTAAGCGAACGCAAGACTTTCAGTTTTTCATCGCGGATCGCGTCGGCGTGCGAGTTGATCGGTGGCTCCATGCCGATCGCACACAGCAGTTGCAACGCGTGGTTCTGCACCATGTCGCGCATGGCTCCGGTGCGGTCGTAAAACGGGCCGCGCTTTTCCACGCCCAGCTCTTCAGAGATGGTGATCTGGATGTTGGCAATCGTCTCGCGACGCCACAGTGGCTCAAACAAGGCATTGCCAAAGCGCATGGCCAGCAGGTTTTGCACCGCAGGCTTGCCCAGATAGTGGTCAATACGGAAGATTTGATTTTCAGAAAATGCCTGGCGCACGCTCTCATTGATGGCGCGGTTGGACGCTAAATCGTGGCCCAGCGGCTTTTCCAGCACGATTTTGACGTGTGGTTTGTTCATGCCCGCCGCTGCCAATTGCTCGCACACGGTGGTGAACAGCGAGGGCGCAGTCGCCACGTACATCACCACGTTATCGGCGTTGCGGTGGGTTAAAAGCTCAGCGAGCGCTTCGTAAGACGCAGGCTGTGACAAATCCATGCGCAGGTAATGCAGCATGTCTGCAAAGCGTGCGAACTCTTCTTCGCTGGGGCGTTTGGCCAGATCCACTTTTTCAAAGCGCTGGCGAATCAGGTCGCGGTACTGGGTGTCGCTCAACTCATCACGGGCCACGCCAATGATGCGGCCTTCAGCAGGCAGCGTGCCATGCCGAAATGCCTGAAACAGCGCTGGCATCAGCTTGCGCCACACCAAATCGCCCGTACCGCCAAACAAAACCAGATCAAAACTCATGTTCGCACCAGATAAAAAAGGGGGGAAAGTTACCGGTCAATAATGTAACTTAGTTTCACGTTATTTGGGGTATTTGTGTAACTGTGTGACGGTGCCTGTTGCGTCTGGCGTATTCCCTGTCATGCATTTTGAACAGTTGTCTTAAGCTTGAAGGGTTTTAAAAAATCAACAAAGGCGTGTATGCAGGCAAAAATTTCTAAGACTGTTCATTCCTTGGGCTGTGTGGTGGCTGGCGTGGCTGCGTTTTTGGGGCAAGGCAGTGCGATGGCGGCTGATGCCCAAGTCAACGTGATTTGCTCGGTGCAGGCCGAGTGGTGCAACATGATTTCCACGGTGTACGCCCGTACCACCGGCACCAAAATCAACATGTCGCTCAAAGGCTCCGGCGAAGCGCTGGCACAGTTGATCGCTGAAAAAGACAACCCCAAAACCGACGTGTGGTTTGGCGGCACCGGTGACCCGCATTTGCAAGCCGGTGAGCAGGGCTTGTCGATGGCCTACCAATCCCCCACGCTGACCCAGTTGCATCCTTGGGCGCAGCAGCAAGCGCAGCAATCAGGTTTCAAAACCGTGGGCATCTACTCTGGCCCCTTGGGTTTTGGCTACAACACGGAGCTGATGGCCAAGAAGAAACTCTCTATCCCCAAAACCTGGGCTGATCTGCTCAAGCCCGAGTACAAAGGTGAAATCCAGGTCGCCAACCCGGCTTCCAGTGGCACGGCTTACACCATGATCGCCACGCTGGTGCAGCTGATGGGGGAAGACAAAGCGTTTGACTACCTCAAAGCCCTGCACAAAAACGTGAGCCAGTACACCCGCTCTGGCACCGGCCCGATCAAGGCCGTAGCGCGGGGTGAAACGGCCATTTCGATCAGCTTTGTTCACGACGGCCCCGGTGAAAAAATGCAGGGCTTCCCGGTGGAAACGATCACGCCGTCTGATGGTACGGGTGCAGAAATCGGCTCCATGAGTCTGATCAAGGGTTCGCGCAATGGGGATGCGGCCAAAAAATTCTATGAATGGGCTTTGACCCCTGCTGCGCAAGAGATGGCGGTCGCGGCCAAGCAGTTTCAGGTGTCATCGAACAAAAACTGCAAATCGGATGCACGTATTCCTGATTTCAAGAAAATCAAGTTCGTCAATTACGACTACGCCAAATACGGTGCCAGCGCCGAGCGCCGCCGCTTGATTTCGCGCTGGGAAAAAGATGTGAATTCACTGCCCAAGTAAGTGACTGACTTGTTGATTTGTTTTTTAGGGCTGAGTGATGCATAAAAAACCCAACGCTGCAGTGCAACTGTGGCTGGCCATTGGCTTTCTGGCGTACCTGGTTTTACCGTGGTACGCGCAACAAGATGCAACGTGGGTGGCTGTGCTGCCCCAAGTGTTCGGCCGCGCGGAGACCGCCAACGGTCTGCTGCAAGCCCTGTCCCAAGGCCGCCCCTGGTTGCTGGTGGGGCTGGTCGGCTTGGGCATCGCCGCCGTTGCCGCAGGCATGGCCCCTGGCCGGCGCCAAGGCGCGTGGCTGCTGGCCGGTGGTGCGTTCGGGGGCTTGGGGCTGACGCTCAGCGGCTTCGTGATCGGTGCCAAAGGCTGGTCATTTGCGGCGCTCAACAGCGCCTGGGGCGAACTCAGCGTCAACCAGTTTGGTATCGGCATGGGCGGCATCGTCGCGCTGCTGGCCTTGGTGGTGCTGGCCGCGTTCGGACTGGCGCGGTTGGGTTGCTTCAAAGGTGATCTGTTTGTTGCGGCAGCGGTGGTGGGCAGTGGTGTGCTGCTGCTGCTGTTCATCGCCTACCCGGTCAGCAAGGCGCTGTACGGTGCGTTTTTGAACGAAGACGGCCAGTGGTCGCTTTTGGCCTTGTACAACCGCATTGGCAACGAGCGCGTGTGGGGTGTGGGCTGTTTGGCAGGGGGCACCCGCTGCGGCGTGGCCTGGAACACGCTGATGCTGGCGCTGCTCGCTGCCACGGGTACTACCGTGCTGGGCACCATGATGGCGCTGATGGCCGAGCGCGGTACCTCGCGCTTTCAGGCGCCGCTCAAGGTGCTGGCGATGTTACCCATCATCACGCCGCCGTTCGTGGTGGGTTTGGGCTTGATTCTGCTGTTTGGCCGCGCCGGTGTGGTGAACCAGCTGCTCGAATGGGCTTTGGGCATCGAGCCAACGCGCTGGTTCTATGGCATGTTTGGCGTGTGGATTGCGCAGCTCTTTGCCTTCACCCCCATTGCTTTCATGATTATGCGGGGCGTGGTGCAGGGCGTATCCCCCAGCTTGGAAGAAGCAGCGCTTACCCTGCGTGCCGACAAGCTGCGTACCTTCACCACCATCACGCTGCCCCTGCTGAAGCCCGGTTTGGCGAACGCTTTTCTGGTGGGTTTTATCGAAAGCATGGCTGATTTTGGCAACCCTATTGTCGTAGGCGGGCAATTCTCGGTGCTGTCCACCGAAATTTTCTTTGCGATTGTGGGCGCTCAGTACGACCAGGGCAAAGCGGCTTCGCTGGCGTGGATTTTGACGGTGTTTGCGCTGGCCGTATTCGCGGTCCAGCGCGGCTTGTTGGGTAAACAAAACTTCACCACCGTCAGCGGCAAGGGTGACGCGGGCATCGCTATGCCCTTGCCTGATGGTGTGCGCAAGACGATTTACGCCGTAGCGCTTCCGTGGATGGCGTTCACTGTGGTGGTCTACCTGTTCGCGTTTGCCGGTGGTTTTGTGCAAACCTGGGGGCGGGACTACACGCCCACGTTGGGGCATTTCAAAACCGCGTTTGCCATCGAATGGGGCGAGTTCGGTATGGTTTGGGCGGGCACGGCATGGAACTCGCTGTTCACCACCGTCAAGCTGGCAGCTGCCTCTGCCCCGATGACGGCGGGCGTGGGTTTGCTGATCGCCTACCTGCTGGCGCGCACCGAGTTCAAAGGCAGGGGGGCATTCGAGTTTGTCGCCTTGCTGGCCTTTGCCATCCCCGGCACCGTGCTGGGCGTGAGCTACATCCTAGCTTTCAACGTGCCACCGTTCGAGCTGACGGGCACCGGTCTCATCATCGTGCTGTGCTTTATGTTTCGCAACCTGCCGGTGGGCGTGCGTGCGGGCACTGCGGCGTTCAAGCAGCTGGACAAATCGCTGGACGAAGCCTCGCTGATGCTGCGGGCGTCCACGTGGCAAACGCTGGTGCATGTGGTGCTGCCGCTGCTCAAGCCCGCCTTGGTGGCCGCGCTGGTCTACAGCTTTGTGCGCGCCATGACCACCGTGTCGGCGGTGATTTTCTTGGTGACAGCAGAAAACGAACTCGCTACCACCTACATCATTGGCCGCGTGGGCAATGGCGACTATGGCGTAGCGCTGGCTTATTGCACCGTGCTGATTGTGCTGATGTCATTGGCCATAGCGCTGATTCAGTGGGTGGTGGGCGAGCGCAAGCTGGGGCGCCGCAGAACCGGTGCCACGGTGCAGTCTTCAGTCATGCCTGCTTGATGCGTATTTTCTAACGCAATCAGCCGCTTGTGCCCGTTCAATGGGCATGAGTAGCTATCAAAATAATAGTATTCAGAAAGCAGCTCATGAGCAACGGCATCGAATTCAAAAACATCACCAAACGCTACAGCACCGATGCCAGCGCCCCGCTGGCCGTCAAAGGCATCAGTTTCACTGTCCCCCAAGGCACGCTGGCCACCATCCTTGGGCCCTCGGGCTGCGGCAAAACCACCACCCTGCGCATGATTGCAGGGTTGGAGTCTCCCACTTCCGGGCAAATCACCATTGCAGGCAAAGACGTGACAACGCTTGGCCCCGCTGAGCGCAACGTCAGCATGATGTTCCAAAGCTACGCGCTCTTTCCCCACATGAGCGTGATCGAGAACGTGCGCTACGGCCTGAAGATGTCTGGCATCGCCAAAGATTCGGCCCAAAGCCGCGCCACCGAAGCGCTGAAAAACGTCGGCTTGGTAGGCTTTGACGACCGCCTGCCCAGCGAACTCTCCGGCGGCCAGCAGCAGCGCGTGGCTCTGGCCCGCGCGCTGGTGCTGGAGCCAGCCGTGCTGCTGTTCGACGAGCCCCTCTCCAACCTCGACGCCCGTTTGCGCCGTGAGATGCGCGAAGAAATCCGCAACATCCAGCAGCGCCTGCAACTCACCGTCGCCTATGTCACCCACGACCAAAGCGAAGCGCTGGCCGTGAGCGATCAAATCATCGTGATGAACCATGGCTTGATTGCCCAAATGGGCACGCCACAAGACATGTACGAGCGCCCGCAAAGCGAATTCGTCGCCGGCTTCATGGGCGAAGCCATGCTGTTTCCCGGTACTGCGCTGGCTGATGGCACGGTACAACTCGGCCCACTGACGATCAGCCCCCGTCAAGCCGTGGCAGCGGGGGCGGTGAAAGTGGCCGTGCGGCCCGAGGCGTGGCATGTGCATCGCCAAGGTGCCAGCACCGGCGCAGGCCTGCCTGGCACGCTGGTGAAGTTGGCCTACCTGGGCAACTGCTACGAGTACAGCTTTGACACGGCTTTGGGGGGCATCTTCGTGGTGTCTTTAGATTTGACCGATGTGCTGACACTGGGCACATCGGTGTCCTTGCAGCTGGCAGACCATGGGGTGTCGGTGGTGCGGGTAGTCTGACTTTGTCATCGGGTCGCGCTACACTTTCCGAATGAACACCCTCCCACTCTCCCGATTCACCCCCGCCGAGTATTTCGCTTGGGAAGAGCGGCAGCTAGAGCGCCACGACTACTGCAATGGTGAGGTGTTCGCCATGTCCGGCGGTAGCGATGCGCACAACACGGCAGCGATCAACATCGTCGTTGCGTTGCGCCTGCACCTTAAAGGTTCGCCGTGTCGCGTGTTCATGAACGATATGCGCTTGCAGCTCGCTGAGAACAGCCACTACAGCTACCCCGATGTGTTCGTCACCTGCGATGCGCGGGACACCCTGCCCGAGGCCAGCCATTTGAAGAAATTCCCGGTGCTCGTGATTGAAGTCTTGTCGCCCACCACGGCTGACTACGATCTGGGGCTGAAGTTTGAGCATTACCGCCAGGTAGATACGCTGCAAGAAGTCTTGTTCGTGGACACCACCCGCCGCACGGCTGACCTGTACCAGCGCAGCACCGCACCCCAGTGGTTGTTAACGCCCTTGCACGAAGGTGCCAACGTGGTGCTGAAAAGTATCGGTTTGGTGCTGCCAGTCAGCACTATTTTTGACACCATCACACCCTGATTTCGGCGACAGTGAGACGCATCTTTGCAGCCGCTGATTTGATCTCGTTACGTAACCTGTTTACACCGCTTGCAGCCACCCATTCGGTGGTTAAAACCCCAATAATCCTGCCATGAACCAACTCGACGCCCTCAAACTTCACACCACCGTTGTTGCCGACACTGGCGATTTCCTCCAAATCGCCGCGTTTCGCCCGCAAGACGCCACCACCAACCCTTCGCTGATTTTGAAGGCGGTGCAAAAGCCTGAGTACGCGCCGCTGCTGGCCGACACGGTGGCCCAGTTCCGTAACAAGCCGCTGGACGAGCAGATGGACCGACTCATCGTGCGCTTTGGTTGCGAAATTTTGAAATCAGTGCCAGGCCGTGTTTCTACCGAAGTTGATGCACGCTTGAGCTTTGATGCCAACGCCAGCTTCACCCGGGGCGAGCGTCTCATCGAGATGTACCAGGCGCAAGGCATTCCTACTGACCGCATCCTGATCAAAGTGGCGGCCACGTGGGAAGGCATCCAGGCTGCGCAGCGTCTGGAGCAGCGTGGCATCCACACGAATTTGACGCTGCTGTTCTCGTTCTGCCAGGCGGTGGCGTGCGGGCAAGCCAAGGTGCAGCTGATTTCGCCGTTCGTGGGCCGTATTTACGACTGGGCCAAAAAGAACGCGGGCAGCGCCTGGGTAGAGGCCGACAACGCTGGCGCGAACGACCCTGGCGTGAAGTCCGTGCGGGCGATCTTCAACCACTACAAAAAATTTGGTATTGCCACCGAAGTGATGGGTGCAAGCTTTCGCAATGTGGGGCAAATTACCGCGCTGGCCGGTTGCGATTTGCTCACTATCAGCCCTGATTTGCTGGCCCAAATGACGGCCAATGACGCCGCTGTGCCGTTGGCGTTGGACGCCCAGGCCGCCAAAGCGTTGGATTTGCCCCCTGTGAACTACGACGAAGCCGCCTTCCGTTTTGCATTGAACGAAGACGCTATGGCCACCGACAAGCTGGCCGAGGGCATTCGCGGCTTTGTGGTGGATGCAGTGAAGCTGGACAAGCTGCTGCTCGGAGCCTGAGCCATGCCAACACCCATGACGGTACGTTGCGACCGTACCCCCGCTTGGGGGCAGCTGCAAGCGCAGTTTGCCGCCACAGGTGCTTCGTTCGACGCCCGCACCGCTTTGGATGAAGACGCTTCCCGCGTTGAGCGTTTAAGTCAAAGTGCGCCGCACGTTTTCGCCGATCTGTCGAAGAATTTGATCGACGCGCCTACCGAGGCGCTGCTGTTGCAACTGGCGGTGCAATGCGGTTTGGCAGAGCACCGCGATGCGATGTTTACAGGTGAGCACATCAACGGCACCGAAGACCGGGCTGTGATGCATTATTTATTGCGCCAACCACCTTCATCGCATACTGGGTCTGCTGCATTAGCTCCTGATTCTGTAGCGGAAAAGTTGCATGATGTACACACCACGTTGGACGCCATGCTGCGCTACGCCGAACAGGTGCGTGCAGATGCTGCCATCACCGATATCGTCAATATTGGTATCGGTGGCTCTGATTTGGGCCCGCAAATGGCGGTGCTGGCGTTAGATGCTTTTGCGGATGTCAAGCGGCGTATTCACTTTGTCTCTAACGTTGATGGCCATGAGTTGGCCGGTGTTCTGGCGAAGGTTCGGCCCGAAAACACCTTGTTCTTGATCGCCTCCAAAACCTTTGCCACCACCGAGACCATGACCAACGCGACGTCGGCCAAGGCCTGGTTTGCGGCACAGGGCGGCACCGATATTGCACGGCACTTCGCTGCTTTGACGACCAACGTGGCGGCAGCGAATGCATTCGGCATCAGCACCACCTTTGGTTTTTGGGATTGGGTGGGCGGGCGCTATTCGATGTGGTCAGCTATCGGGTTGCCGATTGCGATTGCGGTGGGCGCCGAGGGGTTTCGCGGCTTTTTGGCTGGTGCCCACGCGATGGACGAGCACTTTCGCACTGCGCCGTTGGCGCAAAACCTGCCGGTGCGCTTGGGGTTGTTGGACGTTTGGTACCGCAATTTCCACGGCTTCACCAGCCGCTGCATCGCGCCTTACCACAGCGCTTTGCGCCGCATGCCCGCCTATTTTCAGCAGCTGGAGATGGAAAGCAATGGCAAACGCGTTGATGCGCAGGGTCAGCTGCTGCCGTTTGGCACGTCACCCGTGCTGTGGGGTGAGCCGGGCACCAACGGACAGCACGCCTACTTCCAGATGCTGCACCAGGGCACAGACGTGATTCCTGTGGAGTTCATTGCCGTCAAAAAGGCCATGCACGCGCTGAGCGGCCACCAGCCTAAATTGTTGGCGAATGCCTTGGCCCAGGCCCAGGCACTGATGCTTGGCAAGGCAGATACGGGAGGGCACAAGAATTTCCCAGGCAATCGACCCAGCACATTTTTTGTGTTGGAGTCACTGACGCCTGAGAGCTTGGGTGCCTTTATCGCACTGTATGAGCACCGGGTTTTTGTGAGCGGTGCGCTGTGGGGTATCAACAGCTTTGACCAGTGGGGTGTGGAGCTGGGCAAGGTGCTGGCAAAAGACATTGAAGGGCGTTTGGCCACGGGTGATGTTGCAGGGCTGGATGCTTCTACCGCTGCACTGCTACAGCGCTTGCGGGGGTGATGCTGTCCTAATGCCTTAGCTTTCACGTGGGTAGTGGGCTGGTCTTGGCAGTTTGTGCGGTGTCTCGTTAAACTTCAAGCCAGCTCTTGGCCATTTAACAGGGAATTTGCAGCTTGTCACCCTCCGCTGCGCAACACCATGACGGCTTTGTCTGCACGCTTGTCCTTCGGTCTTACCGCCTTTGGCCGCACCCTATGGGCTCAGGTCACAGCCTTGATGAGTGCTGGAACCGACCACACGTCAGATGTGGTGTTGCAGCGCAAGGTGGTGCTTGTCAATGCCAGTGCGCTGGTGGCTGTCGTTGGATGCATGGCTTATGCAGGTCTCTATGGGCTGCGCGGCGTGTGGGGTCTGACGGTATCCTCACTGCTGGGGATCATTCTGGCGCTGTTCTACGTGGCAGTTTGGACGTTCAACCGATACGGCTATTTCCAGCTGGCACGGACGTATTTTTTTACGGTCTCGGTAGCCTTGGCGCTGGGCAGTATTTTGTTGGGGCAGGGTACGCTGCTGCTCTCGCATTATTTTCTTTTGCTGCTGGCAATTTTGTCACTCACTTTTTTCACGACCTCAGAATGGTGCTGGTCTGTTTGTATGGTGAGTGCCCTTACCGCCGTGTTTTTGTTTTTTGAATTGCGAGGCTGGCCACCACACCCCTCTCTTTATGTTCTGTCCAGCGATATGATTCACCTGATTCGGGTGGTTAAAGTGGGGACTTGCGTCACCGTATTGATGATGGTGATGCTGTTGACAGAGTTCATGATGGACACCTATGTGCGCAAGCTTGATGTATTGGGCCGCACTGACTTGCTGACAGGCTTGCCTAACCGACGTTGGTTTCAGATGGCCTTGTCACGGGAGTTGACCAAAGTCCAGCGTTCGGGGGCTTCTATGGCCATCGCTCTGGTGGATTTGGACCACTTCAAACAAGTGAACGACCACTATGGCCATGCCGTGGGTGATGAGGCACTTAAACATGTGGCGCAGCAGTTGAAGGTTCATGCGCGGGCGGGTGATTTCGTCGCCCGTATCGGGGGGGAAGAGTTTGTCGTGCTCATGCAGGCTGACAGTGTTTCCCAAGCCCAAGCGGGGGCAGAGCGCTTGCGCGCTGGCATTGCTGCCTTGCCCTTTGATGCGCCCAATGGCACGTACGCGCTGACTGCCAGTGTGGGAGTGGCGCTCTACCACCCTGGTGTGTCGCCCAACCGGTTGCTGCGCGCGGCGGATCTGGCCATGTACCGGGCTAAACACGCAGGTCGTAATCAGGTGGTCATGGTTGAGGCTGATCTGTTTTTCGCCGTGCCCCCTTTTCGGTCTGAGTGGTTGGAAAGCGGTACGTGACCCGATGGCCAAAGCACCTTCTTCGTCTCCATCCTCTTCACGGCCATTGGCCCGCCTACCCTTACTCTGGCGGTGGCTGCGCCATTGGGCCACCATCGGTGCCGTGGAGGGCATTGAACCTGCTGACCGGCTGAAGGTTATTTTTGTCAACGTGTCCGCCATGATCGCGCTGCTCTCTAACGTAGTGTTCAACGTTTTGTTTTTAGCGACTGGCACATGGGGTCTGATCCTCTCAGGTTTGGTGCAATGGCCCTTTGCGCTGTTGACCGGGCTCACTTTTTGGCTGAATTCACAGGGCCGCTACCTTACCGCCCGGGCCTGTATCTTCACGGTGATTTTGGTGGAAATCTGCGCCATCGTTGTGGCGGGCCAAGGTACGGTGCTCTCCGTGCACTATTACCTGCTGTTGATTACGGTGCTGAGTTTGCCTTTGTACCGGCTTTCCGAGTGGCGTTGGTGCGTGCTTTTCATGCTGGCCAGCAGTGGTTTATTTGTCTTTTTTGAATTTAAAAGTTGGCCAGAGCATTCCTCGATAGAGGCATTGAATCCCACATGGATTTATTTTTTACGCATACTGGTTATGGGCAGTTGCGTCGCTATCGCCATGTGGATTGTGCTGATGACTGCGGTTGCCAGTGAAGACTATGTGCTGCGTCTGCAATCCTTGGCCATGAGCGACGCGCTCACCGGTTTACCCAACCGCCGTGCAGGCACTGAACAGCTTGCCCATGAAGCCGCTCAGAGCCGTCGCGCCGGTACCTCTCTGGCAGTTGCCATGGTGGACATTGACCATTTCAAGCGCATCAATGACGACGAAGGGCATGACATCGGTGATTTGGCTTTGCGCCATGTGGCCAGACTTTTGCGTGAAGGGCTGCGCAATACCGATTTTATTGCCCGCATGGGTGGTGAAGAGTTTGCCGTGCTGATGCCTTCCACCACCTTGACGCAAGCCTGTGGTGCGCTGGACACGCTGCGTGCCACTATCGCCAGCACACCTTTTCAATGGGCGGTGACGGCCGGTAAACCCCAGGGTAAACGGGTGCTGACTGTGAGTATTGGGGTGGTAACGATAGCGCCCACTTTGTCGGAAGATACCCTGCTGCACCAAGCGGATGTGGCACTGTACAAAGCCAAGGCGCTGGGGCGTAACCAGGTGGTCAGTTACGACGCCGTAGTCCAAGCCGAAAAGGGGTGATGTGGCGGCTGCTGAACGCGCTAGGCGTCTGGAGCCTCCGCGCCTCAGTCTGCCACCAGCCCTTGCAGCGACAGCCCTGCGGCGATGTCGGGTGATGTGGGGTGCTGCCAACTCAACCCTTCAACGCTGGCCCAGCGCTGTACGCTGCCGTCCGCCAGCGCGTGCTCAATGACCTGGTTGACGGTTGCCAGCAATGCGGATTGCGTAGCCAGGGCGACGAACCCCAGGTTGATGCCTACAGGACGCCGGTAGGCGCCCAGCGTCAATGGTGTCTGTGGCTTTTCCAATCGGTAGGCGTCATACGTTGCGCTGGGGACGATAAGGGCATCTACACGGCCTGATTCCAGCGCCATCCAGGTATCTTCGCGCTGGGTGAGCGACACCATGCCCGCACGCAAGGCGCCGTTGCTGTACAGATTGACCAGTGTTCCTCCCAGTGTGCCGGGTACAGCACCTATTTTGCGGCCCCGCAAATCCAGCAAGGCGTTGACGGGCGGCGCATCTGGCCTTAGTACGACGACCAACGTGCTGGCCTGGTAGGCGCGGCTTGCCATCAACGACCCCAATGGGATGAACGGGCGTTCGCGCTTGCGTTTTGCCCCGGGGTAGTCCGGCGTGCGTGCCGTGGCGCGCGAGGGGGGGCCAAAGTCCGCTTGCATCAGCGGAAAACCACTGACCAAATCACACACGCCTGAGGACAGCAATGCGTTGACCTCGTGCGCCAGGGTAGATTCCTTTTCATACTCAGAATCAAAGGGGATAAGTTTCAGTTCACGGCCCAGTGCGGTGGCCATGGCCTCTGCCAGTCGAACGTCAAAGCCCGTGACGGCGCCTTTGGGCTTGGCAGACGATTGCGGTGGACTGTCCGCACTCATGCACACCGACAGAGGTTCTGCTGCCCACAGAGCCGGTGCTGCTGCCAGCAGCCAGGCGGCGGGCAGTGCCCATGAAAAACGTTTCATACGCTCAGGGTTCCTTTCCACCGCGAGAGCCCACGTAGGCCCACAACAGCTTCACCTCATCTGCGGCGAAGGTTTCGCCAAACGACGGCATATTGCCTTTGCCTTTGGTGACAGACTGCACAAACCGATCAGGATCGTCCACAGGAAAGCGCCTCAGGTCATACACCGTGGTGCCTGCATTCACCATGTTGCGCCCATGGCACTGTGCACAGGTGCGCTCGAAAAGGGCTTTGCCCTTTTCAATGGAAACCAGGGGGAACCGTGCTGTGGGCGCAGTTTGGGCCTGCGTGACACCGGCCAGAACCAGGGTCACGCAGCCTGCGATCACTGCAGGGCGGATCTGCTTTATCTGTTGTAACACGGCACGCACGTTCAACGCACCTCGAATGTCCACACCGAGCCTCCAGCGGGCACACTGGCCATGCGCTCGTCGCCCAGCAGGCCCCAGACGCCGCCAGCACCCGAGACGACCGAGACGTATTGTTTACCGTTGTGCGACCACGTGACAGGCAGGCCGATGATGCCTGAGCCGGTTTGGAACTGCCACAGCTTTTCGCCCGTGCTGGCGTTCACGGCCATGAACTCACCTGTTGCAGCACCGGTGAACACCAAGTCACCGGCTGTGGACAAGGTGCCCGCCATGCTGGGCTGACCAGGCCACGCCATTTGCCATTTGCTCTTGCCGGTCATCGGGTCAATAGCGCTCAGGTAGCCGTGGGGCTGGTCTTTGGGCATGGTGACACCCCGGAAGTTGACCCCCAAGTACCACTCCCCACGTTTGTATTCTGGCTTGGCCAGCTGGTAGGGCCAGCTCATGTTGAGGGTGTTGGCGTAGGCCAAGCCCGTGGAGGGGTTCCACGACATAGGGTTCCAGTTCTTGCCACCCACCACCGAAGGCCAGACTTCTTCATCACCGCCTGCACGGATGCGCTTGGTCACGTCAGACTCTACCGGGCGACCGGTGGTCAAGTCGATCTTGTCAGCCCAGTTGACCTTTACATACGGGTTGGCGGCCAGCAGTTTGCCATTGGTGCGGTCGAGCACATAAAAGAAGCCGTTGCGGTTGGCTTGTGTCAGCACTTTCTTGTTTTCGCCGTTGATCTTCATGTCCACCAGCATGCCGACTTCTGTCGCGTCGTAGTCGTACAGATCGTTGGGGGAGAACTGGTAATGCCACACCAGCTCGCCTGTGCTGGGGCGAATCGCCAGTACCGAATCCACGTACAGGTTGTCGCCCTTGCGGGCCTCTGCATTCCACGGGCCACCGTTGCCCGTGCCCCAGTAGACGAGGTCAAGTTCCGGATCGTATGCACCGGTCAGCCAGCTGGGTGCGCCACCCTTCATGGCGGTGTCACCAGGCCAGGTGTCACCCCCCTTTTCACCCGGTGCAGCCGTGGTGTAAATGCGCCACAGCTTTTTGCCGGTGGCGGGTTCCCAGCCATCAATAAAGCCGCGTGTGCCGTATTCGCCGCCAGCAATACCGGTGATGACGACGCCATTGGCGATCAGCGGGGCACCGGTCATGGCTTGGCCATCTTTGTAGTCGGCGGCCTTGCTTTTCCAGAGCTGCTTGCCGGTTTTGGCGTCCAGCGCAATGATGTGGGCGTCCAGCGTGGCACGGAACAGCTTGCCGTCAAAAATGGCGGCACCCCGGTTCACAATGCCGCAGCAGGCCATTTTGAACACGTCTTGCGGCAGCTCGATGTCTTGCTTCCAGAGCTGTTTGCCGGTGAGCGGGTCAAGCGCTACGGTGGTGTTGTGGGTGGTGACGTACATCACACCGTCAAACACGATGGGCTGGGATTCCTGGCCTTGCGGGTTGTTCAGGCTGTAGCTCCACTTGGCCGTCATGTTGGCCACATTGCGGCTGTTGATCTGCTTCAACGGACTGTAGCGCTGGTTGTTGTAGCCCATGCCATAGGTGAGCACATCGTCGGTGCTTTTGGCATCTTGCTTGAGTGCTTCCAGACTTTGGGCCTGTGCACCAGCCATCAGCGCCACTGCCATCACGCCACCTGCAACACCACCCACCAGCGAACGAATCTGAACCATGCTTTGTCTCCAGTTATGTTGATCTGCTGCGCTGCGTAACAAGGCCATCACCTTCGCAGTACAGACCTTGGCAGTGTGGCGAAAAATCAGCCCGTCGCAACCTTCGGGAATACCCTGTCGCGATAGTGTTCCATTGCGGAACACTCTTTCCGGGATGCACTTGTCGTGCGTGATTTGTTGTCGGGTAAACCAAAACCCTCTTGGTCAACAGCGGTTAATTCGCCTAAGATCGCGCACCTTCAGGCCCTCTGTGCAACTGCGGCAAGGCGTGTTTTTCGTGCCCTCCTGAAGCGCCGTGAATCACCTTTCATTCACCATGTCTTCCATGCCTAACGCCAGCGGCAGTATGCCTCGCCAGCTCTTTTTTCAGACAGTCGCCCAGCGTACCGCTTTGGCGCGACAGCAGTTTTTTGAAGAAGGTACCCGGCCTTCAGGCCTGGTGGGTGAGGCAGTGATTCAGTCGTGGATGCGCTGTCATGCCTCGCATGAACCCACTTCCACACGACTGGCTTTCAACGCCGTCACCTCCAGCCGCTTGCATGCCACTTTGCGCTTGAACCGGGAGTTGCTGGAGGCGGCCAGCCCTGAGCTGTCGCAGCTGGAAGCCTCGTTGGTCGGCACCGATTGCCGTGTGCTGCTGACCGACCCGCAAGGCGTCATTGTTCATGCGACACAAAACCCGTTTGCGTGTGCGCAGCCGCTGTTGAGCATGGCATCGCGGGTGGGTGTCAACATTGCCGAGGGGGCTGTAGGCACCACGGCTCCTGGCATCGTGGCCAAAACTGGGCAAGCCTGTGTGGTGACAGGGGCGGAGCATTTTTTTGACTGTCTGCAAACCTTCCAATGCGCAGCGGCCCCGATTCGCGATGTGCAGGGCCGGTTGGCCGCCGTTCTGGATTTGACCATCGAGGCACGGGCGTTTGGTTTTGATGCCGCTTCGGTCGTGGGCATGTATGCCACCATGATCGAAAACCGGCTGCTGCAAACGCAATCGCAAGAGCACCTGATCTTGCGCTTTCAGGCTAATGCTACGTTGTTGGGGACACCCATGGAAGCGTTAGCGGGCATCACCGCCGATGGCCAAGTGGCTTGGCTGAACAATGTAGCCGCCCGGTTAACCAGCACGCCGTCTGGCACCTTGCCATGCGGTGTGGAGACGGTGTTCAACCTCGGCTTGGCGCAGCTGCTGCAACGGGTACGCACGTCTTCCCCGCAACCGCTGCGTTTGCCCAGTGGCTTGGGGGTGTGGGTGCAAGCGGTATTGCAGGCCCGCGATGGTGTGGATTTTGGCCATGCTGTGGCCCACGCTGTGGCATTAGCGCCTGAATCCCAGCCGTCGCTCCATCCTCTGGGGTCGGTTCCGGAGCCGACAGCCCTGGTGTCTCCTGCCACGCTGGAAGACCACAGTCTCCAGCTGATTGAAAGCACGCTGCTGGCCTGCTCGGGTAATATTTCCAAAGCAGCCAGGGCGTTGGGTGTCTCGCGCGGAACGCTTTACCGCAAGTTGCAGGGGAGTGCGGTGGCCAACAGCCTGTCTGCGGCAGATTCAGAGCGGTGAATACGCCAGCCGCACGTAAATCGGGGCAAATGCTTCGGCCTGGGTGATTTCTACCAGCGTTTCTTTACCCAGCTCCAGCAGCGCGATGAAGGTGACGACCAGCACCGGCACGCCTTTGGTCGCGTCAAACAGCTTTTCAAACTCGACAAACTTGTGCCCTTGCAGCGCCTTGAGCACCAGCGTCATATGCTCGCGCACGCTGAGTTCTTCGCGGGTGATTTTGTGGGTCTGGATGAGCTTGGCACGCTTCATGATGGACGCCCAGGCATCGCGCAGCTCGTCCACGTTGACATCCGGGAAGCGGGGCTGCAGCGCTTGTTCGATGAACACATCGGCGCGCAAAAAATCGCGGCCAAACTGAGGCAGGGCGTTCAGGCGCGCGGCGCTGAGCTTCATCTTCTCGTATTCCAGCAAGCGGCGTACCAGCGCGGCACGGGGGTCTTCAGGTTCTGCCCCTTCAGCGACCTTTTTGGGGGGCAGCAGCATGCGCGATTTGATCTCGATCAGCATCGCGGCCATCAGCAGGTATTCGGCAGCCAGCTCCAGATTGCGGGTGCGAATCTCGTCTACATAGCTCAGGTACTGGCGCGTGAGCGCCGCCATGGGGATGTCGAGGATGTTGAAATTTTGCTTGCGGATCAGGTACAGCAGCAAGTCCAGCGGGCCTTCAAAGGCCTCCAGGAAAATCTCCAGTGCGTCGGGCGGGATGTAGAGGTCGTTCGGCAGCGCGAACAGGGGTTCGCCGTAAAGGCGTGCCATGGCCACCCGGTCTACGACCAGGGGCATAGCGGTGAGGAGCGTGTCGTCCTGCGTCAAACCTTGGTCTGGTAGACGTAAGGTTTCTGGGGTTCTTTGGCGTCCAGAAAATCGGCTTGGGCGCTGCGGTCAACCTGTTTGTCCCACAGCAGTGCACGGCCTGCCAGTTGCTCGGCTTCCAGGGTGGGTTTTTGGGCTTTCATCTGGTCAATGAACTGACTGATCTCAGATTTATAGTGAGGACGTTGAAAAATGGCGCTGAGGATGGACATGTTGTAAACCTTTGTCGCTATTTTACCGGCCTCAGCCGTTAGGCTTGGGTTCATCTTTACGCATTCAGCGTCACCACCAAGGAATTCCACCATGTGCAAGGGTTATGTTGCGAAAGGCCTGCTTATGTTCAGTTTAGCGGCCCTGCTGGGTTTATGGGGCTGCGATTCGCAGCGCATCCAAGAGTTGGAGGAGGGGATTTCCACCGAGGCTGATGTGCGTGCCAAGTTTGGCCAGCCCGAGAAAGTGTGGGATGGCGCTGGCGAGACCCGCATCTTTGAGTACAACCGCCAACCCAATGGCAGCACCAACTACATGATTTCCATCGGCCCCGATGGCAAGATGAGCGCATTGCGCCAGGTGCTGACGCCTCAAAACTTCGCCAAAATCGAGCCCGGCATGATGATGGAAGATGTGCGCAAAATGCTGGGCAAGCCCGCCAAGACCATGACCTTTGCCCTCAAGCAAGAAACCCACTACGACTGGCGTTGGGTGCAGCAACCTATGCAACCCAAGCTGTTCACCGTGGTCTTTAACCGCGACATGCGGGTGGTGTCCACCGGCTCAATTGACGATCCGCAGGCTGAGGCACGGTGACACTGCGGTTGACGACAAAATTTCCTTTAAACGCAATACAGGTGCGCTTGAGTAGCTATTAAATTTGAAGTAATTTAACTGAGCGTCAGCTTCGCCCCCAGGCCCGAGCGCTCCATCAGCGAGCGTGGCTGGGGGTTCAGGTTGCACACGCAAAGCGAGCCACCCCGGGCCAGCACGGCCTCCAGCACCGGGTTCAAGGCGTCCAGCCCGGTGGTGTCCAGCGCCACCGCGTGGACGATGCCTGCTACCGGGGACGTTGCTCCAGCGCGCAGGTTGGTCACGGTGCGGGCGATGGTGCCCGTGACGGGCATCCCGCCAAAAAACGGCACCACCATGTTCGCCACGCCCTGTGCCATCAGTTCCTGGTTCGAGTCGTGCGGCGGCAGGTGGCTGAGCTGGTCGGCCACGCTGGCACACAGCAGCGATTCAATGGCGCCCAGCAGCGCTATGGTCAGCGTAGGCTGAACGCGCCCGCTGGCCCGCCAATCTGCACCAGCGAGCCGCCCAGGGCCGACACCAGAAAACCGCCGATGATCGCCGTCCACAGCCCGGCTTCAGGCTTCAGGCCCGACGCAATTGCAAACGCCATGGCCAGCGGCAGCGCGACGATTCCTACCGTCAACCCGGCCTCTGCGTCCTTCAAAAACCGCGCGCTGGTGTAGCCTTTGAGCGACGAGATCAGCCGTGGGTGGAAGGGGGTGAGCTGGGTCAGGGCGTGAGGGATGTTCATCGTGCCTTCGGTTCGTGGGCTGGGCGGTGTGGACTCGCGGGTGCAGAGCCTATTTTGCGTTGTCCAGCAGTATTTATGCCATCCTTTTTACTTGTCTCCCGCGTGCCATGCAGACACCGCCATGCCCCCTAAACTGGTGCCGTCAAAACTCACGAGACTTTTCCCATGCTCACCCTCTGCGGCTCTCCCATTTCCAACTACTACAACAAAGTCAAGCTCGCTCTGCTTGAAAAGAATGTACCTTTTGACGAAGCGAACGTCCCCACCAAGAGCACCGATGAAGCCGTGTTGGCCGACTCGCCTCTGGCCAAAATCCCGTTTCTTCGTACCCCCCAAGGCGGTATTTGCGAGAGCCAGGTCATCATGGAGTACATCGAAGCCGCGTACCCCAATCCACCCTTGATGCCTGCTGATGCGTTCGCTGCCGCGAAGGTACGCGAACTCATCGTTTTCGTCGATTTGCACCTGGAGCTGGTGGCGCGCGAGCTGCACGGCAAAGCCTTCTTCGGTGGCGCACTGAGCGATGACAAAGTGGCCCAGTTGCGCACCGTGCTGGACAAAAACATCGCAGCCTTCAAGCGCATCGCCAAGTTCGCACCCTATGTGGCGGGCGACACCTTCACCCAGGCCGATTGCGCCGCGTTTGCCAGTCTTCCCTTGGTGGGCATGACGAGTAAGGCGATTTACGGTGAAGACCTGCTGCTGGCCGCAGGCATCGACTACAAGTCTTATTTGAAGCTGGTGGGTGAGCGCGCCAGCGCACAAAAAGTGGTGGCGGACCGCAAGGCGGCGACTGCAACAGCGAAGGCGTAATTTATTTACCTTTGCGCACCCGCAGAATTTCATCCAGGACCAAACACGTGGCCCCGACCGTGATCGCACTGTCGGCCACGTTGAACGCGGGGAAGTAACCCCCTGGGAACATGGGTTTGAGCCATTCCCAGTGGAACTGCAAAAAGTCCACCACGTAGCCGTACACCACACGGTCAATCACGTTACCGACAGCACCACCCAGGATGCAGGCCAGGGCAAACGCAAACAGTTTTTGGCCAGGGTGGGCTTTCAGCATCCACACGATAAACAGTGCCGCAGCCACGCCAATGGCGGTGAAGAACCAGCGCTGCCAGCCCCCCGCTGACGCCAGAAACGAAAATGCAGCGCCGGTGTTGTGGGCCCGAACCACGTCAAAGAAGCTGGTGATGCGCGTCGCGCCGCCCAGCTGGTAGTAGCCCACGATCAGCACTTTGGTGAACTGGTCGATCAGGATGAGCATGGCCGCGAGGGCCAACCAGGGCAGCAAGCTGGCGCTGCTGGCAGGTGACTTGACGAACGAAGTTCGGGGGGCGTTGTGAGATCGTTTTGCCATGGTCTTGAGTCTTAAGCGATCAACCGTGTTTCACCCGCGCCGTACAAATTGCTGACGCAGCGCCCGCAAACCGTGGGGTGCGCCGTGTCGATGCCCACATCGGCCTGGTAATGCCAGCAACGCTCGCATTTGGTGTCCAATGAGGTTCTGGTGCTTACCTGAAGCGCTTCGCCAGCTACTAATTCAATAGCGGAGGTGATGAACACGAACTTCAAATCATCGCCCAGGCTGGCCAGCAGTGCGTGGTCGGCGGCGGGTGCGGTCAGCACCACGTTGGCTTGCAGGCTGGAGCCTACCTTGCCCTCTTTGCGCAGTACTTCGATGTCTTTGTTCACCAGGTCGCGGATGTCGCGGATACGGGTCCATTTGGCGAGCAAGGCCTCGGACGATGGACTTGCCACCCCCATGTCAGCGTAGGTTTCCATGAAGATGGATTCGCTTTTGCCTTCCAGTGCCCAAATTTCTTCAGCCGTGAAGCTCAGGAACGGGGCCATCCAGCGCAGCATGGCCTGGGTGATTTGCAGCAGGGCGGTTTGTGCGCTGCGGCGGGCCAGGCTCTTGGGGGCCGTGGTGTAGAGGCGGTCTTTCAGCACGTCCAAATAGAACGCGCCCAAGTCTTCGCTGCAATACACCTGCAATTTGGCGACCACGGGGTGGAATTCGTACACCTCGTAGTGGGCCAGGACGGTGGTTTGCATCTGCGCGGCACGGGCCAGGGCGTAGCGGTCGATTTCCAGCAGTTGGTCGGCGGGAACGGTGTCGGTTGCCGGATCAAAGTCGCTGGTGTTGGCCAGCAGGAATTTGAGTGTGTTGCGGATGCGGCGGTAGGTGTCCACCACGCGGGCGAGGATTTTGTCGTCACCGGCAATATCGCCCGAATAATCGCTGGCCGCCACCCACAGGCGGATGATTTCGGCGCCCAGCTTGCCCGCAGTTACTTGCGGGTCAACGCCGTTTTTCTCGGACTTGCTCATCTTGCGGCCATTCGCATCGACGGTGAAGCCGTGCGTCAGCAGGCCTTTGTACGGCGCGTGGTCGTACATGGCGCAAGCGGTCAGCAGCGAGCTGTGGAACCAGCCACGGTGCTGGTCGTGACCTTCCAGGTACAGGTCGGCGGGCCAGGCGGACTGGGCCGCGTGGCTTTTTTGTAGCACGGTGTGGTGCGTGGTGCCGGAGTCGAACCACACGTCCAGGATGTCATTGCTCTTGGTGTAGAACTCGGCATCCGCCCCGATCAGCGATTCAGCGCTGGCTTTGCTCCAGGCTTCAATGCCCCCCGCTTGCACCATGTCGGCGGCGCGGTCGATCAGCGCCATGGTGTCGGGGTGCAGCTCGCCAGTGGCGGTGTGGATGAAGAAGGGCAGCGGCACGCCCCAATTGCGCTGGCGCGAGATGCACCAGTCGGGCCGCCCGGCAATCATGTCGCGCAACCGGGTTTTGCCGTTTTCGGGGTAGAAGCTGGTTTCTTCGATGGCGTTCAGGGCCAGCTGGCGCAGGGTTTGCGGCGCTTTGTCTTGGGTGAACACACCCTCGCCCTCGTCCATGCGGATGAACCATTGGGCCGCAGCCCGGTAGATCACCGGTGTTTTGTGCCGCCAGCAATGCGGGTAGCTGTGGGTGATGGTCTCGGTGGCGAACAGGCGGTTCGCTTCACGCAAGGCTTCAACGATGACGGGGGCTGCTTTCCAGATGAACTGGCCACCGAACTGCGGCAACTCGTCCACGTACACGCCATTGGCCTGCACGGGGTTCAGGATGTCGTCATGGGCGATGCCATTGGCGACGCAGGAGTTGAAATCCTCTACGCCGTAAGCGGGGGAGGAGTGAACGATACCGGTGCCGTCGTCAGCCGTGGCGTAGTCGGCCAAGAAGATGGGGCTTAAGCGCTTGTAGCTGAATTCGCCTTCGGTGCCATTCGCCTGATCGTAGAACGGGTGCTTGAAGTTGATGTTGGCGAGGTTTTCACCCAACGTCGTTGCCACCACGGTGCCTTCCAGGGCGAAGCGGGCCAGGGCTTTTTCGACCAAGGCGCAGGCCAGCAGCAGCAGGCCGCGTGGGGTGTCCACCAGCGCGTATTCCAGCGCCGGGTTCAGGTTCAGCGCTTGGTTGGCGGGAATCGTCCAGGCGGTGGTTGTCCAGATGACGGCAAAGGCGGGTTGGGTGAGGGCGCTTAAGCCAAAGGCTACCGCCAGCTTGGCAGGCTCCGCGCACTCAAAGCCCACGTCGATCGTTTGTGATTTCTTGTCGGCGTATTCGATCTCGAACTCGGCCAGCGAGCTGCGGCAGTCAAAACACCAGTACACAGGCTTCAGGCCCCGGTAGACAAAACCGCGTTCGATGATGCGCTTCAGGGCGCGGATTTCGTCGGCCTCGTTGCTGGGGTTCATCGTCAGGTAGGGGTTGTCCCACTCTCCCAGCACGCCCAGGCGCTTGAAATCGGCCTTTTGCAGCGCGATTTGCTCGGTGGCGTAGGCGCGGCTTTTGGCTTGCACTTCGTCACGGCTCAAATTGCGCCCGTGGGTTTTTTCGATCTGGTTCTCGATGGGCAGGCCGTGGCAGTCCCAACCGGGCACGTACACCGCGTCCATGCCCAACAACTGCCGCGCCTTGACGATCATGTCCTTCAGGATCTTGTTGACGGCGTGGCCCATGTGGATTTGGCCGTTGGCATAGGGCGGGCCGTCGTGCAGCACGAAGCGGGGCGCGTTGATGCGGGCGTCGCGCAGCTTTTTGTAGATGCCTTTGTCCTCAAAGTCTTTCACCCAGCCCGGCTCGCGCTTGGCCAGATCGCCGCGCATGGGGAAGGGGGTGTCGGGCAGGTTGAGGGTGGCGCGGTAGTCGGTGGCTGCTGCGGTTGGAGCTGGGGATGTGGTGTCGGTCATGGTCGGCGGCGAGAAGCAAAGTACGCCCGCGCATCGGCGCAATCCTTCGCAATACCCTTGGTGAGGGAATCCAGGCCGTCGTACTTCAGTTCGTCGTGAAGTTTATGGAGTAGTTCTACACGGATGATTTTACCGTAGGCCTCTTTTTGGCCCATTTCAGCAGGCCAGTCAAAGCAATGGGTTTCCAGCAGCACGCGCCCGCCGTTCACGTCGCTGGGGTCGATGGACGGGCGGATGCCGAGGTTGGCGACGCCTTCCACAGCGGCATTCAGATCGGTGCGCAGGCCAAACACGCGTACCGCAAAGATGCCACTGGCAGCAGGTTTCCAATGGGCAAAGCGCAGATTCAGCGTGCGAAAGCCATCGCCTCGCCCCGGTGCGCTGGCCCCGAGTTCGCGGCCCAGCTTGCGTCCGTGGACGACATGGCCCGAGATGGCGTAGGGGCGACCCAGCAGGCGGGCGGCATCGTCCATGCGGCCCTCAAACAGCGCTTCGCGCACAGCGGAGCTGGAGACGCGCAGGCCGTGGCTGCCGGGGGCGCGCCCAAAACTGGACGCTTCCCAGCTGGGTATACCCTGGTTGCGCCGCGCTTGGGGGTCTGACACCTCGTAGCTGTTCATGCGGGCCACGTCAAAACCCAGCTCGTCGCCCTGGGCGTCCAGCAGGTTGTAGTCACCGGCCCGTTTGGCGCCAAAGCGGAAATCGTCCCCGACCAGCACATAGCGTACCCCCAGGCCACGCACCAGCACCTCGTCGATGAAGGTTTGTGGGGATTGGCTGGCAAGGCGTTGGTCAAAGGGCAGCACCACTACCTGGTCCACCCGGCAGCGTTCCAGCTCTTGCAGCTTGTCGCGCAGTGTGGCGATGCGGGCTGGGGCCAGTTCGGGCTTGTGGGCCACTGCGGCGAAGTAGTCGCGCGGGTGCGGCTCGAAGGTCATCACGCAGCTGGGTACGTGGCGGTGCTGGGCCTCGTTGTTGAGCAGCGCCAGCATGGCCTGGTGGCCCCGGTGCACACCATCGAAATTGCCAATCGTCAGTGCGCAGGTGGGGGCGATGTCGGGATGGTGGAATCCTCTGAATATTTTCATAGCGGGTGTAGCTTATCTGGCTTGCTCTGACGGCTGAAATGAGGGAGTATTTGAGGGGGTATCGGGTGCCGGTATGCCTTGCGCATTGAGCTGCGCCCACTGCGTATCCCAGGCCTGTACGCCGTGGCGATTGACCTGCAAGCGCAGCACCCAGCCCCGGGCCTGGTTGGGATTATCCAGCGCGTCCAGCATGAAGTTGCCCAGGCTATAGATGATGGGTTTGCCTTGGTAGTGCTCTACGTCTTGCACCACATGCGGGTGCGCGCCCACCACGGCGTCGGCACCGGCATCGACCATCAGGCGGGCGAGCTGGCGCTGGCGGGCATTGGCGCGGGGTTCGTTTTCCCAGCCCCAGTGCATGAAGGGGATCACCACGTCGGCTTTGTCATGGCTGCGGGCACGGCGAATGTCGGCCACCACCTGCTCGTCTTCGCTCCAGGCGACCCCTGCGGCGTTGGCATCGGCCTCAAAACTGCGGGGCATGAATTCGTCGTAGCCCAAGAGGGCGATGCGCACCCCTTTGCGCTCGATGATGAGCGGTGTATGGGCCTCGCTTAAATTTTTGCCACCACCGAAGCGCCCTATGCCGTGCGCGTCCAGCAGCCCCAGCATCTCGCTGAACGCACCGCGCCCAAAGTCCCCGGAATGGTTGTTGGCCAGGGATACGGCATCAACATGGCGCTTCAATACCGGGAGCGTGCGCGGGTGGGCGCGGAAGGTGAAATTTTTGTCGGCGGCGTTGCCTGTGGTGGCGACCACGCATTCCAGGTTGGCGATGCGTACATCGGCGCTGGCAAAGACGGACGCAAAGGCGGCGAACGGGTCAATGCCCTGGGCGATGGCCTGACCGGCTTGGCCGTCCAGCACCACGTCGCCGACGAACAGCAGGCTGACGGTCTCGTGAGTCGCGTCAACTTGGGGGGCTGCATGTGCTGCACCGTGGCTCAAAACGGCCCATAACAAGCTGAGCAATACCCCTCTCATGGTCATCGTGCTCATGGTGTCGCCCCTTGCAATGTGCAGTGGTATTGGAGTTCGCGCTCTACGTCACCGGCGTACAGGTGGTTGAGGGGTGTCAAGGCGGCTTTGAACGGCGGCAAGTAGGTTGCTTGGTGAATCGGGATGTCCTTGTCGCGCCGTTGCAGGTAAGCGTAGAGCTTGATGTAGTCCACCTTGTCAGGCGTGCCCACCATCACCGCTTTGAAGGTAAAGCGCCCGCCAATGTCCACGGCTTCCACGCTGTAGGGGTCAGCCGTCACACCGCTTTCCACGGCCTGCGTACTGCCTGCATAGGTGGCAAAGCAGCGCAATAGAGGCGCCGTGGGCAGTGCCGCGTGTGCTGTACCGTGCAGCACCGTTGCTATGAATCCTGAAGCGCATAAAGCACGCCAGTCGGGCGTTAAGTTGGGCATGGCGGGGTGGGGCAGTAGGGGGAATTCATACGGCTGACTTGTGAAGCCTGTATATTGTGCGGTAGGCAACCCCTAGCTCCGCATACCCCAATGCGGGCCAAGGCCTCAGAGGGTTGTGCTTTCGTGTCAGTGCTGCTGCGATGTGTTCATTGGAGGCCTGTTTTGAAAGTTTTGAAGTTATCTGCCCAAGGGCTGCCCCAGTCGTGGATCACGCTGGAACAAGCGGTGATTCACTACGCTGCCGAAGACGTGCGTTGGGAAATGGGCCGTGAGGTGGCGGTGTTCCGTGGCGGTAACAACGCCATCACCGGTGTGCAATCGGTCATCACCGTCAACAGCATCATCGGCACGCGCGGAGTGCCCAATATCAACCCGTTCGAGCTGCGCCCAGGCCTGACCAACAGCAAGCTCTTCATCCGCGACCGCAACGTCTGCGCCTACTGCGGCGAGCATTTGCATGAATCCGATTTAACCCGCGAACACATCGTCCCCTTCGCCCAAAACGGCCAAGACCACTGGATGAACGTCGTCACCGCCTGCCGCCCCTGTAACCACCGCAAAAGCAGCCGCACCCCCGAGCAAGCCAAAATGCCCCTGCTCTACGCCCCCTACGTGCCCAGCCTGTGGGAAGACTTCATCCTGCGCAACCGCCGGATATTGGCGGACCAGATGGAGTTTTTAATGGCGCATGTGCCGAAGTCGTCGCGGTTGGTGGCTTGAACGGCGCGAATTTAGACTCGGCAAACTGAGTGGCGCACTGGATTTTTCACGCCAGCGCTCTAGCGCCTGCTGCATCGGTGAATTGTCACATAGCCCGATTATGGGCAATTATGCCGATAAAGGCGGCAAGGCTCCGCAACAGCTTTAGCCCGGCTCAGCGCCTGATTTTTTGACCAACGCCGCCCAGCGCGGAATCTCGCGGGCCATGTGTGCGGCCAGTTCTTCAGGGCTGCTGCCTACGATGTTCATGCCCAGTTGCCCTTCCAGCTTGGCTTGCACATCGGGTGTTTTCAGGGCTTTGACAATCTCGGCATGGAGCCGCTGCACGATGGCTTTGGGTGTGCCTTTGGGGGCGTAAACGGCTTGCCATGAGGTCATCTCAAACCCCGCAACGCCGGATTCGATCATCGTGGGCAACTCGGGCGCCAGTGCGATGCGTTTGCCGGTGGTCACGGCCAGCAGTTTGAGGCGGCCTACCTTGGCCAACGGCAGTGCTGCTGTCATCTGGTCAAACATGAAGGGCACTTGGCCTGATGCCACATCGGTCAGCGCGGGGGGCGTGCCTTTGTAGGGCACATGGGTCAGCTGCACGCCAATCATGTCGCCAAACATTTCGCCCGCCAGATGGGTGGAGGTACCTGCGCCTGATGAGGCAAACAGGCGCTTGCCGGAATCTCTTTTCAGCAAGGCAATCAACTCCGCCACGGTGTTCACGCCCAGGTTGGGGTTGATGATGAGCACGTTTGGCAGCGTTGCGACCAGGCTGACCGGCTCGAAGTCCTTCACCGGGTCGTAGGGCAGGTTTTTGTACAGGCTGGCATTGATGGCGTGGGTGCTGATGGTGCCGCCAAACAGGGTGTATCCGTCCGGTGCCGCTTTGGCGACATAGGTGGCCCCAATGCCGCCCGCCTGTCCTGGTTTATTGTCCACCACCACCGATTGCTTGAGGGCTTCGCCCAGCTTTTGCGCCAGCGTGCGGCCAATGATGTCGGTGGAGCCACCGGGTGTGAACGGCACCACGTAGGTGATGGGCTTGGCGGCAGGCCAGTCTTCAGCCCATGCGAGGCCAGGCAGCACGGACGGGAATGTGGCCAGCGCAAGCAGCGCGTGACGTCGGGTGGTGGTCATGGTGTCTCCAGTTTTTAATTTGAAATCAACGGCCGTTGGCGGCACGCCAGGTGGCGAAATCGGTGCGCGCCTGCTCGTCGGTTGGTGGGTACAAACCAATGATGGAGCGGCCACCCAGCACCTGCTCGGTCACGAAATCTTCAAACGCCGTCATCTCGGTGGCTTCCAGCGCGATCTCGTCAGCGATATGGGCAGGGATGACGATCACGCCTTCGGCGTCGCCCACCACCACGTCACCGGGGAATACCGCCACGTCGCCGCAGCCGATGGGTTGGTTGATGTCCAGCGCCTGATGCAAGGTCAGGTTGGTGGGGGCTGAGGGGCGTTGGTGGTAGGCCGGAATGGTCAGGCGAGCGATTTCAGGCGAGTCGCGAAACCCCCCGTCGCTGACCACGCCGGCCACACCACGCACCATCAGGCGCGACACCAAAATCGCGCCCGCTGAGGCTGCACGGGCGTCCTTGCGGCTGTCGATCACCAACACGGCACCCGGTGGGCAGTCTTCCACGGCTTTGCGTTGGGGGTGGTTGCGGTCAAGGAAAACGCTGATGGGGTTCAGGTCTTCACGCGCGGGGATGTAGCGCAGGGTGAAGGCTTCACCCACCATGTTCGGCAGGTTCGGGTTCAGCGGGCGCACGTCCTGGATGAACTGGTTGCGCAGGCCGCGCTTGAACAGGGCGGTACACAGGGTGGCCGTGCTGACTTTGGTGAGCAGGGTGCGGGTGGTGGGGGTCAAGATGGTCTCCAATAGGGTTTAAAAAATAACGGGTTCGCCAATCGGCGCACCGAATTCGGTTTCCAGAAAATCAAAATCACAGCCTTGGTCGGCTTGCAAGATATGGCGCGAGAACATCCAGCCATAGCCACGCTCGAAGCGTTTGGGCGGGGCCTGCCATGCGGCGCGACGGGTGGCGAGTTCTTCGTCGCTCACCTCTAGGTGGATGCTGCGGGCGGCCACGTCCACGGTGATGAGGTCGCCTGTTTTCACCAGCGCCAGCGGGCCGCCGATGTAGGCCTCGGGAGAGGCGTGCAGAATGCAGGCCCCGTAGCTGGTGCCGCTCATGCGCGCGTCGGACAATCTCAGCATGTCCCGTACGCCCTGCTTCACCAGCTTGGCGGGGATGGGCAGCATGCCCCACTCCGGCATACCGGGGCCGCCCTGCGGGCCCGCGTTGCGCAACACCATGATGTGCTCGGCGGTGACGTCCAGGTTCTCGTCTTCTACCGCTGCCTTCATGGACGGGTAGTCGTCGAACACCAGGGCCGGGCCGGTGTGTTTCAGAAACTGCGGGGCGCAGGCGCTGGGCTTGATGACCGCCCCGTTGGGCGCGATATTGCCGCGCAGCACAGCCAGTGCGCCTTCTTTATAAAGCGGGTTGTCGAGCGTGCGGATCACGTCGTCGTTGAACACCTGCGCTCCGGCAATGTTGTCACCAACGGGTAACCCGGTGACGGTCAATGCGTCCAGTTGCAGGTACTGCGCCATGCGGTTCATCAGGGCGGGCAAACCTCCGGCGTAGTAGAAGTCTTCCATCAGATAGGTGTCACCGCTGGGCCGGATATTGGCCAGCACCGGCACGCGGCGGCTGAAGGCGTCGAAGTCGTCCAGACCTACGGCGCAATCTGGCCCAGCGCGGCGTGACATGGCCACCAGGTGGATGATGGCATTGGTCGAGCAGCCCATGGCCATGGCCACGGCAATGCCGTTTTCAAACGAGGCGCGGGTCAGCATGCGCTGCGGGGTCAGACCCTCCCAGACCATCTCGACGATGCGGCGGCCGCTTTCGGCTGACATGCGCGGGTGGTTGGCATCGGATGCCGGGATGCTGGAGGCCCCGGGCAGGGTCATGCCAATGGCTTCGGCAATCCCCATCATGGTGGCGGCGGTGCCCATGGTCATGCAGGTGCCGTGGCTGCGGGCGATGCCGCCTTCCACGCCAATCCATTCGGTCTTGCTGATCTTGCCGGCGCGGCGCTCGTCCCACAGCTTCCAGGCATCCGAGCCGGAGCCGAGGATCTGGCCGTTGTAGTTGCCGCGCAGCATCGGGCCCGCCGGGATGTAGATGCTGGGCAGGCCCGCGCTGATGGCCCCCATCACCAGGCCGGGCGTGGTCTTGTCGCAGCCCCCCATCAGCACTGCGCCGTCCACCGGGTGGCTGCGCAGCAGCTCTTCGGTTTCCATGGCCAGCATGTTGCGGTACAGCATGGTGGTGGGCTTGACGAAGGCCTCGGCCAGCGAGATGGCGGGCAGCTCCACCGGAAAGCCCCCGGCTTGCAACACACCGCGCTTCACGTCTTCCACCCGCTGCTTGAAGTGGGTGTGGCAGGGGTTTAAATCCGACCAGGTGTTGATGATGGCGATCACCGGCTTGCCAGCCCAGTCCACGGGGGCGTAACCCATTTGCATGATGCGCGAGCGGTGGCCAAAAGAGCGCAGATCGTCAGGCTCAAACCAGCGCGCGCTGCGCAGGGATTCTGGGGTGACGGAAGTGGTGGACTTTGAATGGGGCATGGGGCTTGTCATGCAATCAATTAAAACACTAATATATTAGTGCGTCAATGCGAAAATCCCTGTGATGAAAGTTCAAGAAAAAGGCCGCCTCGACCGTTCCCGCCTTGCCGCTCCCCAGGTGTTTGACCAGCTGCGCGAAGCCATCGTGACGCTCACCATGGCCCCTGGCACGGTACTGGCCCGGGACGCCTTGGCGCAGCAGTTCGGCATCAGCCAGACGCCTGTGCGTGATGCGTTGATGCGCTTGGGCGAAGAGGGTTTGGTGGATATCTTTCCCCAGCATGCCACGGTGGTCAGCAAGATCAACATCACTTCCGCCAAGCAAGCGCACTTTTTGCGCATGTCGATTGAACTGGAGGTGGTGGGCACGCTCGCCAGCAAGCCCAATGCGCTGCTGACCCTGCAGTTGCGCACACTGATTGCGGCCCAAGTCGCGGTGATGGGCGTTGAAAACTACAGTGCCTTTGTTGTCGCTGACCACGCCTTTCACCAGCACATGTACACCTCTGCGGGCGTACCTGATTTATGGGCCTTGGTGCGCCGTAATGCAGGCCATGCCGACCGCCTGCGCCGCTTGCACCTGCCTGCAGAGGGCAAAGCGCAGGCTGTGGTGCGCGACCATGGCTGCATCGTGGACGCGATAGAGCGTGGCGATGCGGATGCGGCAAGGCAGGCCTTGCGCACCCATTTGTCGGGCACGTTGGGTACGCTGGATGAGATTTGTGCGCGCTATCCGGCGTACATCGCAGACTGAATAACGTGGTGGACCGCAGGTTTACTGCGTGGGGTGCGGTTACTGCGTGATCTCCAGCCACACCACATGCTGGTTCGGTGCACTCCAGGTATGCCCAATGACCCGTTCTCCGTTGAATTCTGCGGCGATGGCACGGTCTTGCCATGAAGCGAGTTTGAGTTTGGAGCTGGCCACGCCCGCTGTCCCCGTGGCGGGCACACCGGGTGGTGGGGTTTGGCCGTCAAAGTTCAAGGTGTCACGCTGGGCGTCAAAGTAGCCCCGTGGCCTGGCGAAATGGATGATGGCTTGGGCGTCTTTGTCGGTGTCGGCGATGCGCTCAGCCCGCAGATGCACCAGATTGCTGCCACGAGGGAAGGGGCTGCGGTAAATGTGGGTGGTGGCGTAACCGAGTGCGGTGATGGCGAACTCATAGCGTAGCTTGGGTTGTGCTGCAAATGGCCCCCAGACGCCATCGGCTGCTACTGTTTTTAAGTAAGCGGCAGGCCCCACACGCTCGCCGGTGGCCGCATCGGTCACGTACACCGCAAGCTGCGCACCGGGTACAGGCACGTTATTACTGAAGTTGCCAGTGCTAGGGTCATCAGACTTAACACCCAGACCCGTGATTTTGCCGCTGAGGACGATGTCGCTTTCTTCGGTCACACCGGAAGCGTCCGCTGTGGTTTTCGGCATTTTGCCGGTGATAAAGCGGTAGCTGGCGGCAAACGCCGCAGGGGAATACGAGGTTTCGCGGTGGTCGATGCGAGGGATCACCACGTTCAGTGCGCCTTTCAGCTCTGGCCCGGCGGCGGTCACCTGGGTGGCCGTGCCTTTCGCGCCTATCCATACCCCATCGGGTTGGGCATATTTGTCGTTGTCGTCGGAGCGCACCGTCATCCATTTGACGGGGCCAATGACTTCGTCGCCTGCCGCGTTCTTGGGCGCGTTCAAGGCGGTCAAAAACGGGCCTGTGCCTGCGAATTCATTGCCCTCTCTGAACCCTTTGATGGCCCACACGCCGTGGTTCGGTGTGCCGCCCAAAATGGCATGGCTGACGGTCTTGTCGCCGCCACCGTTTTGAATGTAGCTGCGGATGGCGTTGCCGCCGCGTGAGTTGCCCATCAGCACGACCTGCTTGGCACCGGTGGCTGCAAGCACACGCTCGACCTCGGCTTTGAGGTAGGCCATGTTCTCGGCGGCTGAGGTGCGACCGGGCTGTGCTTTGGTGTCGTCATCGCGAGAGATGGGGTAGGGCACGTCGATGGCGATCAGGCGTGCGCGCGGCCAGCCTTGGCTCTCAAAGCGCCACGCGGTGGTTTGCCAGAGCGCGGCGGTGTCACCGTTGCCGTGGACGAACACGATGGGTGGGGCGGCTTCCAGCGAGGTGCTCGGTGGGGTAGCGCAAGCGCTCAGCAGCAAAGCCGTAGCCATGCTGGCTAACAAGGTGCTGTTCACGGTGAGTCTCAAAAGCGTTCTGCGGTGCATCATGATCGTCCTTTACAAGGTAAAACGCCCACCAGAGCAAGCGTAGTGGGCGTAGAGTGCTATCTAAAAAGTAGCGGTTGCCTTGGTTAAGCAAACACCCCTGCGGTGTCTTGCATCCGCTCTGACACCTCACCCAGGTGGTGCAGTGTGTCACCGTAAGTCATTTCCAGTTGCGTCAATTTCTTGAAGTAATGGCTGCCGATGTACTCGTCGGTCACGCCGATGCCGCCGTGCAGCTGCACCGATTGCTGGCCCACATAGCGCATCGAATTGCCCAGTTGGTACTTGGCGCGAGCCATGGCGCGGCGGCGCTCATCGGCGGGGGCATTGAGTTTGAGGCAGGCGTAAAAGCTCATTGAGCGGCCCAATTCCAGCTGCATCTTCATGTCAGCCATGCGGTGGCGCAAAGCCTGGAAGCTGCTGATGACGACGTTGAACTGCTTGCGCGTGTTCATGTAATCAGCGGTAAGCGCCATCGTTTTGTCCATCACGCCGACGGCTTCGGCGCAGGCGCAGGCGATGCCGATGTCTACCGCGTGTTCCAGCGCAGCCAAACCGTCCAGTGTGACCAGGGTGGCTGGCGTGTTAGCGAGCGTCACTTCAGCGGCACGGCTGCCGTCTTGGGTGACGTAGCCCCGGGTGGTCACGCCCGTAGCGCTGCGCTCAACCAAGAACAGTGCTTGCGTGTTGTTGACCATGGCGGGCACCAGGAAGGCATCGGCCTGATCGCCTGCGGGCACTATGCTTTTGGTAGCGGTCAATGCCCATTCATCGCCAGTTGCCACTGCATTTGCCTTGCAAACCTCCAAATGATAGCGGGCGGCTTGCTCTTGATGGGCCAGAACGACCAGCGCTTCGCCGCTGGAAATTTTGGGCAGCCAAGCGGCTTTGACGGCGGCGCTGGCGTAGCCGCTGAGCACGGCTGCGGCGATCAGCGTTTGGGCCAACGGCTCCAGCACCATGCCGCGCCCCAGCTCTTCCATCACCACCATGCCTTCGGTGGGGCCCATGCCCATGCCGCCATCGTCTTCGGCGATGTAGAGGCCGGTCAGGCCCAGTTCGGCCAGCTCGGTGTAAGCGGCGCGGTCGAAGCCACCGGCTTTGACGGCAGCGGTGCGGCGCTCAAAGCTGTAGCCTTTGTCCACCCATTTGCGAACGGCGTCGCGCAATTGTTCTTGGTCGTCGGAAAAGTCAAAATCCATGGTGATCTCCTGTACTTCTGTAGTTTTTGATTAACCGAGCACCGTCTGCGCGACGATGTTGCGTTGCACTTCGTTCGATCCACCGTAAATGGTGGTCTTGCGCATGTTGAAGTAGGTGGACGCCAGTGGTGCGCTGGTGGCTGCACCCACGTAATCGCCTTGCCAACCGGCCTCCATCGCTTCCTTGATGAACGGCAGGCTGTAGGGGCCGGCTGCGAGCATCATCAGTTCCGTGTAGCGCTGCTGGATTTCGCTGCCGCGAATTTTGAGCAAGCCTGCAATGTCCAGCGAGTTTTTACCGGTCTTTTCAGCCGACAACACACGCAGCACCAGCATTTCCAGAGCGATCACGTCCACTTCTAATTTAGCGATTTCATCGCGGAAGCGGGCGGCGGTGGCGCCTCCAGTAGCGGGGTCGTACACGCCTTCGGCTTTGGCGATGCGTTTGAGGCGTTCCAACTCGCGTTTGGCGCGGTTGGCATCGGCGATGTTGGTGCGTTCATGGCTGAGCAAATGCTTGGCGTAAGTCCAGCCCTTGTTTTCTTCGCCGACCAGGTTTTCAACGGGCACTTCCACGTTGTCAAACCAGACTTCATTCACCTCATGGCCACCGTCGAGCATGATGATGGGGCGCACGCTGACGCCGGGGCTCTTCATGTCGATCAGCAAAAAGCTGATGCCGGTTTGGGGTTTGCCTTCGGTGCTGGTGCGCACCAGGCAGAAAATCCACTCGCCGTACTGGCCCAGCGTCGTCCAGGTTTTTTGGCCATTGACGATGTACTTGTCGCCCACGCGCTCGGCGCGGGTTTTGAGCGATGCCAAATCCGAGCCTGAGCCGGGTTCGCTGTAGCCCTGGCTCCACCAGACTTCACCGCTGGCGATACCGGGCAGGTGGCGCTCTTGCTGCGCAGGGCTGCCAAACGCCATGATGACCGGGGCCACCATCACCGGGCCAAAGGGGATGACGCGAGGCGCGCCGGCGAGGGCGCATTCTTCTTCAAACAGGTGTTTTTGGATGGCGTTCCAACCCGGCCCGCCAAACTGCTTGGGCCAGCCGTGGCCCAGCCAGCCCTTTTTGCCCAAAATCTTGGCCCAGCGCTGCATGTCGTCGCGGCTGAGGTGGAGCGAGTTATGCACTTTGTGCGAAATATCAGCAGGCAAGTTCGCGTGAACCCAAGCACGGATGTCTTCGCGAAACTGCTGTTCTTCAGGGGTAAAGGCCAAATCCATAAAATATGTCTCCAGAGAATCCCAGTTTCTAGCACGATCGTGCGATTGCCGCTGTCCGTGTTGCGACAAATGGCAATATTCACGTCTTTTCACGCTGCCATTGGGGTGCAGTCCGTCCACGGCAAAGGGGTATCCGCAAAAAATGAAGCCGCTCTGACTGATGAATGCCCAATAAGTTCACACAACGCCAATTTGGCTGGTGCGTGAACGGGCATCTTGTCATTATTCAAACGCAAAATCGCGCCACCTCAACACTGAGGTTAGAGAAAACTGTGGTGCAAACAGCAGTCGGTCTGTTTTATTTACGAAAGGTTTGTGATGAACAAATACATCGCTGAAATTATTGGCACTTTCTGGTTGGTGCTGGGCGGGTGCGGCAGCGCCGTGTTGGCCGCTGCGTTCCCTGGCGTGGGTATTGGCCTGCACGGCGTGTCGCTGGCGTTTGGCCTGACGGTGGTCACCATGGCCTACACTATTGGCCCGATTTCTGGTTGCCATTTGAACCCTGCCGTCTCAGTGGGCCTGTGGGCGGGCGGACGTTTTCCTGCCAAAGACCTGCTGCCCTACATCGTGTCGCAAGTGATTGGCGGCATCTTGGGCGCTGGTGTGCTGTACCTGATTGCCAGTGGCAAAGCGGGCTTCGTGGCTGGTGGTTTTGCTTCTAACGGCTTTGGCGAGCATTCCCCAGGCGGCTATTCGATGATGGCGGCGTTGGTCTGTGAAATCGTCATGACGGCTGTGTTCCTGTTCGTCATCATGGGCTCCACCGGCAAACGCGCACCCGCAGGTTTTGCACCCTTGGCCATCGGCTTGTGCCTGACGCTGATCCACCTGGTCAGCATTCCCGTCACCAACACCTCGGTCAACCCCGCGCGCAGCTTGGGCGTGGCTGTGTTTGCTGACGCTTGGGCGTTGCAGCAGGTGTGGTTGTTCTGGGTGGCCCCCATCGTGGGTGCGGTGATCGGTGCTTTGGCCTACAAGGTGGTCGGTCAGGAAGACTGAAGAATTTGACAGCAACAAAAAGCGCGGGAGGCCAGGGAGCCGAGGTAGGCGGGGCGGTAACGGGTGACAAGCCTGTTACCGCCCTTGCTGTTTCTGGCTTCCTTGCCTGTCGAATCCCGTGCGGTTACGCCGTGGATTCGTCCAGCGCCGTGTTCTCATCCAAATGAAAACTGTCCGCCCAACCGACCAACGTGAAGAGACCGTGCGGTTCACTGCCCGGTGTCCACAACAGGCGGTTGATCGCGGCATTGCCCAGTTGCCAAGTGCGTGGCGCTTGCAGGTCTTGGCCGGTGGCCGCGCGGTAGAGCACGTCCATGGCACCGCCATGGCTGGCGATGACGATTTGTTTACCGGTGTTTTGTGCTGCCAACGCTGACACGGTGGCCAGTATGCGCTCTCTAAACTGTAGCAATGATTCGCCACCCTCGGGTGCGAAATCAGGGATGCGCTTACGCCATTTCAAGGCTTTGTCGGGCCAGAGGGTTTCTATTTCGGTGAAGGTTTTTCCTTCAAATTCGCCAAAGCCTCGTTCCCGCAGACCTTCATTTGTGGTGATGGGCAGTCCGGTGGCGTTAGAGATGGACAGCGCTGTGTCGTAGGCGCGCCAGAGGTCGCTGGCGTAGAGGGCGTCGAGTTGCTCGCCTGCCAGGGCCAAGGCCAGGCGATGGGCTTGCCAGCGGCCTGTGTCGTTCAGCGCGATGTCCAAAAAGCCCTGAATGCGTGTATCCACATTCCAGGCGGTTTCGCCGTGGCGCACGGCGATGATGCGGGTGGCCTCCACACTCAGAGAGGTGCGAGGGCCGGTGTCGCCGCAGGGGCAGCAGCGGGGAGGGTGGCCACGGGCGGCGTGACGTTGATATTTACCATACGCCGCCCACTGGGTGGGGTGGGGAAGCCGCTGACGGCCGCTTCAAACATCAGCGGCAGCACCGCGTCGCTGTCCGTCCACAGGCTGTCGTTGAACGCCTGGGTTTCGTACACCACCTGGCCGGTACTCAGGTCGCGCATCACCACACTCACTTCGCGGTGCAGCAGCGGGTCATAGCGTGGGTAGTAGCCGCCACCGCCAAAGTAGATGCCCCCTCGAAAGCCAGAGCGACCGCGCACGTTGGTGAAACCGCTGCCATAGCCCACATTGAACCGGCCAGCGCCGTAAAACGGGTCATCCCACGCTGACGAGCGCAGATCGCGCTGCACCCGTGCGCTCACCAGCACGCTGTACCCTGGCTTAACGTCATTCCGCTTCAGGCCCACCAGCGTCAGCGCTCTCTCGGCCATGGCTTCAAGCGCCGACTGGTTTTGCGCAAATTCAGGCGCTTGCTGCGAAGGCAGGCGCTCAAACCGGTAGCCCGCCACAGGCAGGGACTTCAGGCTGGACTGGGTTTGCACATCGCTGCCCAATTGGTTCATGGCGGCGCAACCACTGAGCAGCAGTATGCCGATAGATACTGTAAAAACCATAGCGTAACGTGCTGATTTCATAAGCGCTGTGCTCCTTTTTGTGGCTATTCGTTGTGCAAATTAATCACTTGCAGACTGGGCAAACCTGCAAAACCCCCGAAGGCCGCAGGAAACTCGGGCGCATCGAACGCTTTGTCTCCGTCTTCGCTGGCGATGCCGGTGGTTTTCAGGCCTTTGAAGTCGTAGCGTGTACCGTCCATCAAATGCGAAGGCACCACGTTTTGCAAGGCCGTGAACATGCTTTCGACCCGGCCCGGGTGCTTTCGTTCCCACTCGTGGAGCATGGCCGCTACTTGTTTGCGTTGCAGGTTTTCCTGGCTGCCACACAGCGTGCAGGGGATGATGGGGAATTGCTTGTGTGTGGCCCAGCGCGCGAGGTCTTTCTCGGCGGCGTAAGCCAGCGGGCGAATCACGATGTGTTTACCGTCGTCGCTGACCAGCTTGGCTGGCATCCCTTTGAGCTTGCCACCAAAGAACATGTTCAAAAAGAAGGTTTGCAGCATGTCATCGCGGTGGTGGCCCAGCGCGATTTTGGTAGCGCCCAATTCATCCGCCACCCGGTACAAAATGCCCCGGCGCAAACGGCTGCACAGGCTGCACATGGTTTTACCGGGTTCGATTTTGTCTTTGACGATGGAATAGGTGTCCTGGTTCTCGATGTGGAACGGCACTCCGATTTGCGTCAAATAGGCTGGCAGGATGTGCTCAGGGAAGTCAGGCTGCTTTTGATCGAGGTTGACGGCGATGATGCTGAAATCAATCGGTGCACGGGCCTGCATTTTCAGCAAGATGTCCAGCATGCCGTAGCTGTCTTTGCCCCCCGACATGCACACCATGACCTTGTCGCCTTGCTCGATCATGTTGAAGTCAACGATAGCTTGGCCCATTTGGCGGCACAGGCGTTTTTCAAGCTTGTGGGTTTCACGCTCAATTTTGACGCGCTCAGGGGCGGCGTCGGTGAGTGGGGCGGTGGGTTCGGCCCAAAGGGTTGAAGGCAAGGCGCTCATGGCTGTTGCCTTTGTTGTGCTGCTGCGGCGCTGGAAGCAACCTGCGTTGCATCGCGGAGTGGCTGTGCTTCGGTTTCGCTTAAGCCTTGCTGCACAAAGCGCAGCATCAGTTCTTTGAGTGTGGTGCCATCCAAAGCCGCGCGGGCTTTGAGGGTGCGAAATAGAGGATCTGGGAGTTCGAGGGTGGTACGCATCAACGCATATTAGCATCTAGCTGTATTTTGACGAGTTAAGTCATCCGTGCTTGGTGCTCACCACTGCCCTGTTTCCACCCGAATCGCTACCTCGCAATCTTCAAAAATCTCTAGCTTGGCGATCTTCACACGCACGCCCAGCACGCCGTGCAGCTGCATCAGCCGGTGGGCGACTTTGCCGATCAGGCTTTCCAGCAGGTTGATGTGGCGTTCGGTGCACTCGTCGATGATGATCTGGCGCACTTTGCGGTAGTCCAGCACCTGTGAAATATCGTCGTCTTGCGGCAGCAGTGCCTGGGTGCCGAGGTTCAGTTCGGCATCCACGCGGATGGGCTGCGGGGCGATCTTTTCGGATTCCAGGATGCCCATGTTGGCGTCGAAGCACAGGCCAGTGAGGGTGAGGATTTGGGTGCCTTTGGACGCCATGGTTGCCTTGTAAGTTAAGCGGTGAAATTGAGGTTGGAGGGTGGAGTATGAATACGCAGGGCTTCACATCAACGAGAAATCGCGCTCGAAGCGCATCAAATGCTGGCCGCCATCGACCAGCAGCGTGGTGCCGGTGATGGACTGGTTTTCCAGCGCAAACCGCACCGCCGCCACCACATCTTGCACCGTGGAGGAGCGGCCCAGCGGAGACAGCTTGTGCAGGCCCTGGAATTGAGCGTCGCTGAGCATATGGCTGGTGAGCGTCAAGCCGGGGGCCACGCCCACCACGCGCAGTGCTGGGGCCAAGGCTTGGGCGAGCAAGGTGTTGGCTGATTCCAACGCGGCTTTGGAGAGTGTGTAGCTCAAAAAATCGGGATTGGGATTCCACAGCTTTTGGTCGAGCAGGTTGACCACCACGCCATTTATTGCGCCATTCACCTCACCGTGCATGACGCTCCCCATTGCCACCTTGGCGTTGTCTGTCGCACGCTCTCGTACATGGCTGTGCAAGGCTTGCGCCAGCAGAATCGGTGCGGCGGTGTTGCCCATCAAGTGCCGGGCCAGATTGGCGTAGCTGAAGCTGGCGGCATCGTCGTGCTCGAAGGTCGAGGCGCTGTTGACCACCGCGTCCAGGCTGCCGAAATGGGCAACCACACGTGGCACCAGGCCCCGTACGGCGGCTTCATCCGCAAAATCTGCATCAAAAGCGGCTGCTGTGCAGTTCTGGTAGGTGCAATCAGCTACAGTTTTGAGAGCATCTTCCTGGGATTGCCGGTAATGCACCGCCACCTGCCAGCCGTGCTGTGCGAGGTGCAGGGCGATTTCGCGGCCCAGGCGTTTACCCGCACCGGTTACGAGCACGGTACGAGCGCGTTGGCTTGTTTCGGTGGCTAAAAGAGGCTGCATTGGAGAGACAATCCCGGGGTGAAAACACAATCTACCAGTTTACCCAGCCCACCGATTCACGCGGCTTCGCCGCTCAGTGCCGCCTTGCTGTCGTTGGTGACAAAAACCATTGCCACCAACGGTGGCTGGATCGGCTTTGACCGCTTCATGGCCCTGGCGCTGTACGCCCCTGGTCTGGGCTACTACGCCAACAGCTCGCGCAAATTCGGCACGCTCCCTCAGTCAGGCAGCGATTTTGTGACCGCACCCGAGTTGTCTCCTCACTTTGGCCAGACGCTGGCAGTGCAGGTCGCGCAGGCGCTGGAGGCTACGGACACGGATGAAATTTGGGAGTTCGGTGCTGGCTCTGGCGTGCTGGCCTTGCAGCTGTTGCAGGCACTGGCTGTTCCCGATGTGTGCGCCAAGGCTGTTCGCCGTTACACCATCGTTGACCTTTCCGGTACCTTGCGCGAGCGCCAGCAGCAGCAACTGGCCGCCTTTGGCGATCAAGTGCGCTGGGTCAGTGAACTGCCTGAAACGATGCAAGGTGTATTGGTGGGCAACGAGGTGCTGGACGCCATGCCCGTCAAGCTGCTGGCCCGCCAAAGCGGTGTGTGGGTGGAGCGTGGTGTGGCGCTGTATGAGGGGGCGCTGCACTGGGCCGACCAAGCGACTGATTTGCGCCCTCCCGTCGAGATCGACGGCGAACACGATTACGTGACTGAAATCCACCCCCAGGCCGAAGCCTTCATCCGCACCCTGGCTGACCGTCTCACGCAGGGGGCTGCCTTTTTCATCGACTACGGCTTTCCCGAGAGTGAGTACTACCACCCCCAGCGCCATATGGGCACCTTGATGTGCCACCAAGCGCACAAGGCCGGAGGCGATCCGCTGACCGAACTGGGCCACAAAGACATCACCGCCCACGTCAACTTCACCGGCATCGCCCTGGCTGCGCAAGACGCCGGGCTGGACGTGCTGGGTTACGCGTGCCAGGCCCGCTTCCTGATGAACTGCGGTTTGCTCTCAAAACTAGAGCACGCTACGCCCATGGAGATTGCGCAAGCGCAGAAATTGATGACAGAACACGAGATGGGTGAGTTGTTCAAGGTGATGGCCTTTGGAAAGTCCGCCGAGGCAGCGGGTGCCACAGGTGCAGCCTGGGAACCCCTCGGCTTCATGGCGGGTGACCGCTTGCACACGCTGTGAGTTCGGCATTGCACACCCCATGATCCGCTGGTTCATCGTCGTCTTCCTTGCGCTGGTGTGCATCAGCTGGTTCAGCCCGCTGTTGCAGCGCTTGGGCTTTGGCAAGCTGCCGGGCGATTTGCGCTTCAGGCTGTTCGGGCGCGCGTGGTATCTGCCCGTCACCACCACGATTTTGCTGAGCTTTGTGGCCAGCGCCATTGCCAAATTTGTCTGAAACTGGGTTGAGATTTGTTTGAAACTTGTTTGGCTACAACGATAAGAGGATATTCCATGAAAGCCTGTGTAGACATTGGCGGCACCAAAGTAGCCGTCACGCTGGCCCAAGCGCAACCGTCAGGGGATGACCAGCTGCTGCTGGCCACCCGTGTGTCTGAACCCACTGCCAAGACCGGCCCCAGTGATGCGCTGGCCCAGCAGGTGCTTCGCCTGATCGACGAAGCCACCGCGTTGGCGCAGGCGCAAGGCGTGGCCATGACGCCACTCACGGCTGTTGGTGTTTCATCCTGCGGGCCATTTGTGCTGAACCAGGGGCAGGTCGAGTTGGCCACCCCCAACATCTGCGGCGGTATGGCCGGGCCTGCACGAGGGTTACCCAACGACTGGCTGACGTCCCCCTTGGAAGCCCCCCTGCGCCATGCCTTGCAAGCCCGTACCCCGCACATCCCTGTCAGTGTGCGGGTCGAAAACGATGGTGTTGCCGCGCTGGAGGCGGAACGCCACTGGGGTGCCTTGAAAGGCCTGGACCACTGCGCCTACGTTACCTGGAGCACCGGTGTGGGCGTGGGCCTGTGCGTGGGTGGCCACGTGCTGCGTGGCAAAAACGGCAATGCCGGGCACGCTGGGCATTCGTTCGTCAGTGACGACGATGCAGCGGCCCTTTGCGGCTGCGGCAATGGTGGTGATGTGGAGGGCTTGATCGCAGGCAACGCCATCGCCCGCCGCTTTGGTATTGACGCTGAAACCCTCCTGACCCAAGCTGCTGCGGGTGATACTGATGCCAACGCCCAAGTCGATGCCCTGTGCCGCGTGATGGGTCGAATGCTCTACAACCTGGTGGCCACGCTGGATTTGCAAGCTATCAGCATGGGCGGAAGTGTGTTCTGGCACCACCAGGATCTGCTGCTGCCCAAATTACGCGCCGAGATACGCGGCAAGCTGCCTTCCATGACCGACGATTTCAAGCTGCTGCCTGCGGGCTTAGGGCTGCGGCTGGGGGATTACGCAGCGTTGGCGTTGGTGAGTGAGGCCATGTAACTGCCGCTTTCACCCCATGCTCGCATGAATCACCTCCCGCACACGCGGGTAAATTTGCTGGTGCCATTTGCGCCCGCTGAACACGCCGTAATGCCCGACGCCAGTTTGGACATGGTGCGTTTTCAGGTAAGGGCGGATGTTGGTACACAGGTCTTGCGCTGCCACGGTTTGGCCAACTGAGCAAATATCGTCGCGCTCGCCCTCGACGGTGAACAGTGCGGTACGTCGGATGGCGGCAGGGTTCACGGTGCGGCCCCGGTAGGTCAGCACACCACGGGGCAGGTCGTAGGTTTGGAAGACTTTTTCTACCGTTTCCAGGTAAAACTCGGCGTGCAAATCGTTCACCGCCAGGTACTCGTCGTAGAAGTTGCGGATGGTGTCAGCTTTGGCAATGTCACCATCGACCAGGTGCTTGTACAGGTCTTTGAACTGCTGCTTGTGCCGTTCTGGGTTCATGCTGATGAAGGCGGTGACCTGTAAAAAGCCGGGGTAGACACGGCGCATGAAGCCGGGATGGGGCAGAGGCACATGGCTGACCAGGTTTTTCTCGAACCATTCGATGGGCTTGCTGGTGGCCAGTGTGTTGACGCCAGTGGGATTGACGCGGCAGTCCACCGGGCCCGCCATCAGCGTGAGGCTCCTGGGTTGGGCAGGGTTGTCGTCTTCTGCCATGATGGCCACAGCAGCCAGCGCGGCCACACAGGGTTGGCAGACCGCCACGATGTGGGCATTGGCTCCGGCATCGGTGCGTACTGCTTCGGTGAACTGGATCATGTGGTCCACGTAATCATCCAGTGTGAACGCTCCATGGCTTAACGGCACGTCGCGGGCGTTGTGCCAGTCGGTGATGTAGACATCATGGTCTTGCAGCAATGTGCGAGCGGTTTCGCGCAGTAGCGTGGCGAAATGCCCTGAGAGCGGGGCCACCAGCAGCACGGGGGGCTGCTCGGGTGCATCGGGCTTTTTGAGGTGCAGCAGCGTGCCAAACGGTGTGCTGTAGGGCGTTTCTTCCACCACAGCAAAGGTTTTGTCGTCCACGGTGATGCTGTCAATCCCATAGGCGGGGCGTGAATGGGTCAGGCGCAGCCGGGAAAAAACTTCACTGGCCGCAGACACTTTGCGCATGGCGCTGCCTTCGGTGTCGCTGAACCAAAACGATGCGCTGGCCTGCTGCGCCAACAGCCGCCAGGGTGACATCAGGTCGGATTGGGCTTGGTACGCGTGATAGAGCATCGGTATTCCTGAGGAGACGGTGAAGTCGTTGGAAGCGTTGGAGTTAAGGAACTCGTTATAAAACGTAAGGTAGCGTTGCAATGGGGTGCAAGTTACGGGCCAAGTCGGTGCGAAGTGGCTGTGGTGAGGCCCTATTGGCAACATTCGCACACTGGCACACCCCTTGCGTTGCACCCATCAAGCGCTGGGTTGACACCTCTGCGCTCCCCGGCGATTCCCTCTGGGGAAACCCCATCATTCAGAGGAGTCTTCAGGCCATGACAAAACCAGTTCTCACCATCAGTAGCAAAAACTACGGGGCTTGGTCGCTGCGCGGCTGGCTCATGGCCCGTCTTGCAGGATTGGATTTTGTCGAGAAGATCATTCCCCCGGATGACCCGTCGATGAAGGCCGAAATTTTGCTGCTGTCGTCGTCCATGCTGGTGCCTTCGTTGGCACACAGCGGTATCACCGTGTGGGACACCTTGGCCATCGGGGAGTACTTGAACGAGATCTTGCCCAAAGCCGGGTTACTGCCCGCTGATACCAAAGCCCGTGCCCACTGCCGTGCTGTGTGCGGTGAGATGCATTCGGGTTTCTCATCGCTGCGCGGTGCTTTGCCGATGAATATCAAAGCCAAATTTGTGGGATTCAAGGTGTGGTCGCGTGCGCAATCGGACATTGACCGCATCGTTGCCATCTGGAAGGAATGCCTCGCCACCTACAAAGGTCCCTACCTGTTTGGTGCTCAGCCTTGCATGGCCGATGCGATGTTTGCGCCAGTGGTGACCCGGTTTCTGAGTTACGACGTGGCGCTGGAGCCTGTGTGCGCCGCCTACTGCCAGCGCATCATGGCGTTGCCTGCGATGCAAGAATGGATTGCAGCGGCCAAGGCCGAGCCTGAAGAGGTGGAGGAGCTGGAAGCAGAGTTTTAAGGTGCGTTTCAGGCGGCACTTCAAGGTACTTTAGGGGCCCAACGCAAAAGGGCGCTGTCAGCCATGACAGCGCCCTTTTTTGTGGCCGTTCAGATTCAGTCTCACACTGCCGCAGCTGGCCATGGCGTTGGTGCTGGAATCGCACATACCGCAGGCACATCAATCGACTTGAAATCAGCCGGTGAGACGATCTCCAGATACTCCATGTCGGGCGAATAATCGAACAGGTAATGGCTGATGCCAGGACGCTGGTGCACCACGTCACCCGCCTCGACCAGCGTTTCTTTATCGTCGTACATGAACCGGGCCCAGCCTTTGACCATGATGACGATTTGGAAATCCGCCTCATGCCGGTGCCAGCCCGTGCCTGTTTCTGGTGCCATATTGGCTTTGACGAGGTGTGCAATCACCTTTCCGTGCGTGGCTTCGGCAATCCCTAAGTCACGGTAGAGAAAAAAGTCGCGCAAGCCGTTGGCAACGAATGCGGTATCTGTCGGTTTGACGTGAGAAAAACGGGTCGTGGTTCGGTCTAGCATGGTGCCCTCCGTGGCGTTACAGTGGTTGTGCTGCGGTGCAACATGCATAAAGTGTTCCTGCTGTAGGAGGGGTGTTCAGTGTCTCTGCAGCTTGTGCATGGCCACAGGCGCATGGCCATGGTTCAGCGGGCCATGTCCGTTACCCGTGGTCACGTCACAACCCGTGGTGATGGCTTGCATCAGGTAGGCACGGGCCAATTCCACGGCATGCTGCAGGGTGTGCCCCAGCGCCAAATAAGCCGTGATGGCGGACGACAGCGTGCAGCCTGTGCCACGCAGATTCGGACTGGCTATCCGGGGCGCTGCCCAGCGCAAACTGGTGCCGTCCGCTGCCGCCAGCAGATCAACCACGGTGTCACCTTGCAGGTGGCCGCCTTTGAGCAACACTGCTGACGCCCCCTGTGCGCGCACGCCGTGCGCCGCAGCTTCCATACCCTCCATCCCGTGCACGGTGTGACCCAGCAGCACATGGGCTTCATCGAGGTTGGGGGTCACCACGCTGACCTGTGGAAACAGCAGCTCCACCATCACTTGCACGGTTTCTGCTGCCATCAACCGGGTGCCACGGGTGGCCACCATCACCGGGTCAAGCACCACATGGCGTGGGCGGTAATGTGCCAGTGTGTCAGCCACCACGCGCACCGCTTCGGGGCTGGGCAACATGCCAATTTTGATGGCGTCAGCACCGATGTCGCTCATTACGGCGTCAATTTGTGCCCGTAGCATGTCTGGTGGTACCACGTGGATGGCGGTGACACCGCGCGTGTTCTGTGCGGTGACAGCGGTGATGGCCGTCATGCCGTAGCAGCCCAGGGCGGCAAAGGTTTTCAGATCAGCCTGAATGCCTGCTGCCCCTGCGCTGTCGGAGCCTGCAATGGAAAGCACGCGGGGGTAACGGTAAGGAAGGCCAGGGTAGGTATTTTCAGCAGACATAGGTGCGTATTTTGAGGCTATGATCGCGCTGCTTGTCGGGGTGCCGCAGACGAAAGTCGAGGCTGAGACCACTTTGGTGTGGGACCCGCTGAACCTGATCGGGATCATCCCCGCGTAGGAATCAAGCGCATCGGTGCCCCGCCCCCCCTCCCTTTTTTGCGGAGGGGCGGGCGGCTCCCAGGCGAGCTTTTACCCACAAGCACCTGGAGCTCGCATGGCACACAATTCTGAAGGCGTGAACGCCGACACCCTCTCCCGCAGCATTACCCGTGAATCTTTTGCGGGTTCGCGCAAGATTTACCTGGACGGCACACGCCCCGACATGCGCGTGCCCTTTCGTGAAATCACCCTGAGCGACACGGTGACGCAGACCCGTGATGGCCATACCGAGCGTGAAATCAACCATCCCCTGCGCGTTTACGATGCCAGCGGCCCCTACACCGACCCCTTGGCGCAGATCGACATTACCAGCGGCCTGCCTGCCTTGCGCGCTGCCTGGATCAACGAGCGCAGCGACACCGATACGATGTCCGGCATCAGCAGCGCCTATGGCCGCACCCGGTTGAACGACAGCCGTCTGAACGCGCTGCGCATGGCGCGTGCACCGCTGCCCCGCCGTGCCAAGCCCGGTGCCAACGTGTCGCAGATGCACTATGCCCGGCGCGGCATCATCACGCCTGAGATGGAATTCATCGCCGTGCGCGAAAACCTCGTTCGCGCCCAGTTGGCCGAGCGTTTAGCGACCGAGCGCTTGCCTCAGCGCGGGCATTCGTTCAATGCGAGCCTGGTGCAAAACGTCACCGCTGAGTTTGTGCGTGGCGAGGTGGCGCGTGGCCGTGCCGTGATTCCCAACAATATCAACCACCCTGAGAGCGAGCCCATGATCATTGGGCGCAACTTTCTGGTGAAGGTCAATGCCAACATCGGCAACTCGGCGGTCAGCTCCAGCATTGAAGAAGAGGTGGACAAGCTGGTGTGGTCTATCCGCTGGGGCGCAGACACGGTGATGGATTTGTCCACGGGCGACAACATCCACGAAACCCGCGAGTGGATTTTGCGCAACTCGCCTGTGCCGATTGGCACCGTGCCGATTTACCAGGCGCTCGAAAAAGTCCACGGCAAGGCCGAAGACTTGACGTGGGAGCTGTTCCGCGACACGCTGATTGAGCAGGCCGAGCAAGGTGTGGACTACTTCACCATCCATGCCGGTGTGCGTCTCGCCTATGTGCCAATGACCGCCAACCGGCTCACCGGCATTGTGTCGCGCGGTGGCTCCATCATGGCCAAGTGGTGCTTGTCGCACCACCGTGAGAGCTTTCTGTACGAGCACTTTGAAGACATCTGCGAGATCATGAAAACCTATGACGTGTGCTTCTCGCTGGGCGATGGTCTGCGCCCTGGCTCCATTGCCGACGCGAACGACGAAGCCCAGTTTGCCGAGCTGTACACGCTGGGCGAGCTGACCCAAATCGCCTGGAAGCACGACGTGCAAGTGATGATCGAAGGCCCTGGCCATGTGCCGCTGCAACTGGTCAAAGAAAATGTGGACAAGCAGCTCGAAGCCTGTTTTGAAGCCCCGTTCTACACTTTGGGGCCGCTGATTACCGACATTTCGCCAGGCTACGACCACATCTCTTCAGCCATGGGTGCGGCCAACATCGGCTGGTACGGCACGGCCATGCTGTGCTATGTGACCCCCAAGGAGCATTTGGGCCTGCCCAACCGCGACGACGTGAAACAGGGCCTGATCGCCTACAAAATTGCTGCTCATGCTGCCGATTTGGCCAAGGGCTACTCCGGTGCGCAAATGTGGGACAACGCCATTTCCAAGGCGCGTTTCGAGTTCCGCTGGGAAGACCAGTTCCGCCTCGCCATCGACCCCGATACGGCGATGAAGTACCACGACGAAACTTTACCCAAAGACAACGCCAAGGTGGCGCACTTTTGCTCGATGTGCGGGCCCAAATTCTGCTCAATGAAAATTTCGCAGGAAGTGCGCGAGTTCGCCAAGATCAAGGGCTATGGCACAACGCAGACCCAAGTCGTCAAGGTGATTGAGATTGCCCGCGCGCTCGACGACAAATCCCGTGAATTCCGCGAACTGGGCAGCGAAATTTACAGCTGATTTCATGCTGAGTTCTGCAAAGTGGCTCCCCCCCATCACCATCCTGGGCGCAGGCCTGATGGGGCGACTGCTCGCGTGTACGCTGGCACAGCGTGGCCACCCGGTTCAGGTGTTTGAGGCCGGTGGTGCTGACGCGCAGGGTGCTGCTGCCCGCGTGGCTGCTGCAATGCTGGCACCGCTGGCGGAATCTGCTTTGACGGAGCCTTGTGTGGTTCGCATGGGTTTGCACGCGTTGGAGCGCTGGCCGGCCTTGATCGCGCCACTGGCGATGCCCGTGTTTTTTCAGCGTTCCGGCACGCTGGTGCTGTGGCACCGACAAGATGCCACCGAGGCAGCACACTTCAGCAGCCAACTCCGCACAGCAGCACAGCGTGTGCCCGCGTTGATGACCCCACAGTCTGTGGATGCCACCGCGCTGGCGCAACTGGAGCCAGCCTTGGGCAACCGTTTCCCACGGGGTCTGTACCTGCCCAGCGAGGGTCAATTGGACAACCGGGCTTTGCTCGATGCGCTGGCGGCGCGGATGGTGGACTTGCACGTCCGTGTCCATTGGCACAGCCCCCGCTCTCCTGAAGATGGAGATACGGGTGATGAGGGGTGGCTGTTCGACTGTCGGGGCTTGGGTGCAAGGCCGCAGTGGTCCGCCTTGCGTGGTGTGCGTGGTGAGGTGATTCGCGTCCACGCCCCTGAAGTCACGCTTTCACGGCCTACTCGGCTGCTGCACCCGCGCTACCCGCTGTACATCGCGCCCAAACCCGGCGGCGTGTTTGTGATCGGCGCCACCGAGATCGAATCGGACGACCTGTCTCCCGCCACCGTGCGCTCCACCTTGGAATTGCTGAGCGCGGCTTACACCGTTCATCCCGGTTTTGGTGAAGCTCGCATCCTGGAAATGGCCACCCAGGCCAGGCCCACATTGCCGGACAACTTGCCTGCCCTGCAGAAATCAGGCCCGCGCTGTGTGCAGATCAATGGCCTGTACCGTCACGGTTTTCTCATCGCGCCTGCGCTGCTGGACGTGGTGCTGGAGTTGATGGACACGGGCCGCTCTGCATTGGCTGAACAGTTTGATTTGGCCCTCATAGATTTTGAAGGTTCTGAAGCCCCATGTCCGCCTTGATCCATATCCTGATAAACCACAAACCGACCGTGCTGCCCAGCGGCGCCACTCTGTCCGACGCACTGCACGTACAGCAGGCGCAACCGCCGTTCGCTGCGGCCGTGAACCTGCAATTTGTGCCGCGTGAAACCTACGCGCAACATCGACTTAACGACGGGGACCGCGTTGAAATCATCGCCCCCATCACTGGCGGCTGAAGGCCTTCTTACTTTGCCTCACTGCGCACCACTGCACATCACTGTGCTTACACCATGCTGAATACCGATCCCCTCGTTCTCTACGGCGAAACCTTCGCCAGCCGCTTGTTGCTGGGCACCTCACGTTACCCCTCGCCCGCCGTGCTGCAAGCCGCCGTGGAGCTTGCCATACCCGCCATGCTGACAGTCTCCTTGCGCCGCCAAACGCAAGATGCGGGTAACGAGGGCAACCGCTTTTGGCAGATGATCCAGGCCATGGGCGTACCTGTATTGCCCAACACCGCGGGCTGCCACAGCGTGCAGGAAGTTATCACCACCGCCCACATGGCGCGTGAGGTGTTTGGCACGCCTTGGCTCAAGCTGGAGTTGATTGGTGACGACTACAGCTTGCAACCTGACACGCTGAACCTGGTCGATGCGGCCCGTCGCCTGATTGACGACGGTTTCAAAGTGCTGCCTTATTGCACCGAAGATTTGGTGCTGTGTCAGCGTCTGGTGGACGTGGGCTGCCAAGCCGTCATGCCCTGGGCGGCACCGATCGGTACGGGCAAAGGCCCCGTCAATCCCTATGGGATGCGATTGCTGCGCGAACGGTTGAAAGTACCTTTGATCGTCGATGCCGGTCTGGGCCTGCCGTCGCACGCTTGCCAAGTGATGGAATGGGGCTACGACGCTGTGCTGCTCAATACCGCCGTGGCCTTGGCCCAAGACCCTGTACGCATGGCCGGTGCTTTTGCGGATGCGGTGCTGGCCGGACGCGCTGCATGGCAAGCCGGCGCCATGCGCGAGCAAGACGCGGCTCAACCCAGCACGCCGGTACTTGGTACCCCTTTTTGGCACCAGCCATGACCCCACAAGCCTTGAACCAAGCTCCCGACAGTCGCCATGACGATCATGAGTACGCCATAGACACCATGGCAGCCACGGTCACCGCGCTGTACCGCAAAACCCTTGCCCTTGACCCCGTGTTGGACAGCCGTTTTGCACCCCATGTGCCTTTCAGCAGTGATTCCCTTGTCTACCGGGCTGCCCGTCGCGCTTGCGCCCAAATGGGCTTTATCCCGTCCGATGCCCAGGTCGTCGCTCAGGCTTGGCAGGCCAGCGCTGAGCGCAGCGGTCACTTTGATCGGTTGCGCTGGCCTGACGATCCTGCTGATTTTGGTATCGCCCCCTTTCCTCGCGCCAACGCTTTTGCAGCCTGCCCTCAAGCGCTAGGCCTCTATGCCGTGCTGCCCGATGCCGCTTGGGTTGGCCGCATGGCACGTGCTGGCGTGCCTACGGTGCAATTGCGTTTCAAATCGGACGTTCCCTCTGCGGTACGCGCCGAAGTGCAGGCTGCCGTTGTCGCCGTACAGGGCACCGGTGCAAGGCTGTTCATCAACGACCACTGGCGCGAGGCCATTGATGCGGGTGCCTATGGTGTCCACCTCGGGCAAGAAGACTTGGCGCTGACCCGTGCAGATGATCTGGAAGCCATACGCTGTGCCGGTTTGCGCTTGGGCCTGAGCACCCACGGCTATGCCGAGATGTTGCGTGCCGATGCGGTCAGCCCCAGCTACATCGCTCTGGGAGCGGTATTCCCCACCACGCTCAAGGCCATGGCTACACCGCCGCAAGGCACCGGGCGACTGGCGGCCTACGCGAAGCTGCTGCGCGACTACCCGCTGGTGGCGATTGGCGGGATTGATGCAGCACGCCTGCCTGAGGTGCTCCGCAGTGGCGTGGGGTCGGTGGGGGTGGTGCGAGCGCTGGTCGCGGCGGGTGATCCTGAAGGCGTTGCGGCGCGGTGGATGGGTGTGATGTCCGCGTAGTTCCCCGTTGGGCCGACTTGGCGGGGTGTTTATTGACGGGTGGGCACTTTTGCGTTCACTGTGGTTAACCATCGGTTGACACGTTCCACCCATAATCCCAGCAGTTTTGCGCCAAACTGGGATTTTCATGAAGAACGGTTACCTGTTGTCACCCTTGTCCTTTCACCTTTACCGTGAGAGCTTACTGCCATCACCTGCCCATCACGGGCGCGTCACTGCGGGCATGCTGGCTGCGCTGGCGTTGAGCGCCGCCTTGGGCGGTGGTGGTGCATGGTGGTGGAGCAAGCGGGTGAATGGCACTAACGATGGCACTGCGGTCGCAACAACGCCGACGGGTACCGCCAGTACCGCCAGTGCGCCCGCTGGTGGTGCCAGCAGCCCTGCAGCGCGGCGCTTCGGTGGTGCCAACCGCGTGCAGCCTGTCACTGTTGCCGCAGTGCAAGCGCGGGACATCCGCATCGTTATCAGCGCCATTGGCAATATGGCCGCGATGAACACAGCCATTGTTCGCGCCAAAGTGGATGGCGAACTCAAGGCCATCAAGTTCAAAGAAGGTCAACTGGTGCGCGCTGGTCAGGTGCTGGCCGAGTTGGACACGCGCACCTATGACGTGGCCCTGGCCCAGATGCAGGGTCAGTTGGCACGCGACCAAGCTCAATTGCGCAATGCCCAGCTGGATTTGGAACGCTATAAAGACCTGCTGGCGAAAGACTCCATCGCCAAGCAGCAGGTCGATACGCAAGACGCGCTGGTCAAGCAACTCCAAGGAACGGTGCAAACCGACCAGGCCCAGGTGGATAACGCCCGGCTGCAACTGTCGTACACCAAGGTCGTGGCGCCCATCAGTGGCCGCTTGGGTTTGAAGCAGGTGGATTTGGGCAGCATCGTGCGCTCTAGCGATGCCAACGGCGTGGTCACCATCACGCAGACCCAGCCTATCGCGCTGGTGTTTACCGTGCCCGAGGCGAATCTGGTGCAGATCAACCGCAAGCTCAAAGGCAAAGACCCGCTGGCAGTGGAGGTGTGGGACCGCGAGCTGCGCAACAGCCTGGGTCAAGGCAAAGTGACCACCACCGACAACGCCATCGACATGACCACCGGCACCATCAAACTCAAAGCCGAGTTTGCCAACGCCGATGGCAGTTTGTTCCCCAACCAGTTTGCCAACGTACGTTTGCAGATTGATACGCTGAAAGACGTGACCGCCGTGCCCACCAGCGCCGTCCAGCGCGGTGCGCAGGGCACGTTTGTGTATTCGGTGAAGGAGGATGGAACCGTTGGGATGAAGCGTATTCGTCTGGGTACCACCGAGGGGGATTGGGTCAGCGTGCAGGGCGATATTTCCCCTGGTGACAAGGTCGTGACTGACGGTGCTGACCGCTTGCGCGAAGGTACCAAAGTGGAGGTGATCGTGGCGCCTCCTGCTCGTGGTGGAGTCGCTATGGGCAGACCCGGCAAGACCGAGGTTGCAGAGGCCAAATCAACAGAAAAAGCAGCTGAAAAACCAGCAGAAAAAGCATCGGACAAACCAACAGGCAAGGCCTCTGAAGCCGTACCGTCGCTAGCCAAACCCGCACCCGCAGCGTCTTCTGCCAGCGGCAAACCTGCCGCCGCGCCAAGTGCAGAGGCCAACGCCGCTGCCATGCCGCCCTGGTTTGACCGTTTACCGCCCGAGGTGCAAGAGCGCTTCAAGAAGATGAACCCTGATGAGCGCCGCGAGTTCATTGAGAAACTCAAGGAGCGCCGCCGCCAGCGTGAAGCCGAAGGCAGCTAAGGCGCCCGCGCATGAACATCTCCCGCCTCTTCATCCTCCGCCCTGTTGCCACCTCGCTGTTGATGGTGGCCATCCTGATTGCGGGCATGCTGGCCTACCGGCTGCTGCCCATATCGGCTTTGCCCGAAGTGGATTACCCTACCATCCAGGTCACAGCGCTGTACCCTGGTGCCAGCCCGGATGTGGTCACGTCGTCCGTCACCGCACCACTGGAACGCCAGTTCGGCCAGATGCCCGGCTTGGCGCAAATGTCGTCCACCAGCTCGGGCGGTGCGTCCGTCATCACCTTGCGGTTTTCGCTGGACGTGACGTTGGACGTGGCCGAGCAGCAGGTGCAGGCGGCCATCAACGCCGGGAGCAACCTGCTGCCCAGCGACTTGCCCATGCCACCCACCTACAGCAAGGTCAATCCGGCAGATGCACCTATCTTGACGCTGGCGATCACCTCGCCCTCGCTGCAGGTCATCCGCGTGCATGATCTGGTTGAAAACCGCCTCGCACCCAAGCTCTCCCAAGTGCCCGGGGTAGGCTTGGTGTTCATCGCGGGCGGGCAGCGTCCTGCCGTGCGCATCCAGGCCAACCCCACGGCGCTGGCCGCTTTAGGCATGTCGCTGGACGATGTGCGTACCGCCATTGGCAATGCCAACGTCAACCAGGCCAAGGGCAGCTTTGACGGTGCGGTGCGCGCTTCCACCATCGACGCCAACGACCAGCTCAAATCCGCCAAAGAGTATTCAGACCTCGTTATCGCCTTTAAGAACGGCAACCCGGTGCGCCTGACGGATGTGGCCAAAATCGTTGATGCGGCTGAAAACACCCGCTTGTCCGCCTGGGCAGATACCAAGGCGGGCGTGATTTTGAACGTGCAGCGTCAGCCCGGTGCCAACGTTATCGAGACGGTAGACCGCATCAAAGCCCTGCTGCCCCAGTTGCAAGCCACACTGCCTGCATCCCTCGATGTGCAGGTGCTGACCGATCGCACCGTCACCATCCGCGCTTCGGTGAAAGACGTGCAGTTCGAGTTGATGCTGTCCATTGCGCTGGTGGTGATGGTGATTTTTGTCTTCTTGCGCAGCGCTGCGGCCACCCTCATCCCCAGCGTGGCGGTGCCACTGTCGCTGGTGGGCACCTTCGGTGTGATGTACCTCGCAGGGTATTCGATCAACAACCTGACGCTGATGGCGCTCACCATTTCCACCGGCTTTGTGGTTGACGATGCCATCGTGATGATCGAAAACATCGCCCGCTATGTGGAGGAGGGCGAATCGCCCATGGAGGCGGCCCTGAAAGGGTCCAAGCAAATCGGCTTCACCATCATTTCGCTGACGATTTCCCTCATTGCAGTGCTGATTCTGCTGCTGTTCATGGGCGACGTGGTGGGCCGCTTGTTCCATGAATTCGCCATCACGCTGGCGGTTTCCATTCTGATTTCTGCGGTGGTCTCTTTGACCCTCACTCCCATGCTGTGTGCCCGCCTGCTCAAGCACACCCCCGAGGAAAGCCATGGCCGTTTGTACCAAGCTACAGGGCGATTTTTTGATAATTTGATCGCCGGCTATGGCCGCATGCTGACCTGGGTGTTAGACCGCCAAGCCCTCACCCTGCTGGTGTTTGCCGTGACCGTGGGCTTAACCGTGGGGCTGTATACCGTGGTGCCCAAAGGCTTCTTCCCCGTGCAAGACACCGGTGTGATTCAGGCCATTACCGAAGCCTCGCAAGCTACCTCTTTCCCTGCGATGGCTGAGCGCCAGCAGGCTCTGGCTGAACAGATTTTGAAAGACCCCGCCGTTCAAAGTCTGTCCTCCTTTATCGGTGTGGACGGTGCCAATGCCACGCTGAATGCTGGGCGGATGCTTATCAACCTCAAGCCTAAAGAGGAGCGCAATGCGGCGGCATCATCATCTTCGGCGTCGCGCGACATCAGCGCCGTCATTCGCCGCATCACTGAGGGCAGCGGTAAAGTGCCCGGCATTGCGCTCTATTTGCAGCCCGTGCAAGACTTGACGATCGAAGACCGTGTAGCCAAAACCCAGTACCAGTTTTTGCTGTCCTCCCCCGATGCGGCGGTGTTGAATGCATCCACCACCGCGCTGCTGGAGCGCCTGCGCACCCTGGCGCAGTTGGCCGACGTGGCCAGCGATTTGCAAGACCAGGGTTTGCAGGCCTACATCGAGATCGACCGCGCCGCAGCAAGCCGGCTGGGTGTTACGGTGGCCGGCATCGATAACGCGCTGTACAACGCCTTCGGCCAGCGTCTCATATCGACCATCTATACCCAGTCCAACCAGTACCGTGTGGTGCTGGAAGTCGAGCCGCGTTTCAAAATGGGGCCGCAGGCCTTGGCTCAGCTCTACATTCCGTCAAGCACCAACACGGCCACCGGCGCGGTAACGCAAATCCCGCTGTCGTCTGTCGCCCGCGTGGTCGAAAAACCAGCCTCGCTTGCCGTCAACCATGTAGGCCAGTTCCCTGCCGCCACGATCTCGTTCAACGCTGCCCCCGGTGTCTCCCTGGGCGAAGCGGTGGAAGCCATCAAAGCCGAAGAAGCCGCACTCCATCTGCCCGCCAGCGTAGAGACCAGTTTCCAAGGGGCTGCGTTGGCCTTCCAGGCGTCGCTTGCCAACACCCTGCTGCTGATTTTGGCAGCTATTGTCACCATGTACATCGTGCTGGGCGTGCTGTACGAGAGCTACATCCATCCTGTCACCATCCTTTCCACGCTGCCGTCTGCGGGCCTGGGCGCACTGCTGGCGCTGCTTGCCGCCAAGCTCGATTTGGGCATGATCGCCATCATCGGCATCGTGCTGTTGATTGGTATCGTCAAAAAGAACGCCATCATGATGATCGACTTCGCGCTGGACGCTGAGCGCGAGCAAGGCCTGTCTCCTCGCGCCGCCATCCACCAAGCTTGCTTGCTGCGGTTCAGACCTATTTTGATGACCACCCTGGCTGCACTCTTGGGCGCACTGCCGTTGATGTTGGGCGAAGGTGTCGGCAGCGAGCTGCGCCACCCGCTGGGCGTGACGATGGTGGGCGGGCTGATTGTGAGCCAACTGCTGACGCTGTTCACCACACCGGTGATTTACCTCGGTTTTGCGGGGCTCGCGGCGCGGTGGCGGGGACGGTCTGGGATGAAGAGCGCAGCATGAACTTCTCCGCCCCCTTCATCCACCGCCCCATCGCCACCACCCTGGTGACGCTGGGTGTAGCGCTGGCCGGCGTCATCAGCTTCTTCCTGCTGCCTGTCGCCCCGTTGCCGCAGGTCGATTTCCCCACCATCTCTGTTCAGGCCAGCTTGCCCGGAGCCAGCCCGGACACCATGGCGGCGACGGTCGCCACACCCTTGGAGCGGGCTTTGGGGGCGATTGCGGGCGTGAACGAACTGACCTCGTCGTCCTCGCTGGGCAGCACCCGTGTGGTGCTTCAGTTTGACTTGAACCGCGACATCAATGGCGCAGCCCGCGATGTGCAGGCCGCCATCAATGCCGCCCGCACGCTGCTGCCCACAGGGATGCCCAGCAACCCCACCTACCGCAAAGTCAACCCGGCAGATTCGCCCATCATGATTTTGTCGATGACGTCGGACACGCTCAGCCGGGGCCAAATGTACGACGCGGCGTCCACGGTGCTGGCGCAAAGCTTCGCGCAGGTTGATGGCATTGGGCAGGTGAACATTGGCGGTGGTGCCTTGCCCGCCGTGCGTATCGAGCTTGACCCGAACCGCCTTGCGAACCTGGGCGTGGCGCTTGAAGATGTGCGCGTGGCCGTCACAGCCACCAATGCCAACCGCCCCAAGGGCCTGCTCGATGACGGCAGCCGCAGCTGGCAGATCACTGCCAATGACCAGGCTGTGAATGCAGCAGACTACGCCCCGCTCATCGTACGCTACAAAAACGGTAGCGCCATACGCTTGTCTGATGTGGGTGATGTGGTGGATTCGGTACAAGACATTCGCAACTACGGCACGGCCAATGGCAAGCCTGCGATTTTACTGATGTTGTTCAAGCAGCCCGGTGCGAACATCATTGAGTCGGTGGCGAAAGTGCGCGCACTGCTGCCGCATTTGCGCGCTTCCATTCCCAGCGCCATCAACCTGGACGTGGTGGTTGACCGCACGCCCACGCTCAAGGCGTCGCTGCGCGAGGTGGAGCGGGCGCTGGCGATTGCGGTGGGGCTGGTGATTCTGGTGGTGTTCTTGTTTCTGCGCAGTGGCCGCGCCGCGCTGATCCCCAGCGTGGCCGTGCCAGTGTCCTTGGCGGGCACGTTTGGCGTGATGTACCTCGCGGGCTACACGCTGGACAACCTCTCGCTGATGGCGTTGACGGTGGCCACGGGCTTCGTGGTGGACGATGCCATCGTCGTGCTAGAAAACATCACCCGCCATCTGGAACGTGGCAAAACGGTGGTGCAGGCGGCGTTGGACGGGGCGCGGGAGATCGGCTTCACCGTGGTGTCCATCAGCCTGTCGCTGATCGCCGTGTTTATTCCGATTTTGCTGATGGGGGGCATTGTCGGGCGCTTGTTCCGCGAATTTGCGATTGTGCTGTCCGCGGCGATTCTGGTGTCGATGGTGGTTTCACTCACCACCACGCCGATGATGTGCGCGGTGCTGCTGAAACCGCATGCTAAAAAAGATAGCGCCTCTGGCCGGTCTGGTGTGCTCTACAGACTGATTTCTTACCTGAAACGCTTCCCCGCAGCAGTCCTGCGGCTGTACCGGCGCTCCCTGGCTTGGGCGCTGCGCCACCAGCCCATCACGCTGCTGGTGTTCTTTGCCGTGATTGGCCTGAACGTCTACCTGTATGGTGCGATTGCCAAGGGGTTTTTCCCGCAGCAGGACACGGGCCGCATCATGGGTTTTATCCAGGCTGACCAAGCCACCTCGTTCCAGGCCATGCAGCAGCGGCTTGACCGCTTTCTGGCCGTCGTCAAAGCCGACCCCGCCGTGGACAACGTGACGGGCTTCACCGGTGGCTCGCAGCGCAACACCGCGCAAATGTTCATGGCGCTCAAGCCACTGGCCGAACGTGATGCGTCCGCTGACCAGGTGGTCGCCCGCCTGCGCACCAAGCTCGCCAAGGAAGCGGGTGCCAACTTGTTCATGGTGCCCGTGCAAGACATCCGCATCGGTGGACGGCAATCCAACGCCGCCTACCAGTTCGCCTTGCAGGCTGACGACCTGGAAGATTTGCGCACCTGGGAGCCCCGTATTCGCCGCGCGATGATGGCGCTGCCCGAGTTGGTGGACGTGAACTCCGACCAGCAAGACAAAGGCCTGCAAACCTCATTGGTGATTGACCGCGATGCCGTGGCGCGACTCGGTCTGTCGGTCAAAGCCATCGACACCACGCTGAACAACGCTTTCGGTCAACGCCAAGTCGGCGTGATTTACAACCCGCTCAACCAGTACCGTGTGGTGATGGAGCTGGCCCCCGAGTTCCTGCAAAGCGCCGAATCGCTGCGCAACCTGATGTTCATCAACAGCAATGGGACGCAGGTGCCGCTGTCGTCATTCGCCCGCATTGAGTTGACCAACACGCCGCTGGCCGTGAACCACCAGGGGGGTACGCCGGCCACCACCATCAGCTTCAATTTGCCGATAGGTGTGTCGCTGTCAGAGGCCACGGATGCGGTGCGCAACGCGATGGCCGAGTTGGGTGTGCCGGTGTCCGTGCGCGGCAGCTTTGCAGGCACAGCGCAGGCGTTCAAGGATTCGCTTTCCAGTCAGCCCTTGTTGATCCTCGCAGCGCTGGTGACGATTTACCTGGTGCTGGGCATCTTGTACGAAAGCCTGGTTCACCCCATCACGATTTTGTCTACCTTGCCCTCGGCGGGGGTGGGTGCACTGCTGGCGCTGATGGCGTTCAACACCGAGTTTTCCATCATTGCGCTGATCGGCGTGATCTTGCTGATTGGCATCGTCAAAAAGAACGCCATCATGATGATCGACTTCGCCATTTCCCGTCAAAGGGACGGCACAGCTACCGCCGCCCAAGCCATCTACCGCGCCTGCCATTTGCGCGTTCGCCCTATATTGATGACCACCGTTGCCGCCATCTTCGGTGCCGTGCCCCTGGCCATTGGCACAGGGGATGGCGCTGAGCTGCGCCAGCCCTTGGGCATTGCCGTGGTGGGCGGGCTGATTTTGAGCCAGCTGCTGACGCTCTACACCACGCCTGTCGTCTACGTGGCGATGGACAGAATGCGAGGCTGGGTGATGCGGTCTTCAACGCGCTTATCTCAGCGTTTAACGAAGCGTCCGCGCGGTAAAACCTCTGCCGACCTTTCCAAAGTACCCACTGAGGCCCACCATGCCGTCTAAGTTTGTCTTATCCACCCTATCCACTTCTCTTATGTTGCTGGCTGCTTTGGGGCTGACCGCGTGCAGCAATATCCCCAAGTACGACAAACCAGCGATGACCATCCCGGCAGAGTTCAAAGAAGCTGCCCTGTTCGCCAAAGCCAACCCCGCCGCCGCTGATGTGCCTGATGCGTGGTGGACGTTGTTCAACGACCCTGTGCTGAACGACCTGCACACCCGTTTGCTGCCCGGCAACCCCAGCCTGCAAGTCAGTGCCGCCGCCGTTGCCACCGCGCAAGCGGCCGTGGGCAGCAGCCGTGCCGGTTTGTTCCCCACCCTCAACCTGACCGGCGGTGCCAGCCGGACCGCGAACGTTTCTACCAGCCCCAAAGGCACCTCGTACTCGGTGCAAGGCGGTTTGTCGAACTGGGAGATTGACCTGTGGAACCGCGTTGGTGCGGGTGTGGATGCTGCCGGTTCCCGTTTACAGGCCAGCCGTGCCACCCTGGCTGCCACGCAACTCTCCTTGCAAGCCACGTTAACGCAGACCTATTTCTCGCTGCGTGCCGCCGAGGCCACCACGGCGATGCTGGTCCAAACCACCGATGCCTACGGTAAATCACTGGCGCTGACCCAAAACCGCTACCAGGGCGGTGTCGCCTCTGCTGCGGACGTGGCACAGGCCGAAACCCAGCTCAAATCTGCCCAGGCGCAGCAGCAAGAAGCCCAATTGCAGCGTGCCCAACTGGAACACGCCCTGGCGGTGCTGCTTGGCCTTGCCCCTGCATCCTTCCAGCTTGCTCCCAGCCCTCTTGCTGGTGGTTTGCCCATGCCCCCTGCGGTGCCGGTGCAACTGCCCGCCAACCTGCTGGAGCGCCGCCCCGACATCGCCGCCGCAGAGCGCCAGGTCGCTGCGGCGAATGCCCAAATCGGTGCCGCCGATTCGGCTTTCTTCCCGGCGCTGACACTGTCCGCCAACGGTGGCTTTCGCAACAATGATTTAGGCACGCTGATCCAGTCCGCCAACAAGTTCTGGTCCATTGGCCCCAGTCTGGTCTTAGGTGTGTTCGACGGTGGCGCTCGCCAAGCCGCCAGTGACACTGCCCGCGCCAGTTATGACCAAACTGTCGCCACCTACAAACAAACCGTGCTGACAGCGCTGCAAGAGGTGGAAGACAACCTCGTCGCAGCCGCTGTGCTGCAAACCGAAACCACCCTCCAGCAAGAAGCCCTCACCGCCGCCCGCCGCTCGCTGGACATTGCGCAGAACCAGTACAAAGCGGGGACAGTGAGTTACTTGAACGTGGTGACGGGGCAAACCGCAGTGCTGGGCGCTGAGAGCAATCTGCTGAGCGTGCGCAACCGGCGGTTGGCAGCGGTGACGCAGCTGTTGAAGAACTTGGGTGGGCGGTGGTAGCCACTCAAAGCGGCTTCTTGAAGGGGCGACATGGATTCTTTAAAAGTTTATACTTGTTTAAACTTTTAAAGACTTGCACAAGTGAGGTATTCCATGATCCCCAGCATCGCCGTAGACCAAACCATCCAGACCTGGGGCAATGGCCTGGGTGTGCGCATCACGGCACCTGTGGCCAAAGCAGCACGTTTTGTACAGGGCTTGCCCATCACCGTCGAGGTGGTGGAAGGCGGTATTTTTCTGCGTGCTGCGGGCAAGCCACAGTTAACGCTGGCGCAAAAACTCAAGGCTTTTCACCCTGAGATTCACGGTGGCGAGGTGATGGCCACAGGGCGTATAGGCGCTGAGGTGTTCTGATGGCAGGCCCAGGTAAATTGTGGGTGCCTGAGCGTCGCGACATGATCTGGATTGACTTTAACCCCCAAGTCGGCAGTGAAATGAAGGATGAGCACCCGATGATGGTGCTGTCTACCAAAGCCTTCAATGAGCGTACCAACATCGTCATTGGCCTGCCCATGACGCACGCTGCCTCTAACGAAACCAACCCTTTTGCCGTCAAGTTCGTGACGGCAAAAGGCGAGGTGTGCTATGTGTTGGCGCACCAGCCCAAATCATTCGCTTGGCGCAGCAGAGGAGCGAGGCCTCATCCGTGGAAGCAAATTCCGCCTGCGGTGTTTGAGGCGGCTTGCAGTGAGCTGAATGGGATCATTGCGATTTCGGTGTGATACGGTCAAAAAGGGATGTCCGCACCGCCTCCACCCGCGCCGCATGAATCATTTCCCCAATTTTTGGCCCGCTAGCGCCCGCCAGTAGAGCTGCATTAGCTACTGATTCCGTAGCAACTCCCTGCGCTGCTGCCAGCACGGCCAGCAGCTTTTCCCGCTGTGGGTAGGCGGATTCCTCTAGCCCCAGCCGTCCCCGTGCATCGCATTCGCACGCCAAGAGCGCATCGGCGAAGCGTTGGGGTTTGCGCAATGCGTCGCAGCGTTCCAGCAGGCGTACCAGGGCTGCGGGGTTGAAATCGCCGCTGCGGTGGATGTTGCCGTGCTCGCGGGTGACGACTTCAGCGAGTTCGCGGCAGTCGGTGGGTGTGCGCAGGCGCTGGCAGAAGGGTTTCAGAAGACGAAAGCTGCGCTCTTCGTGGCCAATGTGGCGGGGCAGAATGTCGGCGGGGGTGGTGGCTTTGCCCAGGTCGTGCGTCAGGCAGGCGAAGCGCACCGGCAGGGGCGTGCGCAGGCGGGCGCTCATGTCCAGCACCATCATCACGTGAATGCCCGTGTCCACTTCGGGGTGGTAGTCCGCACGCTGGGGGACGCCCCACAGGGCGTTGACTTCGGGCAGCAGGCGCTCCAGTGCGCCGCAGTCGCGCAGCACGTTGAACATGCGCGAGGGAAGGGCCTCCATCATGCCGCGTGAGAGTTCTTGCCAGACTCGCTCGGGCACCAGGGCATCGACTTCACCGGCATCCACCATCTCGCACATCAGCGTCATGGTTTCTGGCGCGACGCTGAAATCGGTGAACCGGGCCGCGAAGCGGGCAAGGCGCAGGATGCGCACGGGGTCCTCACGGAAAGCGTCGGTGACGTGGCGCAACACCTTGTCACGCAGGTCTTGCTGGCCGTTGTGGGGGTCAATCAAGGTGTGAAATGGAGTGTCAAACAGGCCTTCTCCGTTTACTGGTTGGGCTAGAGCAGCTATTGAATTGATAGTCAGGTCACGCCGCCCCAAATCTTCTTCCAAGCTGACGCTGGGGGCGGCGTGGACGGCGAAACCGGTGTAGCCGGGCGCGGTTTTGCGCTCGGTGCGGGCGAGGGCGTATTCCTCGTGGGTGTGGGGGTGCAGGAAGACGGGGAAATCTTTGCCAACGGCGATGAAGCCTTGGGCCAGCATCTGCGCAGGGGTGGCTCCGACGACGACCCAGTCATGGTCAACGATGGGCAAGCCTAAAAGGTGATCGCGAACCGCGCCACCGACCATGTATGTTTTCATGGTCGGAGTTTAAGGTTTGGAGGGCTGGCGGCCCAGGCTGGCGGTTTAACGCTCCAGCCGGTACGGCTCCTCAAAATCAATGAAGTCTTTTTCTGCCAGCGCTTCATTGATCCACGCGGCCACGCCGGGCAGGGCTTTGACCCGCGCCACATAAGCCGCCACCGCAGGCGACACGGGCAGGCCATAGCTGATGATGCGCATGCACACCGGTGCGAAATAGGCGTCGGCGATGGTGAATTCACCAAACAGCAAGGGGCCGCCGTGTTCGGTCAGCAGTTCGCTCCACATTTCGTCGATACGGGCCAAATCTTGCCGCACGGCAGGGCGGTCGCGCAGAAGAAGGCGGCCTGTGTCTGGCAGACTGGCTTCGATGTTCATTGGGAAGGCACCTCGCAGCGCTTGGAAGCCTGAGTGCATTTCGGCACAGATGCTGCGTGCGCGGGCACGGGCGGCGGGGGCGCTGGGCCAAAGCTGGCGATCCGGGTATTTTTCTGCAACGTATTCGGCGATGGCCAGGGTGTCCCAAACGACCACATCGTTCAGGTCGCTGTCCACCAACACGGGCACGCGGCCTGCGGGGCTGAGTTTGCCCAGCCGTTGTTTGAAGTTGGAATTTGCGGTGAAGGCGTCAAAGCGCAGCATCACTTCTTCGAAGGCAATGCCTGCTTGTGTCAGCAGCACCCAGGGGCGCATTGACCAGGAGGAGTAGTTTTTGTTGCCGATATAAAGCTTGAGCATGGGAATTCCTCGTTGTGTTCCGTGTGACGTGGCCCACCATGCTAGCGGCAATGCATGCCTGCATTGATGCCAAAACACGCTGGGATTGATGTCGAAATGCGGGGCTGTGCGCTGGGATAATCAGCCGTATGAAGAACATCGTGATTTTGATTTCTGGCGGCGGCTCCAACATGGCTGCTATCGTGCATGCGGCTGCGCGCGAGGGATGGGCCAAACGCCTGGATGCCCGTGTGTCTGCGGTCATCAGCAACAAGGCGGATGCCAAGGGTTTGGTGTTCGCACGCGACCAAGGCATTGCCACCGCCGTGGTTGACCACAAGGCCTTCGCGTCACGGGAGGCGTTTGACGCTGAATTGGCACAGGTGGTTGACCGCTATCAACCTGCCTTGGTGGTGTTGGCGGGTTTCATGCGCATCCTCACGCCGGATTTTGTGGGGCGCTATGCCGGACGCATGCTGAACATCCATCCGTCGCTGCTGCCCGCCTTTCCCGGCCTGCACACACACCAGCGGGCGATTGACGCCGGCTGCAAGGTGGCAGGGGTGACGGTGCACCAAGTGACGGCTGAGCTTGACCATGGCCCGATACTGGCGCAAGCGGTGGTGCCAGTGTTGACCGATGACACCGCAGACACCCTGCAAGCCCGGGTGCTGACGCAAGAGCACCGGCTGTACCCGCAGGCGATTGCGCAATTGCTTCCAAAAATATAGCTGCTGAAGTCCATCAGATAAGCTGTAGAAGCCGGAATGGCTTGCTATGCCTGTACCCCGATGGTTCGTCTACTGACGGGCTCGTGGCCCCACGGGTTACAGGACTTTCAATGCAGTTTCAACGTCACTTGAAAGCGATCAAGCCACTGTACTGAGCCGTGTGCCAGTACTGCTGGTCATGCCGGAAGCGATCTGGTCGTACTGTTTTTGAAACAGCTGGGCCAGCATTTTGGACAGGTCTGCCTGCCGTGTGCTGCCGCTGTTGGTGCTGCTGCTGTCACTGGAGGTGCTGCTTGATGACGTGCGGGCAGCGAATGCTGCCGTCAGCTTTTGCACGAATGCGGTGGATTCGTCTGTGCTGATTTTGCTGTCGCCATTGGTGTCTGCCGCTTTGAACAGGGCCTGAATAGCTTCTTTGGCCGCACCGGCGGCGCGTTCAGCTTCAGAGACGGTGCCATCCTGGTTGGTGTCCAGGGGGTCCAAGCTGGTGCTTTGGGTGCTGCTTGCGCCACTTGCCCCACCCGCTTTTCCGCCATCGCCGTCACCGTCGCCCTCTGGTGGAGGTGGCCCACCACCGCCTCGGGATTGGGCGAACTGCGCCGTTGAGGGCTGCGGCATGATGCTTTTCATGGCTGTGCCCAGCTCGCTGCTGTCGAGCGTGCCATCGCCATTGGTATCGGCTTTTGCCAGCAGTTCGGCGGCGGTGGTCGTGCTGGCCACACCGGTTTTCTTGGCCACCTTGTCCATCACGGTTTGCAGCTCTTTGGCGTCGACACTGCCGCTGCCGTCAGTGTCTACCTTGGCGAACATTTTTTCTTGCATCTTGCTGCGCTGGGCGGCCATCGCTGACCACGCGCTGCTGGCATTGCTGCTGCCACTCACTGCGCTCACGGTACTCATGGGAGATTCCTTTCCGAGTCGTTGAAATGTGCCAACCCGGGGGCACAGCCACGGATGACGCGTTGCTGCTTTGGTGCAGTGGCGTTTATTGTTGGCGTTGCAGGTAAACGCAGTTTGTCTGCTTTGTAACAAGAGCGGTCTGCGGGCGGCCTCAAACCGGGAAATTGGCAGGTTTATGCCGCGCTGTTTGGGCTTTTGAGGCGGCAGGCCCCTCGGTAGACTGGTTTTTATAACTTCAGCGAAGTCTGAAGTGACCTGGACGGTCTTTCCCCCCACTTCAGCACACACAACATGGCGCAAATTTTGGTGGTCGATGATGATGCGGACATCACGGCCTTGCTCTGCGATTACCTCAAGCGCTACGGGCTGCAAACCCATGCCGCGTGTGACGCCGTGACCATGCGCCAGCAGCTGGCCACCCAGCACATTGATCTGGTGGTGCTGGACTGGATGCTCCCTGGTGCTGACGGGCTGAGCCTGGCCCACGAGATCCGTGCCCAGTCCCGTTTGCCCATCATCATGCTGAGCGCCCGTGCCCAGTGGGTTGACCGGGTACTTGGGTTGGAATCGGGGGCGGACGACTACATCACCAAACCTTTTGAGCCGCGAGAGCTGGTGGCCCGTATCCAGACCGTGCTGCGGCGCGTTCGGCTGCGCCAAGGAGACGACGGGGACACGTGCCGTCAGCTTGAACGCAGCGTCAAAGCCGAGGTTGACAGTGCTGCGAACCACTCTGATGCTCACCGTGACTTCATGGCCAGCAACCACATCCAGTTTGACGGCTGGGTGCTGCACCGTGAAGTGCGTTGTTTGACCTCGCCCACGGGCGTGGTCGTGCCGCTGTCTACCGCTGAATTCCGCTTGTTAAGCACTTTTTTGACCATGCCACGCCGCTTGTTCAGCCGTGACCAGCTGATGGAAAAAGCGCGAGGCCGGGGGATGGACTCGTTCGAGCGCAGCATTGATCTGCTGGTTTCGCGGCTGCGCCAAAAGCTGGCCGACGACCCCAGCGAGCCGTCCATGATTAAAACGGTGCGCGGGGCAGGCTATATGTTCAACGTGCAATCGGTGCAAGGGCAAGCTTTGCAAGGCTGGGCCTGAGTCCGCCATGAAGGCCCGTCTGGCGCGGCTGGCCGCGCGCTGCCTGCCCAAAACCCTGTTTGGGCGGCTCGCGTTGTTGCTTTTTGTGGCGGTGCTGAGCAGCCATGTGCTGGCGTTGACCGTCATGTTTGAGTTCATGCCACACCCGCACGGCCTACCACCGGGGCACCCGTCCATGGCATCTTCCCCGAACCACGCGTTGGCACCCCAGCTGCCACCCTCGTTATCTCCTTCATCATCTCCTTCGTTGCCTCCTCCACTCATGCCCGCCAACTTGCTGATGGACATTGGCGTGCGCTTGGCTGCCCTGATGTTCGCCGCGTGGATTGGTGCGCGCTGGCTGTCCGAGCCGATGAAGCGCTTGGCCCGCGCTGCTGACGAGCTGGGCCGCAACATCGACCGACCTCCTCTGCCCGAAGACGGGACCACCGAATGCCGCGAGGCGAGTCGGGTGTTCAACCAAATGCAAGCTCAAATTCGCCAGCAGCTGGCCGGCCGTGACCGCTTTGTGGCGTCGGTTTCGCACGACTTGCGCACGCCCTTGACCCGTCTGCGCTTGCGTACCGAGGGGTTGGCCAATGCCACCCAGCGCAGTGCTTTTCAGCGTGATGTGAAGGAGATGGACGCGATGGTGACGGCGACGCTGGATTACCTCGTGACGGGCGCTGACGCGGAGCCTTTCGTGCTGCTGGATGTGGCGGCCTTGATGGATACGCTCACTGAAGACCACTGCGCCTGTGGTCAGCAGGTACGTTGTGAGGGCGGGGCAGAGCCGCTTTTGGCGCAGGTGTCTGCGCTACGGCGGTGTGTTGAGAATCTGGTGGAAAACGCTCTGCGCTACGGCAAGCAGGCCGACATTCGCTTGACCGACAGCGCCACCGAGGTGCGTATTGAGGTGTTTGACCGGGGGCCAGGGCTGGCCCCTGAGGAACTCACCCGGGTGCTGGCCCCGTTTTACCGGGTGGAAGCCTCACGCAACCGTGCCCACGGCGGGGTGGGGCTGGGCTTGTCCATTGCACATGATGTGGCGCGCCGCCATGGGGGGGATGTGGTGCTGCGCAACCGGGATGCCGTGGACGGTAGCGGGCTGGTGGCGAGCGTGGTGCTGCCGCGCAGCCCTTCATTGCTATCAAAATAGAAGTCGTCAGTGCCTATCTAGATTGCGCTACCGGTACTTTCGGCCAGGGTCAGGTATTGGAAGCGTGCTTGCGTTACCCCCTCAATTACCACTGTTTCCCGGAACATGGCCGCTGGCCGTACCCACAGCCCGTGTTCGCCGTAGAGTGCGCGGTAGAGCGTCATGGGCTCCAGCGTTTCGCTGTGGCGCACGGTGCCCAGCACTTCATAACGCATGCCTTTGTAGTGTTGGTAGAGACCGGGCGGTGTTTGCAGCGCGGGGGGAACAGCGTCGAGTGGCTCGTTGGGCAATAGGGTTGTCATGCAGAATTTTGGCATGTTGGGATGCCAGTGGGACAATAGCCCCCTATGCATCCCAAAGCCCTACTCGACGCCTGTACAGAACTCGTCGCCCTGTCCCTTAAGTTTGACCACCCAGCCGACGCCGTGGTTTCCCGTTTTTTCCGCGAACACAAAGAGTTCGGCCCGCGTGAACGCGCGACCTTGACCGATACTGTTTACGCCGTGCTGCGCAAACGGCTGTTGTTTGAACACTTTGCGCCTTCAGGCTCTGGCCCCAAAGAGCGCCGCCTCGCCATTTTGGGTTTCGCCCACGGTACCGGCGCACGCGATTTCCTGAAGAGCGCGTTGATGGACCACGAAAAAGTGTGGCTGGATGCTTGCGACGGCATCAAAACAGCTGATTTGCTCGATCGCCACCGCCATAACCTGCCCGAATGGTTGGTCACGCCGCTCAAAGCGCAGTTAGGCGATGATTTTTGGCCGTTGGTTGAATCCTTGAACCAAAGCGCACCCCTCGACTTGCGTGTCAATACTTTTGTCGCCAAACGCGCTGAAGTACAAGCTGAGATTGCTGCTACCGCTAGCAAAAACGGAGCAATTAAGACCACGGTCACACCGTTTTCCCCATGGGGTCTGCGCGTGGAGGGCAAGCCCAACCTCGCCAAACTCGATGCCTTCAACCGGGGTGCCGTGGAAGTGCAAGACGAAGGCTCGCAACTGCTAGCCCTGCTGCTTGATGCCCACCGGGGCGAGATGGTGGTGGACTTTTGTGCGGGTGCGGGTGGCAAAACGCTGGCGATTGGTGCGTCCATGCGCAACACGGGTCGCTTGTACGCGTTTGACAATTCTGCCCATCGGTTGGCAGCGCTGAAGCCTCGCTTGGCCCGTAGCGGCCTGAGCAACGTCCACCCCACTGCCATTGCCCATGAGCGCGATGACCGTGTGAAGCGCCTGGCAGGCAAGATTGACCGCGTGCTGGTGGATGCACCCTGCTCGGGTTTGGGCACCTTGCGCCGCAACCCCGATCTGAAATGGCGTCAAAGCGTCAAAACAGTGCAAGAGCAGGTCACGCTGCAAACGGCTATTTTGCAAAGCGCCGCCCGCTTGCTCAAGCCCGGTGGGCGCTTGGTGTATGCGACGTGCAGCCTGTTGCCACAAGAGAACGAAGAAGTCGCGCTGGCCTTCACTGCCGCCAACCCTGAATTCACGCCTGTCGAAGTGGCACCCCTGCTGACGCAGCTGAAAGTGGAGGGCGCAGAGGGTTTGTGCAGCGGGCCTTTCCTGCGTTTGTGGCCACATCGGCATTCCACAGATGGTTTTTTTGCCGCTGTGTGGACGCGTAAATAGGCCAATTGCGAGGAGTTTGCCGGTTGGATTCGAAACCATGGTTTCGTCGTCTAACCTGCTTGAAATGACTCAGTTGGTACCTAACTATGCTGAAGTTAGAGGTAAATGACGTTAAAACCCCTGTGCCTCAGCTAAAAAATACCCCTGAAAACACGAAAAGCAGGCACAATCTCGTACCTTATCGGAAGTAGGACTCTTTCTCTATGATGATTTTTGATGCCCTAGTGAATTGGTTGGCCCACGGTCTTTTGGATTTTTCCATTTGGCAAATCGTGTTGTTCACCTTGATTGCCACCCACTTCACCATCATTGGTGTCACGGTGTACTTGCACCGTCACCAGGCCCATCGTGCACTCGATTTGGGGCCCATTCCCTCGCATTTCTTGCGGTTTTGGCTCTGGCTGACCACCGGCATGGTGACCAAAGAGTTTGTTGCAGTTCACCGTAAGCACCACGCCAAGTGCGAAACAGAAGAAGATCCGCACAGCCCACAGACGCGTGGTATCAAAAAACTGCTGCTTGAAGGCGCAGAGCTGTACCGCGCAGAGTCTAAAAACATGGAAACGATCACTCGTTTCGGTCACGGTACCCCCGACGACTGGATTGAGCGTAATTTGTACACCCGTTTCAGTTGGCAAGGCGTGGCTTTGATGATGATCATTGACTTGGCACTGTTTGGTGCTGCAGGCATGACGGTGTGGGCCGTTCAGATGGCCTGGATTCCTGTGTGGGCAACAGGCGTCATCAACGGCGTTGGCCATTACTGGGGTTACCGCAATTTTGAATCTCCGGATTGCAGCCGTAATGTGTCCATCATCGGTATCTTGATTGGCGGCGAAGAGCTGCACAACAACCACCATACCTACCCCACTTCGGCCCGTTTTTCGGTCAAACCTTACGAGTTTGATGTGGGCTGGTTCTATATCAGTATGATGGAAAAAATCGGCTGGGCCAAGGTCAAAAAGACGCCGCCCAAGCTGCAACTGGGTGCTATCCGTCCTGTCGCTGACGAGAAGACTTTAGAAGCCTTGATTGCCAACCGTTATGAAGTGATGGCTGGTTACGCTCGGGGCATGCGCGAAACTTGCAAAAACGAGATCGCCACGATGAAATCTAAAGGTGAAGCCGCCAGCGCCAACCTGACTGTGATGAAGGCCGCCAAACGTTGGCTGCACCGCGATGCCGACAAAGTGCCTGCGGGTGCAGTGGGTCAGCTGGCGCAAGCCCGTGCCGTTAACCCGGTGCTCGACAAAATGGTGGTGATGCGCGAAGAGCTGCGCCAAATGTGGCTCAACACCTCGCAGTCTCGCGAACAGTTGACCCATGATTTGCAGGCATGGTGCCGCCGCGCTGAAGAGAGCGGGATCGCTGCACTGCAAGAGTTCTCGATGCGTCTGCGCGCCGCCCACGCCTGATTTGCCTGTCATTTCCTCGGACTGTGTTGTACGCACGGTGCGAGGGCAATAAAAAAGCCGCTGAATTCAGCGGCTTTTTTATAGGGTCAAGCTGAATTACTTCAGTTTGATTTCCTTGTATTCCACATGCTTACGCGCCTTCGGGTCAAACTTCATCATCAGAAGTTTTTCCGGGGTGGTCTTCTTGTTCTTGCTTGTGGTGTAGAAATGGCCGGTACCTGCAGTAGATTCCAGCTTGATTTTTTCGCGTCCGCCTTTGCTCGCCATGAGAGTGCTCCTGTGTGACGTTGGTGGGATTAGGCTTGACCGCGAGCGCGCAAATCTGCGAGCACGGATTCAATACCATTCTTGTCGATCAGGCGCAAAGCAGCGTTGGACACGCGCAAGCGGATGAAGCGGTTTTCTGCTTCCACCCAGAAACGGCGGCTTTGCAGGTTCGGCAGGAACCGACGCTTGGTTTTGTTGTTGGCGTGGGAAACATTGTTGCCCACCATTGGGCCTTTGCCCGTGACTTCACATACGCGTGCCATAAAGGTCACTCCGATAAGTTTGAAACGGCTGGTGCCCGATGGCAATTACGCACAGTCTGTGTAGACCGTGGTGTTTGCCTGGGCAATTCAGCCTCACCTCGCCTGATTTGTGGGTGGCGGTAAACCCCTTTTGCTTTGGATTGAGTCGGTTCAGAAAACCGATCAATTTTGGCAAAGTCTACGATTATAAACTTATTGTGTGGGCTGCTGTTCAAGATAACGTTGCGCGTCCAGCGCAGCCATGCACCCTGTGCCTGCGCTGGTGATGGCCTGGCGGTACACATGGTCTTGCACATCGCCCGCCGCGAACACGCCCGGGATGCTCGTCATGGTGGCAAAGCCTTTGAGCCCGCTTTGCGTGACGATGTAGCCGTTCTCCAGTGTCAATTGGTCGTTGAACAATTCGGTATTGGGCGCATGGCCGATGGCGATGAAGCAGCCTTTGAGCGTCAAATCTTCGGTGTCGCCCGTGGTGGTGCTTTTCAGGCGAACGCCTGTCACGCCGCTGGCGTCACCCAGCACTTCGTCCAAGGTGCTCATCAATTTGAGTTCAATCTTGCCCGCTTTGACTTTGTCCATCAGCTTGTCGATCAAAATGGCTTCGGCTTTGAATTTGTCGCGGCGATGCACTAAATACACCTTGGCTGCGATGTTCGAGAGGTACAGCGCCTCTTCTACGGCGGTATTGCCACCGCCGACCACGCAGCACACCTCGTTGCGGTAGAAAAATCCATCGCAAGTGGCACAGCCGGAAACGCCCCGACCCTGGAACTTGGTTTCTGAGGGCAGGCCCAGGTACATGGCCGATGCACCGGTTGCAATAATCAAGCTGTCACAGGTGTATTCACCACTGTCACCTGTCAGTGTGAAGGGCTTTTGTGTCAGGTTGACTTTGTTGATGTGGTCAAAAATGATTTCGGTGTTGAAGCGCTGCGCATGCTCCAAAAACCGTTGCATCAGCTCAGGCCCTTGTACACCGTGCACATCAGCAGGCCAGTTGTCTACTTCGGTGGTCGTCATCAGTTGGCCACCTTGGGCGATACCGGTGATAAGCACAGGGTTCAAATTGGCACGGGCGGCATAGACGGCTGCCGAATAACCGGCGGGGCCAGAGCCTAGGATCAGGACTTTCGCGTGTTTGGTGGAACTCATAGGGCTGCAAGTTGAAGGATAAAAATGACCAGCGGTGCTTTGCGGCACGCGGGCGGTGTTTACAGTTACGCTGTCACACGACAGAATGCACTCTATTTTTACAGGTTGCGGGCTTGGCTGTGAAAAGCAAGTAGCGGCGATACTGTCGCGTGTATAAAAAGGTGAGGCATTTCAGCTGTGGGAGAACTAAAAGTGACGATGGTCTCGAATTTGGATTTGATTCGCCGGGTACCGCTCTTTTCGGTGCTGACCGACCAGCACGCAGAGTCGATGGCGAACGCTGTGGTCAAGCGACGTTACAAGCGCGGTGAAATGATTGTGGAGCAGGGTAAGAAATCCAACACCCTGTATGTCTTGCTGTCAGGCCGCGCACGCGTGATCACCAGTCACACCCGTGGACGTGAAGTGATCTTGGCCACCATGGGTCAGGGCGATTACATCGGTGAGATGAGCTTGATCGACAACGAGCCGCATTCGGCGTCGGTGCGTGCCGAGGTGCAAACCGATGTGCTGTTGCTGAGCAGTACAGAGTTCAACAAGTGCATGCCTGACCCTGCCAGCGTCGCATTCGCCATTTTGCGCGGCTTGACTCAGCGCTTGCGCCGTGCTGACCGCAATATCGAATCCCTGGCTTTGATGGACGTCTATGGCCGTGTGGCCCGTGTCCTGTTGGAATCTGCAGCCCCAGACCTGAATGGACAGTTGTTGATCCGTGAAAAAATTTCGCGCCAGGACATCGCCAAAATGGTGGGTGCTTCGCGCGAGATGGTCAGCCGCGTCATGAAAGACCTCGAAGAGCGTGGCTTCATCGAGACGCTGGAGCATGGCGCCATTCAAATCAAAGACCGGCTCGCTGCCAGCGCCTACTAATTCAGCACAGAGCGGGCACAAACTGCAGCCATCTGCTGGGGTTGCTGCTGTGGTGTGGTTTTATTGGTTAAGCTCAGTCCCGTGCTAATTTTGCTGAGTCCATGACCTATTCTCTCAATACCCTGAACATGCCCAATGGCACGCAAACCCCGCAACAGCTGGGGTTTCGCCGCTTCGTGCGCGAGGCCCTGTTGGTGGCTGGTTTTTTTGTATTCGGCTTTTGGCTCATGGCCATGGTCAGCTATTCGACGCAAGACGTTGCCTGGACCAGTTCTGGTGCAGGAGACGCGCTTCGTAATTGGTGTGGCCGATTTGGCGCTTGGGTGGCTGACCTCAGCTACTTCATGCTGGGATTTTCAGTGTGGTGGATTTTGGCTGTCGGTTTGCGTCTGTGGCTGGCTTTGCTGGCCCGTTGGATGAGGGGCAGTGTGCCAGACGCCGTTCCCAACTGGAAGCACAGCCGCGTGGTTTTTTTTGCAGGGTTGGCTTGTCTGATTTGTGCCAGTTGTTCGCTGGAATGGAGTCGCCTGTACCGGTTCGAAGCGCTGTTACCCGGTCACGCCGGTGGGGTGCTTGGCTATGTTCTGGGGCCCTTGAGCAGCAAGTGGCTGGGTTTTGCGGGTTCCGGTTTGGCGTGGATCAGTATCGGCGTGTTGGGTGCTTCCCTCGTTTTTCGATTTTCATGGGGTCACTTGGCCGAGCGCCTAGGTGCAGCCCTGGGTGGTTTGATTGCCACCAGCCGTGCCAAGCGTGAAATGGCGCAAGATGTGGAGATCGGGAAACAAGCGGTGATTGAGCGTGAGGACATTGAGCCCAGTGCCGGGGACTTTTTGACACCGGTTGCCCCGCCCCAGTCCACATTGGTAACCCCTGCGGCTCCGGCACCACGCAAAGTGCGGGTAGAGCCGAAACTGAGTGCGTTGGACGCTGTCACGGCAGACGCCCCTGGCACGCAGCGGGAGGTAGATTGGATTGAGCCCGTCAGCGCACCTTCGCTGGATGCGGTGTTCATCGCCGCTGATGAAGCCATTGTGGCTGTCATGCCTGTACCGTCCGTCTCTGCCATCGTTCCTGTTCCGTCACGCCCACGCGCTGCCCCTGTGCCCATCGAGCCTGCTGTGGCAGCCATCGCGCAAAGCGAGCGCATCGCTAAAGAAAAGCAGAACCCCCTGTTCAACGAGTTGCCCGACAGCCCTTTGCCGCAAGTCAGCTTGCTCGACCCGGCTTTGGTTCACCAGGAAACCGTGTCCCCCGACATTCTGGAGATGACCAGCCGTTTGATTGAGAAGAAACTCAAAGACTTCGGTGTGGTGGTGCGCGTGGTGCTGGCGTCTCCTGGCCCCGTCATTACCCGCTATGAGATTGAGCCAGCCACAGGTGTCAAAGGCTCGCAGATCGTCGGTTTGGCCAAGGACTTGGCACGCTCGCTCAGCTTGGTGTCGATCCGCGTCGTGGAAACCATTCCTGGCAAAAACTACATGGCGCTGGAGCTGCCCAACGCCCGCCGCCAGACCATTCGCCTGAGCGAAATTTTGGGCTCCAAGGTGTACAACGAAGCCAAATCCATGCTGACCATGGGCATGGGCAAAGACATCATTGGCAACCCCGTCGTGGCCGATTTGGCCAAAATGCCGCATTGTTTGGTGGCCGGTACCACCGGTTCTGGCAAATCTGTCGGTATCAACGCGATGATTTTGAGCCTGCTCTACAAAGCCGAAGCACGGGATGTTCGCCTGCTGATGATCGACCCCAAGATGCTCGAAATGTCGGTCTATGAGGGCATTCCCCACTTGCTGGCGCCTGTTGTCACCGACATGAAGCAGGCTGCCCACGGCTTGAACTGGTGCGTGGCCGAGATGGAGCGGCGCTACAAGCTGCTCAGTAAAATGGGCGTTCGCAATTTGGCGGGCTACAACACCAAAATTGACGATGCCACCGCCCGCGAAGAGTTCATCTACAACCCCTTCTCCCTGACGCCGGAATCCCCCGAACCGCTGGATCGCCTGCCCCACATCGTGGTGGTGATCGACGAGTTGGCCGACTTGATGATGGTGGTGGGCAAAAAGATCGAAGAGCTGATCGCTCGTCTGGCCCAAAAAGCCCGCGCTGCGGGTATCCACCTGATTTTGGCTACCCAGCGCCCCAGCGTGGACGTGATTACCGGCCTCATCAAAGCCAACATCCCTACCCGCATCGCCTTCCAGGTCAGCAGCAAAATCGACAGTCGCACTATCCTCGACCAAATGGGCGCTGAAGCCTTGCTGGGCATGGGGGACATGCTCTACATGCCCAGCGGCACCGGTTTACCTATCCGTGTACACGGTGCATTTGTCAGTGACGAAGAAGTTCACCGCGTGGTGAGTTACCTCAAATCGCAAGGTGAGCCTAATTACATCGACGGCGTGCTCGAAGGTGGCACCGTCGATGGCGAAGACTGCCCCTCCGGTGGCGACGGTGATAGCAGCGGCGAGAAAGACCCGATGTACGACCAGGCTGTCGAAGTCGTTCTGAAGAACCGCAAAGCCAGCATCTCTTTGGTGCAGCGTCATTTGAAGATCGGCTACAACCGTGCCGCCCGCTTGGTGGAAGACATGGAAAAGGCCGGGCTGGTCAGCGCCATGAGCACCAGCGGACAGCGTGATATTTTGGTGCCCGCACGGGCGGAGTAGACGAGCCGTCGCCCTTTTCGGGTCTAGCCACGTTAACGGTCACATGAATACATTTTTTTCTCGAACTGCAATTGCTACTCTTTTGATAGCTGGGTGCGCCCATCTGGCTTGCGCTGATGGCCTGGAAAGCCTTGAAGTCTTCGTTAAAACTGCCAAAAGCGGCCGCGCCGACTTCACCCAGACCGTCACCTCGCCGTCCAAAGAGGGGCAAGTCGCCAAACCTCGCTCTTCCACCGGTAGCTTTGAATTTCAGCGTCCTAACCGTTTCAAGTTCAGTTACAAAAAACCCTTTGAGCAGCTTATCGTTGCTGACGGTCAAACCCTGTGGCTGTACGACGTTGATTTGAACCAGGTCACCACCCGTAAGCAAGGGGCGGTGTTGGGTTCCACCCCCGCCGCGCTGATTGCTTCTGCACCCGATTTGAAAGCGCTGCAAGCTGATTTCACGTTGCAAGCCGAACCCGAGAAAGACGGCTTGCAATGGGTGCTTGCCACGCCCAAGAGCAAAGACGGTCAACTGCAAAGCATCCGTGTGGGTTTCAGAGGCGTGGATCTGGCGGCGTTGGAGATCCAGGACAGCTTTGGTCAGCGCTCGGTGCTGAGCTTTACCCATGTGCAGACGAATCTGGCGCAGGGCGCTGACAATTTTCAGTTCAAACCACCGGCGGGTGCGGATGTCATCCGGCAGTAGCCATCAACCTCTCGCTGAACGCCTGCGCCCTAAAACTCTGGGCGAAGTCATAGGTCAGCAGCAACTGCTTGGCCAAGGTATGCCGCTGCGTATCGCATTCGAGTCGGGCCAGCCGCACAGCTGCATCCTCTGGGGGCCGCCCGGTGTTGGCAAGACCACCATTGCGCGGCTGATGGCCAATGCATTTGATGCGCAGTTCATCACCATCTCTGCTGTTTTGGGCGGTATCAAAGACATCCGAGAAGCGGTGGAGCAGGCATTGCTGGTCAAAGGCCATACCGTCGCCCAGGGGGATTTGCTGCAAGGCCCGACTGGGCGGCGCACGATTGTGTTTGTCGATGAAGTTCACAGGTTCAACAAAAGCCAGCAAGACGCGTTTTTGCCGCATGTGGAGAGTGGTCTGTTCACCTTCATTGGTGCGACCACCGAGAACCCTTCTTTCGAGGTGAACTCGGCTTTGTTGTCGCGGGCGGCCGTGTATGTTTTGCAACCACTCTCCAGCGACGATTTAGGCCAAATCATTGCCCATGCACAATCTCTGCGAGCTTTGCCAGCTATAGAAAGAGTAGCAATTGATCGCCTCATTGCCTACGCCGATGGCGATGCCCGGCGCTTGCTCAACACCTTGGAGACGCTGGCCGTGGCTGCTGCCAGCGAAAAACACACCGAAATCACTGATGTATGGCTGCTGCGTGTGTTGGGCGAACGCATGCGCCGTTACGACAAAGGCGGCGAGCAGTTTTACGACACCATCTCGGCCTTGCACAAATCTGTGCGCGGTTCAGACCCCGATGCAGCGCTGTACTGGTTTGCCCGGATGCTCGATGGTGGTGCAGATCCGCGCTATCTGGCGCGCCGCCTGATCCGCATGGCCAGCGAAGACATTGGCTTGGCTGATCCCCGGGCCTTGCGCATGGCCCTTGATGCCAACGACGTGTACGAACGCCTGGGTTCGCCCGAGGGCGAGCTGACGCTGGCGCAGTGCGTGGTGTTTTTGGCTATGGCGCCCAAGTCCAACGCCGTCTACAAAGCCTATAAAGCAGCGCAGGCTTTTGTGAAGGCAGACGGCACACGGCCTGTGCCCCTGCACCTGCGCAATGCACCTACCAAGCTGATGAAATCGCTGAACTACGGCCGCGATTACCGCTACGCCCACGATGAAGAAGACGGCTTTGCCGCAGGCGAGCGCTACTGGCCTGATGACATGGCCCCCCCTCATTTTTACCAACCGGTAGAGCGTGGATTGGAGGGCCAAATCGCAGCGCGCCTGCGTGAATTGCGGCGCTTGAATGGGCAGGCCGTGGGCGCTGCCGATGTGGGTAATGAGGGTTCAGGCGCCGTTTAAAGCGCTTTGAATACCCGCATTGGGGTGTTTTGCCCGCAGGGTAAACACGGGTCAAACGTTTCCTTGTAATGCCCAATTTTGGTGCCCTGCATGGCTAAAATCCCGTCCACTGTTTGAGCCTTAACCCGTCTTGTCAGCGCTGTGCGATCCCTTGGCGAGCAAATTGCTTAACAGCAGTTTGCTTTTCAAATTGTCACCCACTCGGCGCTCAGCCAGTGCGCACGCACCCAGCTGATTGCAGGACTGAATGGCCGAATAAAACGTGCACAACCCATGCGGCAAGCTATGTCAGCCGCATAACGGAGAACTCTATGGAAATTTTTCTTCAGCAGATCATCAACGGTCTGGTGCTGGGCAGCATGTATGCGCTGGTCGCCTTGGGCTATACCATGGTGTACGGCATCATCGGCCTCATCAACTTCGCCCATGGCGAAGTGCTGATGGTGGGTGCGCTGACCAGCTGGTCCATCATCGGTTTGATGAAGGATGCCATGCCTGGCACGCCGGGGTGGATTGTCTTGTTCATCTCGATGGTGATCGCCTGCGTGGTAGCCGCCACGTTGAACTTCGTGATTGAAAAAGTCGCTTACCGTCCCTTGCGCAACAGCCCCAAGCTGGCACCGCTCATCACGGCCATCGGCATGTCTATCTTGCTGCAAACGCTGGCCATGATCATCTGGAAGCCCAACTACAAGCCTTTTCCCACGTTGTTGCCCAGTGCGCCGTACAACTTGGCCGGTGCATCCATCACGGCTACGCAGATTTTGATTTTGGGGCTGACCGCCGTGGCTTTGGCCACCTTGATGTATCTGGTGAACTACACCAAGCTGGGGCGTGCCATGCGCGCTACAGCAGAGAATCCCCGAGTGGCTGGTTTGATGGGCGTGAAACCTGACATGGTGATTTCGGCCACCTTCATCATCGGTGCCGTGCTGGCAGCCATTGCCGGGATCATGTGGGCAGCCAACTACGGCACCGTGCAGCACACCATGGGCTTTTTGCCTGGCCTGAAGGCTTTCACTGCAGCGGTGTTTGGTGGTATCGGTAATCTGGCCGGTGCCGTCGTTGGTGGCATCTTGTTGGGGCTGATTGAGTCCATCGGTGCCGGGTATATCGGTACGCTGACCGGCGGGGTGCTGGGCAGCCATTACTCTGACATTTTTGCCTTTGTCGTGCTCATCATCATGCTGACACTGCGGCCTTCCGGCTTGCTGGGTGAACGTGTTGCAGACCGTGCTTAACGCGCTGCCATGCTTCACAACCCCACCACAGCCCTAATCTAAGAGGTGTCTATGAAACAAAACAAAACAGCGGTTTACTTGGCGGGCGCTGCCGCTTTAATTATTCTGCCTTTGCTGCTGCAAACGGCAGGCAACGCCTGGGTTCGCATTGCCGACATGGCGCTGCTTTATGTGTTGCTTGCTTTAGGCCTCAATATCGTCGTGGGCTTCGCGGGTCTGCTTGATTTGGGCTACGTGGCTTTTTTTGCTGTGGGCGCGTACATGTATGGGCTGCTGGCGTCGCCGCATTTGACGGATACTTTTCCGGCCATTGCGGCCATGTTCCCCAATGGTTTGCACACGCCGCTGTGGCTTGCTGTGCCGCTGGGGGCATTGCTGGCGGGGGGCTTTGGTGTACTGCTGGGCGCACCTACGCTCAAGCTGCGGGGAGATTACCTCGCGATTGTCACGTTGGGTTTTGGTGAAATCATCCGGGTGTTCATGAACAACCTGGACCACCCCGTCAACATCACCAACGGCCCCAAAGGTTTGAACCAGATTGATTCGATCAAATTCTTTGGACTCGACTTGGGCAAGCCGTTGACCTTAGGTGACTACACCATTGCCTCGGTGAGCCTCTACTACTACCTGTTTTTGGTGCTGGTGCTGGTCAGTATTGTGGTCTGCCACCGGCTGGAGTTGTCCCGCATTGGCCGTGCCTGGATGGCGATCCGTGAAGATGAAATTGCTGCCAAAGCCATGGGTATCAACACCCGCAACATGAAGCTGTTGGCGTTTGGCATGGGGGCTACCTTTGGCGGTGTGTCCGGTGCCATGTTTGCTTCGTTTCAGGGGTTTGTATCGCCGGAGTCTTTCAGTTTGATGGAATCGGTCATGATCATTGCCATGGTGGTGCTGGGGGGTATCGGGCACTTGCCAGGCGTTATTTTGGGGGCCATTTTGTTGTCTGCCATGCCTGAAGCATTGCGCTATTTGGCTGGGCCTTTGCAAGCCATGACGGGAGGCCGTTTGGATTCGGCCATTCTGCGTCAACTGCTGATTGCCGTCGCCATGATTTCCATCATGCTGCTGCGCCCTCGAGGTCTGTGGCCGTCGCCGGACCATGGTCAAACCAACACCAAGAGCTAACAAGGAGACGACATGGCAGAAACTATTCTGAAAGTAGCCGGCATCTCCAAGCGCTTTGGCGGCTTGCAAGCGCTGAGCGATGTGGGTATCACTATCGAGCGGGGTCAGGTTTATGGCCTGATTGGCCCTAATGGTGCAGGTAAAACAACATTCTTTAACGTCATCACCGGTCTCTACACACCCGACAGCGGTACGTTTGAGTTGGCGGGCAAGCCTTACCAGCCCACCGCTGTCCATGAGGTAGCCAAGGCTGGTATTGCCCGTACTTTTCAAAATATCCGCCTGTTTGGCGAGATGACCGCGCTAGAAAACGTGATGGTGGGGCGCCATATCCGCACCAGTTCTGGGTTGATGGGCGCTATCTTTCGCACAGCCAGTTTCAAATCCGAGGAAGCCGCTATCGCCCAACGTGCCCAAGAGCTGCTGGACTATGTGGGCGTGGGTAAGTACGCCAACCACAAATCCCGTACCCTGAGCTACGGCGACCAGCGCCGCTTGGAAATCGCCCGTGCCTTGGCCACCGACCCGCAATTGATTGCACTGGATGAGCCTGCTGCGGGTATGAATGCCACTGAAAAAGTGCAGCTGCGCGAACTGATTGACCGTATTCGCAAAGACAACCGCACCATCCTCATCATCGAGCACGACGTGAAGCTCATCATGGGCTTGTGTGACCGCGTGACGGTGCTGGACTACGGCAAGCAAATTGCCGAAGGCACGCCCGCTACCGTGCAGAAGAATGAAAAAGTGATTGAAGCCTATCTAGGCACCGGAGGACATTGACATGAGCAACGCCAAAAAGACACTGCTCAAAGTCAGCAGTCTGAAAGTCGGCTACGGTGGTATCCAGGCCGTTAAAGGAGTGGATTTTGAAGTCTTTGAGGGCGAGTTGATCTCGCTGATTGGCTCCAACGGTGCAGGTAAAACCACCACCATGAAAGCCGTGACCGGTGGTCTGCCCGTCAAAGAAGGTGATATCGAATACTTGGGCAAAAGCATCAAAGGGAAAGGCGCTTGGGATTTGGTCAAAGAGGGCTTGGTGATGGTGCCGGAAGGGCGCGGCGTGTTTGCCCGCATGACCATCACCGAAAACTTGTTGATGGGCGCGTACATCCGTGACGACAAGGCCGGGATCGCCCGTGACATCGACAAAATGTTCGCCCTGTTCCCCCGTTTGAAAGAACGCAAAGATCAATTGGCAGGCACCATGTCCGGTGGTGAGCAGCAGATGCTGGCCATGGGTCGTGCGCTGATGAGCCAACCCAAAGTGTTGCTGCTCGATGAGCCTTCCATGGGCCTGTCACCCATCATGGTGGACAAGATTTTTGAAGTGGTGCGCGATGTGTACGCCCAGGGCGTGACGATTTTGTTGGTCGAGCAAAACGCCAGCCGCGCCTTGGCGGTAGCCGACCGGGGTTATGTGATGGAGTCTGGTCTCATCACCATGACCGGCAACGGCAAAGACTTGCTGAACGACCCCAAGGTGCGGGCTGCCTACTTAGGCGAATAGGTTGTAGGTCAGGTAAGCGAGTTCGTAGGCTGCCTTTTCTTCATCCCCATGTAAAAAGCCCGCCGATCGCAAGACCGGCGGGCTTTTTAGCTGTGCAGTGTGTGCTGCGGACGCTGTTTAGAACGTTGCTTGGCCACCCACGGTGAAGCTGGTCACGTTACCCGACGTGTTGGTTAATTTCACTTTTTGCGTGTCCACTTCGGCGCGCAAAGCAAAGCTCTCGGTGACAGCGTAAGTCACGCCAGCACCAAGCAGCAGACCCCAGGCTTTCTTGGTGTCAGAGCCTGAAGTGGTGCCAACGGTGGCTGTAGCTTTGGCATTGGTGTAAGCCAATCCGCCTTTGACAAACGCGCCAAAAGCACTGGTCGGTGCGCCAAATTTGTAGACGCCGGACAGGTCAAAGCTGCTGCCCTTCACGTCAACGTTGGTACCTGTGGCACTGGCTTTGGCCGTGCCGAGTGTGGCGTAGGTCAATTCCACAGCCACATTGGGCATCACGTTAACGCCACCAAACACGCGCAACGAACCGGGGTTCTTTTTGCATGAAGTGGTGCCAGCGCAGTCAACATTCCAGTTTGCCACGCCACCTGATGCGCCTAGGTAAGGGGACATTTGCAGGTTCTGGGCGCTGGCATGGGCACCCGACAGCAGTGCGGTCAGGGCCAAAGCGGAGGTGACGAGGGTTTTTTTCATGAGAGGCCTTTGCAAACGGTAGTTAAAGAAAGAAGGCCAAAGCCTATCGTTTGATTCTAGTGACGGCACTGCATGGCGTCAGCACACCATGTCGCTTTTTAGTGACAGTGCAACCGCCTTCCGATCAGCCCGTATTGCGCAGCCCAGCCGCAATCCCGTTGATCGAGATGTGGATACCTGTCTGCACCCGCTCGTCCGTTTGTCCACCCCGGTAACGGCGTACCAGTTCCACTTGCAAATGGTGCAAGGGGTCGATGTAGGGGAAGCGGTGTTTGATGGAGCGTTGCAGCGCTGCATTGCCTGCCAGGCGCTGTTTGTCGCCTGTGATTTGCGTCAGTGCATCGGCGGTGCGGTGCCATTCGGCGTCGATCAGGGTGTAGATTTTTTTGCGCAGCTTGGCATCGTCCACCATCTCAGCGTAGCGCGAAGCCAGGGCCAGATCGCTCTTGGCCAGCACCATGTCCATGTTGGAGAGCAGCGTGCGGAAGAACGGCCAGTTGCGGTACATTTTTTGTAGCAAGGCCAGCGCTTCTGTCTTGGCTTTGGCGTCATTTTTACCCTTGTCGCCTTCCAGGAAAGCGGCGACGGCACTGCCAAAGCCATACCAGCCCGGCAGGGTCAGACGGCACTGGCCCCAGCTGAAGCCCCAGGGTATGGCGCGCAGGTCTTCAATACGCTGGTTGGCTTTGCGTGAAGCGGGACGCGAGCCGATGTTCAGCTCTGCAATTTCACGGATGGGTGTGGAGCTGAAGAAATATTCCGTGAAGCCCGGTGTCTCGTACACCAGCGCCCGGTAGGCACCCATGCTGGCGCGCGACAGCTTTTCGGCCGCTTGTAAAAACGGGGTTGTAGCCGGTTTGGTGGGTTGCAGCAACGTGGCTTCCAGGGTGGCGGCGACCAAGGTTTCCAGGTTGCGTCTGCCGATCTCCGGGTTGGCGTATTTGGAGCCAATCACTTCGCCCTGTTCCGTCAGGCGGATTTGCCCGCGCACGGTGCCGGGGGGTTGCGCCAAAATGGCTTGGTAGCTGGGACCACCGCCCCGGCCCACGGTGCCGCCCCGGCCATGGAACATCCGCAGTTGGATGTTGTAGGCATTGGCTAACTCATCAAACAAGCTGACCAGCGCGATTTCAGCCTGGTACAGCTCCCAGTTGCTGGTGAAGATGCCGCCGTCCTTGTTGCTGTCGCTGTAGCCCAGCATGATGTCTTGCTCAGCGCCTGAGCGTTTGATGAGCGCGGCGATGCCGGGCAGAGCGTAAAAGGCCCGCATGATGGGCGCGGCGTTGCGCAAATCTTCAATCGTTTCGAACAGTGGCGAGACGATCAAATCGACGGTGGCTTGCGCGTCCAACGTACCGCGCAGCAGTCCCACCTCTTTTTGGAGCAGCAGCACTTCAAGCAAATCGCTGACCGTTTCAGTGTGGCTGATGATGTAGTGGCGAATGGCCTGCACGCCGTAGCGTTCGCGGGCACGTTTGGCCGCTTCAAAAATGGCCAGCTCTTTCAGCGTGAGTTCGGTGTAGGTGGCGCTCATCACCCGCAGCGGGCGAGCGTCGTTCAGCAACCCCAGCAGCAGTGTGCGTTTAGCCTCTTCGTCCAGCCCGGCGTAGTTGGCTTCGATGCGCGCTGTGGCCAGCAGGTCAGCGATGACTTCTTCGTGCTTGTCCGAGCTTTGGCGCAGGTCAACGGTGGCCAGGTGAAAGCCAAACACTTCCACGCCGCGCATCAGGGGTCGCAAGCGCTGTACCGCCAACGCCGCGCCGTGGTGATGGCGCAGTGACGCGTCAATGGTGCGCAAATCGGCCAGCAGGTCTTCTGACTTGAGGTAGGCGTTTTGCGGGGCTACGGCATGGCGGGCAGCGTCGCCCCCGGTCAGGTCTTTCAGTGTGGCGGCCAAGCGGGCGTAGATGCCGGTCAGCGCACGGCGGTAGGGTTCGTCCTTGCGGTGCTCGCTCAGATCCGGTGAATGTTCAGCCAGGGCTTGCATCTCGGGTGACACGTCCACCAAGCGGGCTGATTGCGACAGTTCGCCCCCGAGGTAATGCACTTCCGTCAAATGGTGACGCAGTGCCACCTCGGCTTGGCGGCGCAGTGCGTATTCCAGGGTAGCTGCGCTGACGTTCGGGTTGCCATCCCGGTCACCGCCTATCCACTGACCCATTTTGAGGAAGCTGGCGATGGTGTTGTTACCCAGCTCGGCTTCCAGTGAAGCGTAGAGCTTGGGAATCTCGCGCAGAAAGGTGGCTTCGTAGTAGCTGAGCGCCGTTTCCACCTCGTCTGCCACGGTCAATTTCGAGAAGCGCAGCAGCCGGGTTTGCCACAGCTGCACGACCTTGGCACGGATTTGAGCTTCGTTTGCAGCGAGTTCCTTGGGTGCCAGTGCGTCTTTCAAGCCAGTCGTCAGGCGGGCGTTGATCTCGTCACGTGCGGTCAGCAGCAGTGCGATGCTGCGCTCGGAATCCAAAATGCTCTTGCGCTGTACTTCTGTGGGGTGGGCCGTCAGTACGGGTGACACATGGCTTTGTGCCAAAGTGTTTGCTATGGTTTTAGGTGCTATACCTGCCCATCGCAAGCGCGCTAGCGCCACTTCGATGCTGCCTTCCTGGGTGTCGCCGGCACGCTCATGGATGGTGCGGCGGCGGATGTGGTGGCGGTCTTCGGCAAGATTGGCCAGGTGGCTGAAGTAGGTGAAGGCACGCACCACGCTGACGGTCTGGTCGCCTGAGAGGTCTTTGAGCAGCTTTTTCAGCGCCTTGTCGGCTTCCTGATCGGCATCACGGCGAAAGGCGACCGAGAGTTTGCGAATTTGCTCAATCAGGTTGTAGGCTTCAGCGCCTTCTTGTTCACGGATCACGTCACCGAGCAGCCGGCCCAGCATGCGGATGTCGTCAATCAGCGGCTGGTCTTTGTTGGTGCGTTTGCGGGTGATGGGCTCAGCCGCTTGGGGGGCTGTCAGGGTGGTCACCGCCACGGGGGGCGTTTTCGCTTTTTTGGACTTGGCTACGGCGGGCAGGGCGGCGGAGGCGTCAGCAGAGGAGGTCATTGGTTTTTTCATTTGGCGAACACAAAGAGGGCAACGGCAGAGGGCACCAGAAGAGGCGGTAAGCAAGGGCCATGCTAGCATCACCGTCGATCCAAAATTACCTATCGGTTACTGCTGTGAATATCGTTATTGCCACCCGAGAAAGCCGCCTTGCCTTGTGGCAAGCCGAGCATGTTAAAGCCCGTTTAGAAGTCCTGGGCCACCACGTCACCTTGTTGGGCATGACCACCAAGGGCGATCAGATTTTGGACCGCTCGCTGAGCAAAGTCGGTGGTAAGGGCCTTTTCGTGAAAGAGTTGGAAACCGCGCTGGAAGAAGGTCGCGCCGATATCGCCGTGCATTCGCTCAAAGACGTGCCGATGGACTTACCCGAAGGTTTCGCGTTGGCCTGTGTGATGGAACGCGAAGACCCGCGTGATGCCTTGGTCTCGCCTTATCTGGCCACTTTGGTTCTGCCGCAGTCACCTCAGTTGCCCCGCAAGGCGGGTCTGCAGGATTTGCCGCAACGCGCGGTGGTGGGGACTTCCAGCCTGCGCCGCACCGTGCTGTTACGCCAACGGTTTGCGCAGTTGGGGCGTGAGGATTTGCGCATTGAACCCCTGCGTGGCAATCTGGACACCCGTTTGCGCAAGCTCGACGAGGGCCACTATGCAGCCATCGTGCTCGCTGCTGCGGGCTTGAAGCGCCTGGGCTTGGCCGACCGCATCCACCATGTGTTTGAACCTACCGAGATGTTGCCCGCCGCAGGGCAGGGCGCGCTGGGCATTGAAGTGCGGGCCGACCGTGCTGATCTGGTGGCGGCCTTGGCTCCCCTGGCTGATCAGCCTACGTGGTTGAGGGTGGCTGCAGAGCGGGCTGTCAGCCGCGCTATGGGGGGCAGCTGTTCCATGCCCTTGGCGGCTTATGCCACGGTGAACGGCCATCAACTGAGCCTGGACGTGGCCTGGGGCGACCCCGAAGGCAGCGCGGATTTGGTGACGGCGCAAGGCTGCGTTGCCGTGGCCACATTGGCCGATGCGCAAGCGCTGGGTACGCGCACTGCGGCTGCTTTGCGTGCCGGTGGTGCCCGCTGACCGGGTGGACGAGCGCTGTGTGATGGTGACGGCCAAGCCCCTGCTGATCGTCACGCGCCCCGAGCCTGATGCCACGGCATGGGCAGACGCGTTGGCGCAGCAGAACTGGCCCGCTGTGGCGTTGCCATTGATCGCTGTTCGCCCGACGCGCAACCCCGATACGCTGGCCGCAGCCTGGGCGCAGATCGGTACTTACCAAGCAGTGATGTTTGTCAGTGCCCATGCTGTCGCTCATTTTTTCAGTGCTGCCAGTGCCCATCTTGAGGGGACTGGCGCGTTAAACCCGGCTTCATGGCGGGCATGGGCAACTGGCCCCGGTACCACCCAGGCCCTTTGGCGTGCTGGCATGGACGCAGGCCACATTGACGCGCCTGATGCGCAATCGGCCCAGCTCGATTCTGAAGCGCTGTGGCAGCGGGTGCAGGGGCAATTGGCGGGCTTGCGTCGTGTTCTCATCGTGCGCGGCAGTGATGCGCAAGGGGCCATGGCGGGACGTGACTGGTTAGCGCAGCAGCTGCAAGCGCAGGGTGTAAGTGTTGATTTTGTGGTGGCTTACGAGCGAGATATGCCCTCTTGGACAGCGGCCCAACGTGCGCATGCTCTGGCTTCCACCGATGCCGCTGCGGTTTGGGTTTTCAGCAGTTCTGAAGCCATTGCCAATTTGCAGCAATGGCTGCCGCACCAGGTCTGGGCACACGCTCGCGCGGTCGCCACGCACCCGCGCATCGCACAAGCGGCACGCAATGCGGGTTTTGGTGTTGTTTGCGAGTCACGCCCTGGTCTGGACGCGGTGCTGGCGTCGATAAAATCCATGTGATGAACCCCGCGTCTGCCCCAGCCTCTGAAATCCCTCCGATTGCTGCACCGTTCCCCGCTGGTGCAGCCCCTGATACGTCAGCTGTACCCACGCCTGACCCACTGGCCACAACCGCTGTTGCAGCGTCGCTGCGCAGTCCTGTTGCTATGGTTTGTATAGCTGTCTGTGCATTGTCATTGGGTGCCAGCGGCTTGTTGTGGCAAAAATTATCGAACATCCAGGAGCAACTGGCCCGCCAAAGTGCCGATGCAGGCAAGCAAGCTGCCGAGGCCCGTACCATCGCCAAAGAGGCTCAGGAGCTGGTGCGCGAAACCGCCGCCCGCGTGGCGGTGTCGGAAGCGAGGCTGAGTGAGGTGTCTTTGCAGCGCAGTCAACTCGAAGAGCTGATGCAAAGCCTGTCGCGCTCGCGGGACGAAAATCTGGTGGTGGACATGGAGTCTGCGCTGCGGCTAGCCCAGCAGCAGGCGCAACTCGCTGGCAGCGTTGAGCCTTTGCTGGCTGCGTTGAAGACAGCTGAGCAGCGCGTTACCCGCTCCGCCCAGCCGCGCTTGGTGCCGCTGCAACGCGCCATTACCCGTGACATTGCCCGCGTCAAAGCGGCCACCGTTTCCGACACCGCCAGCCTGCTGACCCGCCTGGACGAGTTGACCCGCCTGGCTGATGAATTGCCGCTGGCCAACGCGGTGGCGGTCATGAAGGGCCAAGCTGAAGCTGCGCAAGTGGTCTCACCCTCCACCGCTCCTTTGACCAAACGAACAGCCTCGACACCGGCTTCGGTAGCGTCCTCTGCTGCCGCCGCGTTCAACGCCAACCTGGCGGTGGTGTGGGTGCTGCGCAGTTGGAACGCCTTGCTGGACGAAGCCCGCCACTTGGTGCGTGTCAGTCGCATTGCCCAGCCCGAAGCGGCGTTGCTGTCGCCGGAGCAATCGTTCTTTGTGCGCGAAAACCTCAAGCTGAAATTGCTCAATGCCCGGTTAGGGCTTTTGGCGCGGCAAATGGACTCGTCCCGCGCCGATGTGGCCATGGCCGCCATGCTGATGAACCGCTACTTCGACACCTCCGCACGCCGCACGCAAACGGCCACCGCCCTGCTCGCCCAGGTGCAGGTTCAAATGAAAACGGTGGAGTTACCCCGCGTGGACGACACCTTGACCGCGCTGGCTACGGCAGCGGCTGGTCGATAAGCAGGCTGACACCATGCGCGCTGCTTTATGGTTCCTGGCCCTGTTCGGCATTGCCGTGGCCATTGCGCTCTTTGCCGGTAACAACCAGGGCACGGTCACGCTGTTTTGGCCGCCGTACCGGGTCGATTTCTCCTTGAATCTGGTGCTGCTGTCGCTGGTGGCCACCATGGTGGTGCTGCATTTGGCGTTACGCGGCATCGTGGCTTTGCTGGATTTGCCACGTCAGGCGCGCTTTTGGCGGGCGCAGCAAAAGGAGCGCGCCATGCACGCCGCTTTGCTTGACGCCATTTCGCATTTGGTTGCAGGCCGTTTTTTACGTGCCCGAAAATCGGCTGAAGCGGCCTTGGCCCAAGAGCGGGCGCTGTCTGCGTCCAGCGAACCGCCGCCTCACGCTGCACAGCTGACTGCTTTGTCGCATTTGCTGGTGGCTGAAAGTGCCCAAGCCTTGCAGGACAAAGTCTCGCGCGATGCACACCTGCAGCTTGCACTTAAAACCGAATGGCCCGGCGTGGTCAGCCAAGAAACCCACGAAGGCACGCAACTGCGCGCTGCCCGCTGGGCGCTGGAAGACCGTGAGCCTCAAGAAGCGCTGAACCGCCTTGCCGAGTTGCCCCAAGGCGTGGCCCGTCGCACGCTGGCGCTGCGTATCAAACTCAAGGCGGCGCGTTTAGCGGGCCAAAGCGAACAGGCACTGGACACCGCCCGCTTGCTGGCTAAACACCGTGCGTTCTCGCCTGATGCTGCTCGTGTGATGGTGCGCGGGCTGGCCCTGGAATTCATCAACACGGCACATGACAGCAGCCAGTTGCAGCGTATTTGGGCTGAGCTGACACCCAGCGAGCGCGCCATGCCAGAACTGGCGGTACAAGCCGCTCAACGCCTCTTGGTCTTGCAAGGGGAGGGTGCATTGGCACGGGCTTGGCTGCTGCCAATTTGGGAGCAAATGGCGGCAAATCCTTTGGGCTTTGCCGAGCGCTTTGGCGAGCACTGGCGCTTCAAGCTGGTGCGTGCCATTGAGGCCACCTTAGGCACTTTGGACGCACCGTGGCTGGCCCGTTTGGAAGCGCTGCAACAGAAGTATCCACGCTTGGCCGATTTGCAGTACCTGGTCGGTATGGCCTGCATGCAGCGCCAACTCTGGGGCAAAGCTCAGCAATTGATGGCCCAGGCCACTGCGCAGGGCTTGAGCGACGCAGGCTTGCTGCGCAGCGCCTGGAAGGCCCGTGCACAGCTGGCGGAGCAGCGTGGCGACAGCCAAGCGGCGCTAGAGGCTTGGCAGCAGGCGGCGCAGGATTAATCCACGTCACACATACATTCATGTCGTTAGCCTTCCCCTTACCGTGTTCTGGCACGGCCTGTGGTTCCCCGCCCAGAGAAATGGCATAACGATCAGCTTCACACGGTTCAGTAGCACGCAGTAGCGCACAGCAAAAAGGCCTGTTGATCGGTATCAACAGGCCTTTTTTGTTCAGTGTGCCAGACCTGTTGCGCAGGCCTGGCGTCGTCTGGCTTATTCCTGCTTGAACGGGAATGCCAGTTGGCTCAAATCACGCTGGGTTTCGACCAGCACCAATGGGCCTTCGTCCAGAATCACCACGGGTGGGCGTTCACGGGGTACGCGTACCGGTGCGGGTTCCGCTGCAATCGCTGCTTTCACGCTGGCGATTTTGCTGGCATCGGAATTCACCCACTGCAAACCTGCACCTTCTGCCACAGCGACCATGTCGGTCAGCGGCAGAGCGAAGGTTTGCACTTTAGGCATCCCTGATCCTGAAGGTGCGGCGGACGTTTGAGGTGCGGGTGCTGCTGAAGGCACGAACACGGGCACGTTCACAACCGGTGCAGGTGCAGTAACAGGCGCAGGCGTTGGTGCTTCAACTGCCACGGCCACAGGCGCCGTCACCGCTGGCGCTGATGCCACCGGTGCTGTGACGGGTGCGGCCATGGGCGCAGCAACCATCACGGGCTGAAGGGGGGCACTGTTGACGTCGTGTCCACCTTCATTCACCCGATGGCTCTGGTCTTGAGGAGCATTGTGTGGAACACCACGCTCCTCACTGTTTTCAGCAGATGCTTGGCCTTCCACGGCGTTATCGCTGCGGTTGCTGCGACCATCACGGCGCTGGCGACCATAGCGGTCACGGGGGCGGCGTTCGCGGCGGCCTTGCTCATCGGTGGCAGGAACGATGGGGTTCCCGTTTTCGTCTACGCTGACGGGGTCGTCATGCTGGGCATGGCGCTCTGTTGGCGCGGGGTGGGTTGCTTCACCGTCCATACCTTGAGAGGCGGGTGCTGAAGGTACCACGGCAGGTACTGTAGCCGGCGCGACTGTGAAATAACTGCGACCCGCAGGGCGGTCTTCAGCCACAGGGGTTTGCACAGGTGCTGCTTCTGGGTTGAACTGCTCTTCGGTGGTGACGCGCGGTGCCGCGTTGTCACCCAGGCCCGCTTCACGGTCCCGGCGAGGACGGCGCTCGCCACGGCCTTCAGGACGGGCATCCGGACGTGCTTCGCCTTCAGGACGAGGCTCACCACGCGGGCGACCTTCACCACGGGGGCGGCGACCATCGGTGCGGGGAGGACGTTGCTCGTCACCCTGTTGCGATGGCATACCGGACACGGCGTCCATGGCCAAAGCAGCATCAGATGCCAGGGCTACGGGCTGACCTGCACCGTTTTCTGTGGCGTTGGCGTTATTGCCATGGGTGCGGTTGCCTTGTGGGCGACTTGGGCGGTCTTCGCGCGGGGCACGTTCACGACGTAGGCCTTCACGGCCTGCTTCACGGGAGCTGTCACGACCGGCTTCGCGACCAATTTCCCGACCTGTTTCGCGTTGGTTGTCACGTCCACCTTCACGGGGAGCCATGTCACGTTGTGCTTCTGGATTGCCATCCCGAGCGGCATCGCGGTTACCTTCGTTGCGGCCACGGCCACCGCGGTTACGGTCCCCACGGCTGCGCTCGCCGCCACGTCCTTCATTGCGGCCTTGGCCTTGGGACGGGCTGTCGGCTCCGTTACGTGCAGCGACTGCTGGTGGCGCGTCTGTTTTGACGGCGACCACTGGCGGGGCGCTGACGGGTGCTGCTGCGGGCTTGCCGCTGAACAGACCTTTGACCCAGCCAAAGAAGCCGGTTTCGCTGGGCGCAGTCACCGGGGTAGGTGCAACTGCTGGTGAAACCGCTACAGTTTTAGTAGCTTTCTCTGCCGATGCAGCCTGCCCATGAGGCTGGTTAGGCGCATGACCTTGACCTGGCGAGCGTGCCGGTGGGCGAGCTGTCGCCTGGGGGGCGGGCGCATCGGGCAACACACCTTTGATGATCGGCGTTTGTTTGTTGGTTGGCTCTTGCGAGCGGCGCGTCACAGCGGTTGGGTCTTCGATCTCGTCAGCCAGTTTGTAGCTGGCTTCGATGTTGTCCAGGCGTGGATCGTCATGCTTGAGGCGCTCCAAACGGTAGTTTGGTGTTTCCAGTGTTTTGTTGGGCACCATCAGCACATTGATGCGCTGCTTCATCTCAATCTTGGCGATTTCGGTGCGCTTTTCGTTGAGCAAGAAGCTGGCAACGTCCACGGGCACTTGGCACAGCACGCTGGCGGTGCTGTCTTTGAGCGATTCTTCCTGGATGATGCGCAAAATTTGCAGTGCGCTGGATTCGGTGTCGCGGATATGTCCGGCACCGCCGCAACGCGGGCAGGGGATGGACGCGCCTTCGGAGAGGGCCGGGCGCAGGCGCTGGCGGCTCATTTCCATCAGGCCGAATTTGCTGATGGTGCCAAACTGCACGCGGGCGCGGTCTTGGCGCAGCGCGTCGCGCAGGCGGTTTTCCACGTCGCGGCGGTTGCGGCTTTCTTCCATGTCGATAAAGTCGATCACGATCAGACCGCCCAAATCGCGCAAGCGCATCTGGCGGGCCACTTCGTCAGCGGCTTCCAGATTGGTGCGGGTGGCGGTTTCTTCGATGTCGCCGCCCTTGATGGCGCGGGCTGAGTTCACGTCCACGCTGACCAGCGCTTCGGTGTGGTCGATCACGATCGCGCCGCCGCTGGGCAGTTGCACCGTGCGGGCGTAGGCGGATTCGATTTGGTGTTCGATCTGGAAGCGGCTGAACAGCGGTGCGTCGTCGCGGTAGCGTTTGACCCGCGAGGCTTGCTCGGGCATCACATGCTGCATGAACTGCTGCGCTTGTTCGTAAATGTCGTCCGTGTCGATCAGGATGTCGCCAATGTCCGCACTGAAGTAATCGCGGATGGCGCGGATCACGAGGCTGGATTCTTGGTAAATCAGGAACGCGCCTTTGCCGCCTTTGCCAGCGCCGTCAATCGCCGTCCAGAGTTTCAGCAGGTAGTTCAAGTCCCATTGCAATTCGGGCGCGTTGCGGCCAATGCCTGCGGTGCGCGCAATGATGGACATGCCATTGGGGTATTCCAACTGGTCCATCGCTTCTTTGAGCTCGGCCCGGTCTTCACCCTCGATGCGGCGCGATACACCACCGCCACGGGGGTTGTTGGGCATCAGCACGACATAGCGGCCGGCCAGTGACACGAAGGTCGTCAGTGCTGCGCCTTTGTTGCCGCGCTCTTCTTTTTCAACCTGCACCAGCAGCTCGTTGCCTTCGCGGATCACGTCCTGGATACGGGCTTGGCCCGCAGGTACGCCCTGGGCGAAGTACTGGCGCGAGATTTCTTTGAACGGCAAAAAGCCGTGGCGATCTTCGCCGTAATCGACAAAGCAAGCTTCCAGCGAAGGCTCTACACGGGTCACGACCGCTTTGTAGATGTTGCCCTTGCGCTGTTCACGGCCTTCGATTTCGATTTCGTAGTCGAGCAGTTTTTGCCCGTCCACAATGGCCAAGCGGCGCTCTTCGGGCTGGGTGGCGTTAATCAGCATCCGTTTCATGGTGCTATTCCTTTTTTCAGTTCAGTAGCGGCCCGTTCACTGAGGGTATGTGAACGGGGCCGCCGTGCTTTTCAGCAAATACGGGTTCGGAATGAACCAACGATGCCTGAACTGACGCCTAGAAACGAAAGGAATGACCCTGTTTCCGCAATACCAGCGTGTGCCGTGTCAAACCCATGGAAGGGGATCCCAAAAGTGATTTAACGCGGCAATCTGTGCGGGGGGGCGTGGAGGGTTGCGAGAAGGTGGGGTGGTTGAATTGCTATAAAATTTGTAGCAATCTGTGCGCTGTAGGGGCGCACTTGGGGCTGATCCATGCCAATGGCAGGCGCTGGTATCTTGGATACCAGCCACCTAAAGGCTAAACGGGTCAGCAGAATCAACACCTTGTGTCTCGCTCTTTTTCCAAATTCGCACGCTCACAGCAGACTGTGAGCGAACGAGGGGGTATTCCGGTTCTTGTGTTTCTTGGGGCGTCAGCTCGACTTGAGGGGCTGGCTTACACGGCGCGCACGGCATTGAAAGACGTGCGGTTGGGGTTTACAGGCAGGGCGGCTCAAGCGGCATCAACCGCCAGCGGGTGTTGCAAATTGCCCTAAACTCTAAAAGAATCAAGAACTTGGCTGTACACGCTGGTGAAAAACATTATAAGCGCTAATCTCCCGACCCCGTCCCCATCAGGGCCGCCTGTCGCCGTCAAACTCCTTACAGTGGACGACAACGGTGAAGGCCAGCGGCTGGACAACTTCCTCATGCGTGAACTCAAAGGCGTGCCCAAAACCCATGTCTACCGCATCATCCGCAGCGGTGAAGTGCGCGTCAACAAAGGCCGGGCTGCCGCAGACACGCGGCTGGCGCTGGGTGATGTGGTGCGGCTGCCGCCCGTTCGCGTGTCTGAGCGCATTGCTGAAAAAGCCGATGCCATGGCCACCGCTGCCCGCGCTGCACCACCCAAAGAATTCCCTGTCTTGTTAGAAGACGAACACTTGATTGCCCTGGACAAACCGGCGGGCGTGGCTGTGCATGGCGGCAGTGGTGTGAGTTTTGGTGTGATCGAGCAACTGCGCATGGCACGGCCTCAGGCTAAATTTTTGGAGCTGGTGCATCGGCTTGACCGTGAAACCTCCGGCATCCTGCTGATCGCCAAAAAACGCAGTGCACTCACTAACCTGCAAGACCAGTTCCGTGAGCGCGAAACCGGCAAGACCTATTTGGCATTGGTGCTGGGCCACTGGCCTGCGAACAAGAAGGTGATCGACTCGCCACTGCATAAATATCTGCTGACCAACCCCGATGGCAGTGAAGGTGAGCGCCGCGTCAAGGTGGTGGCCAAAGACCACCCTGATGGAATGCGCTCAGTCACCTTGGTGAAGGTGTCCAAGCAATTCAAAGACCATACCCTGCTTGAAGTCACCATCAAAACCGGCCGCACCCACCAAATCCGCGTGCATTTGGCCAGTTCAGGTCACCCGATCGCCGGGGACGATAAATACGGTGACTTTGAGGCCAACAAAGCGCTGGCCAAAGCCGGGTTGAAGCGCATGTTCCTGCACGCATGGCGTCTGAGTTTCAACCATCCCGCAACGGGCGTCCGTACCGAGTTGATGGCTGCATTACCTGCGCAATTGCAGGCGTTTTCCTGAGCACGCTTAAACGGATTGGCGGTGACAATAGCTTGTCAACATGACATTTGTCGCTGCACCCCCCCCCTTGCCTGCTTGAGCCCGCCATGAAACCACGCCGCTTTGACCTCATCGCCTTCGACTGGGACGGCACACTGTTCGATTCCACCCAGCTCATCACCCGCTGTATCCAGGCGGCTGTGGTGGATGTGGGCGGTAAGCGGCCTACCGATGAAGCTGCCTCCTATGTGATTGGCATGAGTCTGGGCGCCGCCCTCGCCCATGCTGCGCCCGATGTGTTGCCGGACAAATACCCCGAGCTGGGTGCGCGCTACCGCCACCATTACATTGCCCATCAAAACGACATTGCGCTCTTTGACGGTGTGCTGCCTTTGCTGGCCGCGCTGAAAACCAGCCAGCACACACTCGCCGTGGCCACCGGCAAAAGCCGCAGCGGGCTGGACGATGCGCTGCAAGCCGTTGAGCTGAAAGGTGTGTTCGACGCTTCCCGCACCGCTGATGAAACCCGGGGCAAGCCAAATCCGCGCATGCTGGAGGAGCTGATGGCCGAGTTCGGCGTACCCCCAGCGCGCACGCTGATGATTGGTGACACCACGCATGATTTGCAAATGGCGCTGAATGCCGGTTGCCCTAGCGTGGGCGTGAGCTACGGTGCCCATGAGAGCGCCGCATTTGCCGCTCTGAACCCTTTGTTCATAGCCCATTCGGTGCGTGAACTGCACGAGTGGCTGCTGGCGAACGGTTAAACAAAGCTTGAGGACGATTGAACCATGGCGCAGTACCCTCGGTTTTCGCAAACATCGCTTGATTTCTCAGATTCCGCCGTGAGCGACACCGCCTCTGCGCCAGCGCTGGCCGATACGGACCCGAAGATTCCCCTGTGCAACGGCGCCGATATGGTCGATGGCGGTGACGCCATTCCATTCGATGTGGTTTACGCGGGCCAAACCTGCCGTGCCTTTGCCATCCGCTTTGACGGCAAACCCCAGGCCTACTTGAACCGCTGCACCCATGTCGCCATGGAAATGGATTACCAGCCCAACAAGTTTTACGACCTCACCGGCCAGTGGCTGATTTGCGCCACCCATGGCGCGCTCTACCAACCGGACACAGGCCGTTGTGCAGGGGGGCCATGCCGGGGTGGATTGGTCAAAATACAACTGTCAGAATTCGATGGCGTAGTCCACTGGCATACTGCCTACAACTTGAAAGCCCTCAGCTTTTAGCGCCTGTCACAGGCCCTGTCCGATTTATCAGCTTTCAGCCTTCCACACCATGACCGATCCGAATTCCACGCCTGATGCCAGCGCTGCCACTGAACCTGCCACCGTTATCGAGCCAAAAGCACCGATAGAGCAAGCTGAGTCGGCTTCAGGTGCTATTAAAAACAAAGCAAGCAATGCCAGTGAAACCAACTGGGAACGGAGCACGCTGGAGAAACTGGCGTTTTCTGCCTTGGCCGAGCAAAAAACGGCCCGTCGCTGGCGCGTTTTTGTGCGCATGGCGTGGCTCACGTTCTTTGTGGTCATGGCTTGGGTGCTGCTGTACCGGGGTACCGCCGTCAACGACAAAAGCTTGCCGCACACCGCAGTGGTCGAAATCAAAGGCGAAATTGCGTCTGGTGGCGATGCCAGTGCCGAGCTGATCGTCTCTGCCATGCGCGCCGCCTTTGAGGACGATGGCGCACAAGCCGTGGTGTTGCTCATCAATTCACCCGGTGGCAGCCCTGTGCAGGCAGGCATCATCAACGATGAAATCATTCGCCTCAAAGGCAAGTACAAAAAACCGGTTTATGCCGTGGTTGAAGAGACCTGTGCTTCTGCCGCGTACTACATCGCGGTTGCTGCCGACAAAATTTACGTGGACAAAGCCAGTATCGTCGGCAGCATTGGCGTGCTGATGGACGGCTTTGGCTTCACCGGCATCATGGACAAACTGGGCATTGAGCGCCGCCTGATGACCGCTGGCGTCAACAAAGGCTTCATGGACCCGTACAGCCCGCAAACCGAAAAGCAGCGTGAATTCGCCCAAGCCATGCTGGATCAAATTCACCAGCAGTTCATCAGCGTGGTGAAGGCCGGACGCGGCAAGCGCCTGAAGGAAACCCCTGAAATTTTCAGTGGCTTGTTTTGGACAGGCCAGCAAGCCGTGGAAATGGGCTTGGCGGATCAACTCGGTAACCTCGATTTCGTTGCCCGCGAGGTGGTGAAGGCCGAGGATTTGATCGACTACACCCGGCGCGACAACGTGGCCGAGCGGTTGGCCAAGCGCTTTGGCGCGGCGATGGGCGAGGGTGCTGTGAAGGCATTGAAGTCAGTGCCTGCGGTGAGGTGATTTTAAAAATCGTAGCAAGCAACGCTCAAGGTGCAAGCGTTGCAGCCTGTTTCAGTTTCTTATTCATAGTGCGACCACATCCGCAAAACCTTGATGGTTTGCTGCTCCTGTAGCACTTGGTATACCAGACGGTGTTGAATGTTGATGCGCCGCGAAAAGGCACCTGACAAATCCCCCACCAGTTTTTCATACGGTGGTGGATCTTGAAACGGGTTGGTTTGAATGACTGCCAGCAGCGCTGTCGTTTTGGCCTTTAGCCCGGCAGCAGCGATATGCTGAGCATCCTTTTGGGCATGTTTGGTAAAAACAAGTTGCCAAGTCACCAAGCCAGCTCCGTTGCACAATCGTCCAGAGGTTGGGCCATGCCTTCCTTGATGGATTCACGCATTCCGGGTACCGCGAGCAAGTACAGCGTTTCTTGAATAGCTTGCCAGTCTTCCGAAGCCACCAGCACCACGCTGTTTCGCTTGCCTGCAATGTTGATCGGCTCATGCGACTCAGCAGCTTGGTCCATGAGACGGTACAGGTTGGTGCGGGCTTCGGTGGCTGTCAGTGTTTGCATGGGGTTTCCTGTGTTTTGACTGTAAAGCGTACGGATTTCGGTACGTGATGTCAATATCTACATTCTCATGAAGACTTTACGAGATGCTTTGCGTGAGTTTCGACAGCAGCTTCCCATGCACCCCCCCAAACCCGCCATTGCTCATACACACGATGTGGTCGCCGGGAAGGGCTGCTGCCACGATGGTGGCGATCAGTTCGTCTAATTGGTTGCTGACCACGGCGCGGTTCCCCAAGGGGGTGAGGGCGGCGGTGGCGTCCCAGTCTAGGCCTGCGCTGTGGCAGAAGGCTAAGTCGGCGGATTCCAGGCTCCAGGGCAGTTGTGATTTCATCGCACCCAGCTTCATGGTGTTGCTGCGAGGCTCGAACACCGCAAGGATACGGTGTGGGTTGCTATGGTTTTTACTCTTTGCGTTGAGCTGTGTGCGCAAACCGTCCAGCGTGGTGCGGATGGCTGTGGGGTGGTGGGCGAAGTCGTCGTAGACAGTGATGGGGGTGGTGTCGCCCGTGGTACGGGCCACGGTGCCGCGCACTTCCATGCGGCGGCGCACGTTCTGGAAGCGGCCCAGGGCGCGGGCTGCATCAGCGGGGGGGACGCCAACGTGCTCTGCGGCGGCGATGGCGGCCAGGGCGTTTAATTGATTGTGGACACCGCTTAGCGTCCATTCCACATGGGCCACTGACTCTCCTTTTTGTAGCACATCGAACGCACTGGGACTGCCCGCAGCGGTGAAATCACACACCGTGCTGCCAAAGCTGCGCACCTCGCTCCAGCAGCCTTGGTGCAGCACGCGGGTGAGGGCTTCTTCTAGGCCGTTCACGATAACTCGACCGGAATTGATGCGGCCTGCGTTCGCGTTGTCACTCACGTCAATGCCGGGCACGGTACGCACCAAATGATGGAACTGGCGTTCGATGGCGGCAAGGTCGGGGAAGATGTCGGCGTGGTCGAACTCCAGGTTGTTCAATACCGCCGTGCGGGGGCGGTAGTGGACGAATTTGGAACGTTTGTCGAAGAAAGCGGTGTCGTACTCATCGGCTTCGATGACAAACAGCGGGCGAAGGCCTGGGCTTGAAGCGCTGCCTAAACGTGCGGAGACGCCGAAGTTCAGTGGCACGCCGCCCACCAGGAAGCCGGGTGTGCGGCCAGTGTCTTCCAGTATCCAGCTCAGCATGGCTGTGGTGGTTGTTTTGCCATGCGTACCGGCCACAGCCAACACATGGCGGCCTGCCAGCACATGTTCGGACAACCACTGTGGCCCGCTGGTGTAGGGCAGACCGGCGCTGAGAATGGCTTCCATCAGCGGGAATTTCGGAGTGCCGTCGTTCAAGTGGACGCGGGAGACAATGTTGCCTATCACGAACATGTCAGGCTTTAGGGCGAGTTGGTCTGCGCCAAAGCCTTCGATCAACTCAATGCCCAAGGCGCGCAACTGGTCGCTCATGGGGGGATAAACGCCAGTGTCGCAACCGGTGACTTTGTGACCCGCAACGCGCGCCAATGCGGCGAGGCCACCCATGAAGGTGCCGCAAATGCCTAGGATGTGTATGTGCATGGGGACGCATTATCGGCGGGCACCGTGGAGCCCTGTCATGCATCCTCAAGGAGCACAGGCCCCTTCAGTGAAGCGTGAGAGCGATCTTAGTGTGGGAAGCGTTCGCGCAGTTTCATCTTCCAAAACTTGCCCGTGGAGGTGCGTGGCACGGCGTCGATGACTTCATAACGGTCGGGCAGTTGCCATTTTGCGAAGCTGCAGCTCAGCAAATGGGCGTTCAGCTCTGCTGTGGTTGGGGCGGGTTGGCCGGACTTCATGACGATACAGGCGAGAGGGCGTTCGCTCCATTTCTCGTCGGGGATGGCGATGACGGCGGCTTCAGCGATGGCAGGGTAGGCCATCAGGGCGTTTTCCAGATCGACCGAGCTGATCCATTCACCGCCGGATTTGATAAGGTCTTTGGTGCGGTCGGTGATTTTAAGGAAGCCCATGGTATCCACGGTGGCCACATCCCCGGTGCGCAGCCAGCCGTCGGACGTGAATTTATCGGCCTCAATGGGCACCTCGTGGTAGCTGGCTGTGATGAAGGGGCCTCGCACCTGGATTTCACCTGCGCTGTGGCCGTCCCAGGGACGGGTCTGACCGTCATCGTCCTGGATGCGCAAGTCCACCAGTGGCACGGGCACGCCTGCCATGGCTGCGCGGCGATAGCGCTCGTCCATGGATGCATTTTTGAGTTCAGCTTTGGGGTAAGAGACGGTTGCCAGCGGTGAGGTTTCGGTCATACCCCAGCCTTGCAAAATCCAGATGCCGTGCTTGTCAAACGCACGGATCAGGGCTTCGGGGACTGCTGCACCCCCTACCAGCGAACGCATCCCTTGGGGCAGCTTCCAGCGTCCGGGGTGATCTGTGAGGCCACGGTCGTAGGCCTGGATCAAGCTCATCCATATGGTGGGTACGCCCAAAGAGAGGGTGGGTGGCTCCAGTTGCATCAAGTCCAGTAAATCCTCGGGGTGTAAATGCGGGCCGGGGAAGACGAGTTTCACGCCCAGCATCACCGCTGCATAGGGCAGGCCCCAGCAGTTGGCGTGGAACATGGGGGTAACGGGCAGCACCACATCCGTGCCTTTGAGTCCCCAAATGTCGGCCAGGCAGCCCACCAACGTGTGCAAAATCGTTGAGCGGTGTGAATACACCACGCCCTTGGGTCGCCCGGTGGTGCCCGAGGTGTAGCACATGGCGATGGGGTCGTTTTCGTCATGCTCGGCGTAGACAAAGTTGTCAGGGTCGGCGCCTGCCAGCAGGGCTTCGTAGTCGGCGTATTCGGCCAGCACTGTGGTGTCTAACGGCTGGCCTGAGAATGGCACGATGATGACTTTCTCAAACCGGTGCAGGTGTGCGAACTGGCGGTAGAGCGGTAGCAGCACGTCATCGACGATCAAAAAACGGTCTTGCGCGTTGTCTGCAATCCAGCCGAGTTCGTCGGGCGACAGACGCAGGTTCAGCGTGTGCATCACGCCACCCGCTGCGGGGATGCCGAAGTAGCATTCCAAATGTGCGTAATGGTTCCAGCTGAGGGTTGCCACGCGCTCGCCTTTTTGCAAGCCCAAGTTTTGCAGCGCCGAGGCCAGGGCGCGGGTGCGTCGGTGGAATTGGCGGTAGCTGTGCTGGGTGAGCGATTTGTCTGGCAAGCGCGAGACGATGACGTTGTCGCCAAACAGGGTGCCTGCACGCTCCAGCAGGTGGTTGAGCGAGAGGGGGGCTGGCATCATCGTGCTCTTTATTCTTTTCGGGGGCGTCATAAGTTTGTCTCCAGTGCTGTTTTGGTTTTGGGGGGCAAGGGCTACTTTAGGCGGTAAGCCCGCGACACTCAAGGGGGAATCCGGGCAAAATGTCCCCCCATGGACAGCTTGAAATCCGAAATCGCCGCCGCCGCCGCAAGCCTTGTGGTTGAGGAGGGGCTGGAGTACGGCCCGGCCAAGCGTCGAGCGGTTAAGTCCATGGGCTTACCCACTCGCACAGCATTGCCTGATAACGATGCGGTGGATGTGGCAGTGCGAGAGTACATCGCCCTCTACTGCGCTGATACCCAACCTGGTGAGTTAGCCGCACTGCGGGCGCTGGCGCTGACCTGGATGGAGCGAATGCAAGCGTTTCGACCGCACCTGGCCGGTGCGGTGTGGCAGGGGACGGCAACACGCTTGTCCGATATTTACATTCAGCTGTTTTGCGATGATTGCAAATCCGCAGAGATCGCGCTGATCAACCACCGCGTTGACTACGAGCCGCGCACCATCATGGGTTTCAGGGGTGAGTCAGTGGAGGCGCTCAGCACCCGCTCGACGTGCCGGACGTTGGGTGAGATGATTGGGGTGCATTTGATGGTGTACGACTATGACGATTTGCGCGGCGCACTCCGCCCCGACAGCCATGGGCGCGTGCCACGTGGTGACTTGGCAGCGTTACAGCAACTGCTGAAAACACAAACGCCTGATTCAACCGAGACCTGAGAGCCTGAGTATGGACAACGCTGAACAAATTTCCTCCACGGTGGTCGTGCCGGGGCGCCGCCGTTGGTTGACACTGGGCGTTGCCGCTGCAGCAACGGTTGCAGGTGCAGGCTTGGCTTGGCGAAGTCTGGATCCCGGCGCTTTGGCCAAGGCCGCTAGCGGCAAAAATGCAAGTAGCCCGGGTGAGCAGGCATTCTGGGGTATGCACTTTGATGCGCCAAGCGGGGACGCGTTAACCATGAAAGCGTTTCTCGGGAAGCCGCTGTTGCTTAATTTTTGGGCTACTTGGTGTCCACCCTGTGTGGATGAATTGCCGCTTCTCGATCGTTTTTTTGGTGAAAACAGCGTTAAAAGCTGGCAAGTTCTCGGTTTAGCGATTGACCAGCCCACAGCGGTACGCAAGTTTTTGCAAAAAACACCCCTCAGCTTCCCGGTGGTGATGGGCGGGTTGGAAGGCACCGAGATCAGCCGCACGCTGGGCAACTCGGCAGGGTCGTTGCCATTCTCTGTTGTGTTCGATGCCAAGGGCCATATCGTTCACCGTAAAATGGGAACCTTGGGCGCTGCTGAATTGCAGACTTTGCTCAAGGCTTACACGCCAGCCTGATCACCAACTCAGTGCGTTTCTGCGCTGCACTGTGCAGCAAATGCCTCTGAAGATGCTGCGCATTGCCCCTGCGTTGATCGAAATTAAAAGAAATTAAAAGATAAAGACGCAGTTTTATGCAAATTTGAGGTAAATTCGCGAACCTCTCATAGGCAGTCATTGGAGCCCTCATGGATTTGCGCAAACTGAAAACATTGATCGACTTGGTTTCGGAGTCGAATGTTTCTGAACTTGAAATTACCGAAGCCGAAGGCAAAATTCGCATTGTCAAAGGCGGTGTCCCTGGTCAACAGGTTTACGCCATGGCCCCTATGCAAGCTGCGCCCTTGATGCAAACCCAGGCAGCCCCTGTGGTCGCTGCGGAGGTTATTGCTGAAGTGCCTGCTGCCCCAGTGGGTCATACAGTCAAGTCGCCTATGGTGGGCACGTTCTACCGCAGCTCCAGCCCTGGCGCGGCTGCATTTGTCGAAGTGGGCAGTGTGGTCAAAGAAGGTGACACCATTTGCATCATTGAAGCGATGAAGATTTTGAACGAGATCGAAGCCGACAAATCAGGCACCGTCACGCAGATTCTTTGCCAAAACGGGCAGGCGGTCGAATACGGCCAGCCCATGCTGGTCATTGCCTAAGTCTCACCGTCAGCCCTTAAGTCAGCGCCACCTAGTTCTAGTCTATGTTTAAAAAAATACTGGTCGCCAATCGCGGTGAGATAGCTCTGCGTATTCAGCGAGCCTGTCGTGAGATGGGCATCAAGGCCGTGATGGTCTATTCGGAAGCTGACCGCGAAGCCAAGTACGTCAAGTTGGCAGAAGAAGCCGTTTGCATTGGCCCTGCTGCTTCGCCCTTGAGCTACCTCAACATGCCTGCCCTCATTTCCGCTGCGGAAGTGACAGACGCGGAAGCCATCCACCCAGGCTACGGTTTCTTGAGCGAAAACGCTGATTTTGCCGAGCGTGTTGAAAAAAGTGGTTTCCAATTCATCGGCCCCACGCCTGAGTCCATCCGTTTGATGGGTGACAAAGTGTCGGCCAAGCAAGCCATGATCAAAGCTGGCGTGCCCTGCGTGCCTGGTTCTGAAGGCGAACTGCCCGATGACCCGGTGCAGATCCGCCGTATTGCTAAATCCGTTGGCTACCCGGTCATCATCAAAGCCTCGGGCGGCGGTGGTGGACGTGGCATGCGTGTGGTTCACACCGAAGCGGCATTGGTTAATGCGGTGGCAATGACCAAGGCTGAAGCTGGTGCCGCGTTTGGCAATCCAGCGGTGTACATGGAGAAATACCTCCAAAATCCCCGCCACGTTGAAATCCAGGTACTGGCAGACAAGCACCGCAATGCGGTCTACTTGGGTGAGCGGGATTGTTCCATGCAGCGCCGCCATCAAAAAGTGATTGAAGAAGCGCCAGCGCCCGGCATTCCCCGCAAATTGATCGAAAAAGTGGGTGAGCGCTGCGCGGCAGCTTGCAAAAAGATTGGCTACCGGGGTGCAGGCACCTTTGAGTTCCTGTTTGAGAATGGTGAGTTTTACTTTATCGAGATGAACACCCGCGTGCAGGTGGAGCACCCCGTGACCGAGTTGATTACCGGCATTGACATCGTGAAGACGCAAATCATGGTGGCTGCTGGCGAAAAACTACCGTTCACGCAGCGCCAGATCACCTTTCGGGGCCATGCCATCGAGTGCCGGATCAATGCCGAAGATTCGTATAAATTCACGCCGTCGCCAGGCCGTATCACCATGTGGCACGCGCCTGGTGGGCCTGGTGTTCGGGTGGATTCGCATGTCTACACCAACTACTTTGTGCCGCCGAATTACGATTCGATGATCGGCAAAATCATCACCCACGGCGACACCCGTGAAGAGGCTATGGCGCGCATGCGCACGGCGCTGGCCGAGACCGTAGTGGAAGGCATCAACACCAACAGTCCGTTGCACCGCGAACTGATGGTGGACGCGAAATTCATGGCCGGTGGCACCAACATTCATTACCTTGAAGAGTGGCTTGCCCACCACAAACGCTGATGAAGGCTTGCGATGTTTGAACTGCGCCTGATGTGCCCGCAAGACCACGTTGAGGTGGTCAGCGAGGCTTTGGAAGCGCTGGACGCTCTCAGCGTCAGCGTGGAGGATGCTGATGCGCAAACCGATGCTGAGCACGCGTTATTTGGTGAACCCGGCATGCCACCGCCCAAAGACGGTTGGAACCGTTCGCGGATACTGGCTTTGTTTGCTATCGAATCCGTAGCTAGAGAAGCCCAGCAGTTGCTCACAGCACAGGATTTCTTTGTCCAATGTCAGGTCTTGGGACTGGTTGCCGTGCCAGACCAAGATTGGGTGCGTTTGACGCAGTCGCAGTTCGCCCCGGTTGAGATCACGCCTGAGTTTTGGATCGTGCCCAGCTGGCACGAGCCGCCTGCCCAGGCTTTGAGGGTTATTCGCCTTGACCCCGGTTTGGCGTTTGGAACTGGCACCCACCCCACCACACGCATGTGCTTGCGCTGGACGGCGCGGCAACTGGCTCCACTGGGCCGTGTGCTGGACTATGGTTGTGGTTCCGGCATCCTCGCCATTGGTGCAGCCAAGCACGGTGCGGCCACAGTGGACGCGGTGGACATTGATCCTGCTGCAGTGGAATCCACCCTGCTGAATGCCGAAACCAACCATGTGCAGCTGCTGACCGGTTTGCCTGACAAGGCCTCGGGTTTGTACAACACCGTGTTGGCAAATATCTTGGCCACACCCCTGAAGGTGCTGGCGCCCTTGCTGTGTGCCCATGTTGCACCGGGTGGCTCGCTGGTGCTGGCGGGGATTTTGGAGCGTCAGGCAGACGAGTTGAAAGAAGCTTATCTGCCTTACTGCCGACTCCAGGTCAGCGACAGCGAGGATGGTTGGGTGCTGATGACGGCGACTTTGTGACCGTGGCTTTGCCCATAACGCTTGACTCCCACGGCGTATGAGCCTCATTACCCATTGTCCGGCTTGCGGCACCACATTCAAAGTGGTACGCGATCAGCTCAAAATTTCTGAAGGCTGGGTGCGCTGTGGGCACTGCACTGAGGTGTTTGACTCCACCCCCAGTCTGCGTGAGCTTGATCTAGATGCCGTGGTATCGCCTGATCCGGTCTGGCAAGAACCTGCGTATGCGTTTGATGAGCCTCTTTCACCAGATCCCGTTGAGCTGGATATTGGGCTGGACGAGCTGGCTCCGCCGCACGATGGCTTGCCTGAAATGGTGGCCGAAGGTGCTACTGATGTTGATGTTGAAGGTGTTGCTGAAGTCAACTTTGACGTTGAAACTGAAGCTGTTCCTGCTGGTGACACGCAGGATGCTACGGCACAGCCAGAGCCGGTTGTTACCGAGCTTGTCGCGCCCGAGATTGCCCAAGCGCAGGATTTCTCTTTCATTGCCAAAACGCCTGTGTCTTCGCCTTGGCACAAGCCTCTGGTACGCGTTGGGTTAGGGGTGTCGGCATTGTTACTGCTGCTCAGTGGCACCCTGCAAATCATGGTTCATGAACGGGATCGTATTGCCGCCGTCGAGCCTCGTGCACGACATGCATTACTGAGTCTGTGCGGTTTGCTGCATTGCCAGGTGCAGCCATTGCGTCGAATAGAGGCTATCACGGTCGATTCATCGTCGTTCAACAAGCAGCGCGGTGACACCTATTTACTGAGCTTTGTCGTTAAAAACATGGGCAGCGTGGACTTGGCACGACCCGCCATCGAGCTGACTTTGACCGACGCCCAAGATGTGCCCTTGGTGCGGCGCGTGCTGCTACCTGACGAGTTGATGGCCAAGTCCAGCGTGCTTGCAGCGGGTGCCGAATGGTCGGGTGCTTATGGGGTGGCGCTCACGGGGTCTGCGTTGGGTAGCACTGGCGTTGCCAAAAGCGTAGCGGGCTACCGCGTGTTGGCGTTTTACCCCTGAGTTTTCAATGGGGTGCCAAGCGCCACATTCTTCATACTTTCATTCTTCTTCACTTTAAGGTTCAGCTATGGCATCGCTCATTTGTGGCTCTTTGGCCTTCGACACCATCATGGGTTTTGAGGGGCGTTTTGCAGAGCAAATTTTGCCCGATCAGTTGCACATCTTGAATGTGTCATTTTTAGTTCCTGCATTGCGTCGCGATTTTGGAGGCTGTGCTGGCAACATTGCCTACAGTTTGAAGCTGCTGGGTGGCGATCCTTTGCCCATGGCGATGCTGGGCATCGATGCCGCTGACTACATGGCCCGATTGGGCAGCTTGGGTATCAGTACCGAGTTTGTGGGTAGTGTCAATGACACCCATACCGCGCAGGCCATCATCATGACCGACCGCGATAACAACCAAATCACGGCCTTTCACCCTGGTGCAATGATGCAGGCGCATGCCAACGTGGTTGTCGCCCGCAGCGACATCAAGCTGGGTATTGTTTCCCCCGATGGTCGTGATGCGATGCAACAGCATGCCCAGCAGTTCAAGGCTGCAGGCATTCCTTTCGTGTTCGATCCAGGCCAGGGCTTGCCCATGTTTGATGGCGCCGATTTGACGCAATTTATCGCACTGGCCCAGTGGGTCACTGTGAACGATTACGAAGGTAAGATGCTCAGCGAGCGCACAGGTTTGAGCAGTTCAGAGATTTCAAAACGCGTACCCGGTGGTTTGGTGGTGACGTTGGGCGCGCAGGGCAGTGAGGTTTGGGTCAACGGTGAAATGACCTTGGTGCCAGCCACCAAGCCTACCGCTGTGGTCGATCCCACAGGGTGCGGCGATGCTTACCGCGGTGGCTTGCTGTACGGCTTGGAGCGCGGCTGGTCATTGCTGCGCAGTGCTGAGCTGGGTGGGCACCTGGGGGCGTTGAAAATTGCCCAGCGTGGGCCACAAAACTATGTGCTGGATGACCGCATACGGGCCATGCTGGCATGACATCGGTACATCGCGCCCATTAAAAAGCCCGGCACCTTGCGGTGCCGGGCTTCTTTCATTTCGAGAGAATCGACTTAAGGCTTGCTGGCAGTGGGGAATGGCCACGCTGCTTGGGGGTTCAGCTTGGTTTGTGCTGACGATGCCGCAGGTGCCACCGCAACGGCCTTGACCACGGCTGGTGCCTTGGTGGCTTTGGCTGCTTTTGCGGCTGCTTTTGGCGCAGCTTTAACCGATGCCGCAGGCTTCTTGGTGACGACTGCTGCTGTGACCGCAGGCTTTTTGATTTCTGCTTTGGCAGGCGTTGCTTTGGGTGCGGCTTTAGGCGCTACAGTAACGGCCTTTTTTGCAGGCGCTGAGGCTTTTTTGGCTGCGGCTGGTGCAGCAGCTTTAGGCGCAGGGGCGGCGACTTTCTTGACTGCTGCGACCGCCTTTACGGCGACAGCTGCTTTGGGTGCAGGCGCTACGGCTTTTTTGACTGCGGCTGGCGCAGCAGCTTTAAGCGCAGGGGCAGCGACCTTCTTGACTGCTGCGACCACCTTCACGGCGACGGCAGCTTTGGGTGCAGCGGCTTTTTTAGCTGGTGCGGCTGCTTTCGCAGGCGTCACAGCGGCTTTAACGGCTGCTTTAGCAGGGGCCGCTTTCTTCGCTGGTGCCGCAGATTTTGGTGCGGCGACTACCGCTTTGGCGGCTGTCGCCACGGTCTTTGCTGTTGCAACCGCTTTTTTTGCGGGTGCTGCCTTGGGTGCAGGCGCAGCTTTTTTGGGTGCTGGTTTTGTTGCAGTTGCCATTTTTTTCTCCTTAGGGAGTTACAAAGAACACTTCACGCTGGACGGTAACGTAAAGTGATACACCGTGCCCGGCCCACGCCCAGCACAACGAACACCCATGCACGCACGGCCTTTGTGATAAAGGCTTCGAGCGTACATGAAATTTTGACTGTCGTTGCATGTTTTCTGCGTTGAAAGGCATGGGTTGGGGTTAATTTAGTCCCAAGGCTATTCCCATGAAAGCGCACCGCCCGATTGGTACTCAATCACGCGTGTTTCAAAGAAGTTGCGCTCCTTTTTTAGATCAATCATTTCGCTCATCCAAGGGAAAGGATTCTCTTCGTTCGGGAACAATGTTTCCAACCCAATTTGCGTGGCACGGCGGTTGGCGATGTAGCGTAAATAGCCTTTGAACATCGAGGCATTCATGCCCAGCACACCGCGTGGCATGGTGTCTTCGGCGTACTTGTATTCCAGCTCGACGGCTTTCAGGAACAAGCCGTTGATTTCTTCCTTGAACGCTGGCGTCCACAACCCTGGATTTTCGAGTTTGATTTGGTTAATCAGGTCGATGCCGAAGTTGCAGTGCATGGATTCATCGCGCAAGATGTACTGGTACTGCTCGGCAGCGCCTGTCATTTTGTTTTGGCGGCCCAGTGCCAAAATTTGCGTGAAACCAACATAGAAGAACAGACCTTCCATCAGGCAGGCGAAAACGATCAGCGATTTCAGCAGCGTTTGGTCGTTCTCTGGCGTGCCAGAGTGGAAGTTCGGGTCCATGATCGCTTCAATGAAGGGGATCAAAAATTCGTCTTTGTTGCGAATCGACTCGACTTCGTTATAGGCGTTGAAAATCTCGCTCTCATCCAGGCCCAAGGACTCGACGATGTACTGGTAGGCGTGGGTGTGGATGGCTTCTTCAAACGCTTGGCGCAACAGGAACTGGCGGCACTCGGGCGCGGTGATGTGGCGGTAGGTGCCCAGCACGATGTTGTTGGCTGCCAGCGAATCTGCCGTGACAAAAAAGCCCAAATTACGCTTGATGATGCGGCGCTCGTCTTCGGTCAGGCCATTCGGGTCTTTCCACAGTGCGATGTCACGCGTCATGTTGACTTCTTGCGGCATCCAGTGGTTGGCGCAAGAAGCCAAGTACTTTTCCCAAGCCCATTTGTACTTGAACGGCACCAGCTGGTTCACGTCGGTCTTGCCGTTGATGATGCGCTTGTCTTCGGCATTGACGCGGCGGCGTACTTCAGCGAAAGCCGCCTGAACGGGGGCCACCGTGGTGAGGGTGGGTGCGGTGGGCTGCGTAGCATGCAGCGGCGACACATGCGACACATGCGCCACGCGGCCCTGATCTTGGTGCGGGTTGTGTGCTCGTGATGGTGCAGCGGGCACCGCCACATTTTGCAGGGCGGTCTTGATGTCTTCGTCCCAGGTCAGCATAAAAATTCCTTGTTGGGTTTCACGTCGTGATGTTCTTGGCGGTCAGCTTATTGGCAAGCTTCGCAGCCTGGGTCATCAATCGCGCAAAACTTGATATCAGTAGCCGGGGTCATATCGGTCAAATCAGGCAAAGCTGCCGAAGCCACGGGTACCGCCGGTGTAGCAGACGCTTGTGCACGGCTCACGGCCGCAGCAGCTTCCAGTGCGGCGGAGCCCGTCATGCTGCTGCCAGGGCCAGATGACACAGCGTTCATTTTGTTGGACGACACGGTGGATTTTTCAGCGTGTGTCGCACTGCGGGTGCGCAGGTAATAGGTGGTTTTCAGACCACGGAGCCATGCCAGTTTGTAGGTGTCATCCAGTTTTTTACCCGAAGCCCCGGCCATGTAGATATTGAGCGACTGCGCCTGGTCAATCCACTTTTGACGTCGTGCAGCGGCTTCCACCAACCAGACAGGTTCCACTTCAAAGGCCGTGGCGTATAGGGCTTTGATGTCCTGCGGCACGCGGTCAATCGGTTGCAAAGAACCGTCAAAATGCTTCAGATCCATCACCATCACATCATCCCAAATGCCCAGGCGTTTCAAATCACTGACCAAGTAAGAGTTGGTGACGGTGAATTCGCCCGACAGGTTGGATTTGACCGACAGGTTGCCAAAGCAAGGTTCGATTGACGCGTCAACGCCAATGATGTTCGAAATGGTGGCGGTGGGGGCAATGGCCACGCAGTTGGAGTTGCGCATACCGTCAGTGGTGATCTTTTTACGCAGGGTGCCCCAATCCAGCCGGATGGAGCGGTCAACGTCCACCAAACTGGTGTCTGCGGCACCGTACAAACCACCGCGCTCACGGGCCAGCATGTCCAGGGTGTCGTAAGGCAGGATACCTCTGTCCCACAGAGATCCCGTGTACGTCTCGTACTTGCCGCGTTCGCGGGCCAGTTCGGACGACGCCCAGTAGGCGTAGTAGCAAACGGCTTCCATGGAGGTGTCAGCGAACTCCACCGCCGCTTGGCTGGCATAGGGAATACGCAGTTCGTACAGGCTGTCTTGGAATCCCATCACACCCAAGCCCACAGGGCGGTGCAGCAGGTTGGAGTCACGGGCTTTTTTGACGGCGTAGTAGTTGATGTCAATCACGTTGTCCAGCATGCGCATGGCGGTGGTGATGGTCTTCTTCAGTTTGGCGTGGTCCAGCACCATGTCGCCCACTTGGCCGGTGGGGCCAGGGATCAGGTGTTGCAGCAAATTGACCGAACCCAGGTTGCACACGGCAGTTTCGGTGTCGCTGGTGTTCAGCGTGATTTCGGTACACAGGTTGCTGGAATGCACCACGCCGATGTGTTGCTGCGGGCTGCGCACATTGCAGGCGTCCTTGAAGGTGATCCAGGGGTGGCCGGTTTCAAACAGCATTGTCAGCATCTTGCGCCACAAATCGCTAGCCTGGATGGTGCGCGAAGGTGTGATTTCACCGCGTGCTGCTTTGGCTTCATAGGCACAGTAGGTGCGCTCGAAATCGCCGCCGAATTTGTCGTGCAAATCAGGTGCGTCAGAAGGCGAGAACAGCGTCCAGGTGCCCTTTTCGATCACGCGGCGCATGAACAAATCGGGAATCCAGTTGGCGGTGTTCATGTCGTGCGTACGGCGGCGGTCATCGCCAGTGTTTTTGCGCAGTTCCAGGAACTCTTCAATGTCCAGGTGCCATGTTTCTAAATAGGTGCAGACAGCACCCTTGCGTTTGCCGCCTTGGTTCACGGCCACGGCCGTGTCGTTCACCACCTTCAGGAAGGGCACCACACCTTGTGATTCGCCGTTGGTGCCTTTGATATGGCTGCCCAAAGCGCGCACGCGTGTCCAGTCGTTGCCCAAACCGCCAGCAAACTTCGATAGCAGGGCGTTTTCTTTGATCGACTCGTAAATGCCGTCCAGATCGTCAGGCACAGTGGTCAGGTAGCAGCTGGAAAGTTGAGGACGCAGGGTGCCGCTGTTGAACAGCGTAGGTGTGCTGGACATGAAGTCAAACGACGAGATCACTTCGTAAAACTCAATCGCCCGCGCTTCGCGGTCGGACTCGTTCAGCGCCAAGCCCATCGCCACGCGCATGAAGAACGCTTGGGGCAACTCGATGCGGGTCTTGCGTACGTGCAAGAAATAACGGTCATACAGGGTTTGCAGGCCCAGGTAGTCAAACTTCAGGTCGCGGTCAGCTTTGAGCGCTGAGGCCAAGCGGGGCAGGTCATACGTCAACAAACGGCTGTCCAGCAACTCGGCGTCCACGCCTTTTTGGATGAACTGAGGGAAGTAGTTGACGTAATGCGCTCCCATGCCTTCCAGCGTGACTTCCTCGCCCAGCACTTCGCGGGCGATGGTGTGCAGCAGCAGGCGGGCTGTAGCGTAGGTGTAGTCGGGGTCTTTTTCGATCAGCGTGCGGGCAGCCAGGATGGATGCTTTGTGCACTTCGTCGATGGCCACGCCGTCGTACAAATTGCGCAGCGTTTCCGCCATGATGGGATCCGGCTTGATCTCGGCACCCAAGTTGGCGCAAGCAGATGCGATCAAGGCTGTCAGTTGGTGCATGTCGAGTGGCACGCGTTTGCCACCGTCGATCACATGCAGCTTGGGTGCCGCAGGCTGGTCTTGTGTGCCTTGGCGCTGGCGCTCTTGGCTGTGCTTTTCGCGGTAGAGCACGTAGGCCCGAGCGATTTCGTGGTGGCCGCCGCGCATCAGACCGAGTTCGACTTGGTCTTGTACGTCTTCAATGTGGAAGGTGCCACCACCGGGGCGCGAACGCATCAGGGCGCGCACCACGGTTTGTGTCAATACTTCCACCACTTCGCGTACGCTGGCCGAGGCCGAGCCTTGCGTGCCATGAACTGCCAAAAAGGCTTTCATCATGGCGATGGCAATTTTGCTTGGCTCAAACGGCACGACTGCGCCATTGCGACGCAGGATTTGGTAGTGGGCCAAAGTGCTTGGCGTGGCGGAGGTCGTTGGCAAGGCCTCAGGGTGTACGGGGGTAAGCGTTGTGGGCATGGTTTACTCGGTTGGGTAACTTTTGGAGGGTGCTATGTTTACAGTAGCTGCGAAGCCTTGCGCCGTCTTGTTGCTGTTATTTTTGAAGCTGTAACTGGGGACAAAATTCAGAGTCTGTCACCGCATGTAAACGCTGCTTAAACGCTATATCTGGGGTGTCTTTGTGCTGCTGAACACTACCTGTAGTGTATCGCGTGGTGCTGGCTGTTGGCGTTTTTTTTCTAAAAACCCAGTCTGTGACTGGGTTGTTGGGGGACGGAGTTTACCCTCTTGACGACGTCAACTTACTGCTAATTCGTTATGAATTAAGTGTTATTTTCAGGAAAGTGATGGGATGGCCATGCCAAGCTGCCTTGCAATCGAGGCCAGTCAAAACCCGCGCCAGGGTCACCTTTGCGGCCCGGTGCAATGTGCTCGTGGCCTGCAATATGGGCAATCGGGTAGTGTTTGGTCAGCGCTGCGCACAGCGTGACCAGGGCGGTGTACTGGGCTTCTTCAAAGGCCTGACCTTCCAGCCCTTCCAGCTCGATGCCAATCGAATCATCATTGCAATTGTCGCGCCCCCGGTAGTGCGAGCGACCTGCGTGCCATGCCCGTTGGTCGCAGCTGACGAACTGCCACAGTGCACCATCGCGGCGGATGAAGAAGTGTGCGGATACCTCTAAACCGCGAATCGTTTCGTAGTACGGGTGTGCTGACCAGTCCAGTCGGTTGGTGAACAGCTGTTTCACCCCTTCGCCGCCATATTCGCCGGGGGGCAGGCTGATGGAATGAATGACTATCAAATCAATAGCTGCTCCAGCAGGTCTGGTGCTCGCATTGGGTGATTTCAGGTGTTTGGCCAGATTGAGCCAGCCGTCATGCCACGCCTTCTGTTGGTGTGGAACGTTGTCAGTGCCCATCTTCCACGCTTTCGTCAATCAAACCGTCCTCGCTCACTTCGCTTGCGGGCATGGTGATATTCAGGCTGGCGATGCGGTAGCGGATTTGCCGCAGGCTGAGCTTCAGGCGTGCCGCTGCTGCCGTGCGGTTGAACTGGGTTTCTTGTAGGACTTGGGTCAGAATGGCTTTTTCTTGGGTGTCCAGATAGGCTTGCAAATCATCCGGTATCACCAGCTTGGCGCGTTGCTCTGGGGGCAAGGAGTGGGTCGGTAATGCAGAGGCTGATGCGGTGTCCGCTTTAACAATGGTTGCTGCTGTTTCCGCGCTTTCCGGAGTCTGGTCGACCTCCATGTCCAGTTCAGAGCCGTCATTCAAGGCCAGGGCCCGGTGCAGCAGATTTTCCAATTCCCGCACATTGCCACGCAAGGGATGGGCTTCGAGCTGGCTCAGCAGATGTTGCGACAGCGCGGGTGCACTCAGGCCCGAATCCCGGGCAATTTTGTCGAGCAGGGTGGTGCACAGTGCGGGCAGGTCACCACGCCGGTGCCGCAGTGGCGGCACGGCAATTTCAATCACATTGAGCCGGTAGTACAAATCTTGCCGAAAGCGCCCAGCCTGCACGTCGGCCGACAAGTCTTTGTGTGTGGCGCTGACGATGCGCACGTCCACCGTGTCTTCCACTGTAGACCCAATCGCCCGGATGCTGCGTTCCTGGATAGCACGCAGCAGCTTGGACTGCATGGCCAGCGGCAAGTCCCCAATTTCATCGAGAAACAGGGTGCCATGGCGTGCGGCCTGGAAGTAGCCCTCGCGGTCTTGCATGGCACCGGTGTAAGACCCTTTTTTGGCACCAAAGAACTCAGCTTCCAGCAGGTTTTCGGGAATAGCCCCGCAGTTCACCGCGACAAAAGGCCCACTGGCACGGTGGCTGCAGGCGTGGATCGCCTGCGCCACCAGTTCTTTGCCGGTGCCAGATTCGCCGCGTACCAGCACAGGTGCCATGCTGCGGGCCACTTTGGCGATGCGGGCTTTGACGGCGAGCATGGGTTCAGACTCGCCCACCAGCCGGTTCAGTGCCGACGCGTGAGGGCCGCCCGCACTCCCAACGGTTTTTGCAAGCGCCCGGGCTACTTTATAGCCTGCTGGGCCTTGGATGGCTGATGCCACCACGGCGCGAAACTGCTTGAGATCGACCGGTTTGGTGAGGTAGTCAAAGGCCCCGGCTTTGAGCGATTCCACAGCGTTCTCTGCTGATCCGTAGGCTGTCATCACAATGCAGCGCTCGCTGCGCTGGGCCGTGCTGAGGTAGCTCAAGATCTCCAGCCCCAAGCCATCGGGCAGGCGCATGTCCGTGATGACGGCGTCAAACTGCCGCTGCTTAAGCTGTTCCCAGGCTTCCGCGAGGTTGCCTGCGGTTTGCACTTGGTAGCCTTCGCGCAGCAGTGTCAGTTCGTACAAGGTGCGCAGATCGGGTTCGTCATCCACCACCAAAATTTGGGTGGAGGTGGCCGGGGTGTTGCTGTTGCTGGGTTGCGCGATCGTGGCCATGGCGGTTTTCCTATTCCCTTAAGCATCCTGGTGCGCCGTGATGACCTCAGAGGCTTCACCGTACCGCAGTTTGAATTCGACAAAAAACGTGTTGCCCAATGTGTTGCCCTTGCCCGCGTCTTGCTCTGCCTGGAGAGGGACACCGCTGGCGCGGGACGGCTCTCGCACATAACCCAACACCGCGCCGTGGCGCTCACACAACTCCCGGCAAATATACAGACCCAGTCCGCTGGAGCGGCTTTCTGAAGAGAAGAAGGGCTCAAACAGGTGGTGTTGTACGGTCGGGTCAAGCGCCTCGCCATCGCTCCATACCCGCAAGCGGCCAGTGAGCCCTGCCCCAGATGGCGTCTCCACTGTCCGCAATTGAGTGGCTACGACAATGGCGTGAGGCCGATCACTGGCGTAGCGCCGTGCGTTGTCCAACAGGTTAATCAGCACGCGGCGCAAGTGCTCTGTGTCAAAGGCCACGACCACATCCAGGGCCTCCAGCCGCAACTGGGTTTTATGCCCGCAGTGGTTTTGCTGGCACCAGTCCTGTGTGACGCGGCTCACCACTTCGTCCAGTGACAAGCTGGGTGCCAGCTCAGCGCTGTGGCGAGGCACGTGGGCAATGTTGAGCACGTCATCAACGATGCGGGCCAGCCGTTGTGCGTTTTGGCCAATCATGGTGGTGAGGCGCTGCTGAATCGGGTCTGTCAAGTCTTCGGCCAGCAGGGCATTGGCTTGGGTGATGGCGGCCAGCGGATTTCGAATTTCATGGGCCACCGCCGCTGACATCCGGCCCATTGCAACCATCTTTTCTTGCCGCATGCGCGCTTCCAGCTCAGGCAAATCCTCCATGAACACCACACAAAGGCTCTCGCCGATGTCATCATCGTTGGCGGTCAACCGAGTGCGCACATGCAAGCGTCGAGCTGCTTCGCCCAAGTGCTGGAGAGACAGGTCACTGGCCTGTGGTGCACGGCGGAAGAAAGTGCCCGTGGCCATGGTGCGCAGGGCCAGCCAGCCGGGTTCTTCGGTCAGCGCAAACGGGGGAGTCAGCACCCGTTGGGCTGGCGCCATCAGCCGCTGTGCTGCGGGGTTGGCTGCACGCACCACACCGCGTGCGTCAACCACCATCACGCCGTCAGTCAGAGCCTCAATGACCAGTTCATTGACCTGGGTCTGTACCCGTATGGCATGTTGGCTGCGGCGGGTGAGTTGTTCTTCACGCAGCAGGCGGGTCGCCAGCTGGTTCGCCAAAATTGCCACGGCGAAGTAGCCCATGCCCGTCAGGCCTGCCTGAAAAAATGCAGTGGCCGAGTCCATGCTGACACCGCTGCTTGCTCGCCATCCCAGCCCCAGCAAGTACAGCGTCACAGCCGACGTCGTACCTAAAGCCAAGGTGAGCGAGCCCATCACCGATGCCAGCAGGACAGGCAGCGCCAGCAGAGGGGTGTAGTTGATGGACTGGGGTTGCAACCATTGCAGTACCGCGAAAACCACCCCGTCCATGCCTATGGTGAGCATCCACTGGCGGTCAAATACCGAGCCATGGGGCACAGGCAGCACCCAAAATTGCACCACGATGAGGGCAGTCAAGTAAGCACAGCACAGCAACAACGACCCACCGTGACCGGCAGGAACCATGGCGTACTGGAAAATTTGCAGCAACAACAGCACCACCGCCACTGTCACCCGTGCTGTCGTGAAACTGCGCCACAGGCGTACAAAGGCAGAGTCGGGTGCAACGTCTGAGTTGGGCTTAACCGGGCTGCTGATTTCAGACGGATCAAACCAGGTGATTTCTCCCGTTGTGCTCAAGCGGCCCACGTTAACTTTCGCCGCGCTGTCGGTGTTCGTGGCAGCAATACCAAACCACTGTGTGGCCCGCGCCAGAGCGAACCTGGCTTTTGAGCGCATCGTTTTGGGGTAAATGCAATGCACACACCGCACAGCTCACCATGTCTTGCAAGACCGCAGCCTTGGGGGCCTTCGGCGCCTGTGCCTTGCTACCTCGCCCAGAGCGCCAAAGCCAAACGCCGACCAAAACGGCCAGCAACACCAGGGCATATTTCATGTCGCACGCCCCAGCAATACTTCCAGCACAAAGCGTGAACCGACATACGCTAACAGCAGCAAACCGGCTCCCACATACAGCACGCGTGTGGCCTTGCGGCCTCGCCAGCCAAAGTACGCACGACCCAGCAGCAGCGCTGCGAACGCCAGCCATGAAAGCACCGAAAACACCGTTTTATGGTCCCAGCGCATGGCTTTGACTGCCCCCGCACCGTACAAATGTTCACCAAACAACCAGCCCGCCAGCAAGGTTGCCGTCAGCAGCACAAAACCCACGGTAGCGAATCTAAAAGTGAGTCGCTCCAGTGTCAGCAGGGGAATACCGCTGTGAGGGTCTGCCGCGAGGCGAATTTGCTTCTCTGCCCGGTTCATCAGCCACGCGTGAACCACCGCAGCGGCAAACAACCCATACGAGGCAATGCCCAGTACCCAATGCAGGGGCAACCACGGCGATCGGTCGTCATGCAGAGGCGTGCCCGGGAACGCCCATGCCAAGATCACCGTCAATGCACCCAACCCGGCCAATGCCCAGCGCGCCTCCAACTTGGGGAACAAGCGGCTCTCTATCGCATAGACCGTCAGTACCACCCAGGCTGTGACCGACAGTGCCGGGCCAAAGCCAAAGCGCGGTTCAGCCCCTGTTAAACTCAAAAATAATAGCACGCCGTGCAGACACCATGCGCACCACAGCGCAGTTTGGCTGGATCTGATGCTCAGGCGCGACGAGGCTAGCGCAGGCGTGGCATAGGCCACGGCGGCGGCCAGTGCCAGGGGCAGCCCCAAGAGAGAGGCGTTCTGAGAAGCATTCGCTAAAATCATGGATGCAGTTTAGCGTTTTGCTGGACTTCCCCGACCTCTCACCCGCATCTTCTGCTTTCCAACCCGGTTCCGCTCGTTCGGAATACTGCCCATGGCTTCCGCCCTTACAGACAAACTCTCCCGCCTCGTTAAACAGATCAGCGGTCAGGCCCGTATCACCGAATCGAACGTAGCCGACATGCTGCGTGAGGTGCGCATGGCGCTGCTGGAGGCCGACGTAGCGCTACCCGTGGTGCGCGACTTCATCGCCCGCGTGAAAGAAAAAGCGCTGGGCCAAGAGGTGCTGGGTTCTTTGAAGCCTGGCCAAGCGCTGGTGGCCATCGTGAACCGCGAGCTGGCGGCCACCATGGGCGAGGGTGTGAGCGACATCAACCTCAATGCCCAACCTCCTGCTGTGATTTTGATGGCGGGTCTGCAAGGTGCCGGTAAAACCACCACTACCGCCAAGCTGGCCAAGCATTTGATCGAGAAGCGCAAAAAGAAAGTGCTGACAGTCTCGGGCGACGTGTACCGCCCAGCAGCTATTGAGCAGCTCAAGATGGTCACGGCCCAGGCCGGTGCCGAATGGTTCCCCAGCACTCCTGACCAAAAACCCTTGGACATTGCCCGTGCCGCCCTGGACTACGCCCGCAAGCATTACTTTGATGTCCTGCTGGTCGATACCGCTGGCCGTTTGGCGATTGACGAGGCCCTGATGGCTGAAATCAAAGCCCTGCACGCCGAGCTGAACCCGGTCGAAACCCTGTTCGTGGTGGACGCCATGCAGGGCCAGGACGCGGTGAACACCGCCAAAGCTTTCAAAGACGCGCTGCCCCTGACGGGCATTATCCTGACCAAAACCGACGGTGATTCACGCGGTGGCGCGGCCCTGTCGGTACGCCAAATCACGGGTGCACCTATCAAGTTCGCGGGCACCAGCGAAAAGATTGACGGCTTGGAAGTGTTTGATGCCGAACGCCACGCTGGTCGTGTGCTGGGCATGGGCGATATTTTGGCGCTGGTTGAGCAAGTCACTGCTGGCGTTGACATGGAAGCTGCGCAAAAACTCGCTGCCAAGGTCAAGAGCGGTGCAGGTTTTGATTTGAATGATTTTTTAAGCCAAATCCAGCAAATGAAGCAAATGGGCGGCTTGTCCAGCCTGATGGACAAACTGCCGGCCCAAATGATGGCCAAAGCCGGCGAAGTGGATTTAGACCGCGCCGAAAAAGACATTCGCCGCAAGGAAGGCATCATCCACAGCATGACCCTGCTGGAGCGCCGCAAGCCCGAGCTGATTAAAGCCACCCGTAAACGCCGCATTGCCGCTGGCTCGGGTGTGCAGGTTCAAGATGTGAATCGTTTGCTCAAAGAGTTTGAGCAGATGCAGGACATGATGAAGAAGATGAAGGGCGGCGGCCTCATGAAGATGATGAAGCGCATGGGGGGGATGAAAGGTATGGGCGGTATGGGGGGAGGTGGCATGGGCGGCTTCCCTGGGATGCCACGCTGACCACCTCCTACTTGCGGCTCTTGAATCGCCTCAAGCCGAATGTGCAGCGGCGGTCGCCAGCGAGCCATGCTCAGCCACCGCCACGTTGCCCCGCAACGTGTACGTCATCGCCTCGGTGATTGTCACGTCAATCAACTGACCGATCAAGCGCTCGCTGCCTTGCGCTGGGCCTTTGAAATTCACCACCCGGTTGCATTCGATGCGACCCATCAACTCGCTCGTATCGCGCTTGGCGTTGCCTTCCACCAGCACCCGCTGAACCGTGCCTAAACGGCTCTCGCTGATGGTTTTGATGTTGGCGTTGATGGCGGCTTGCAGGCGGTGCAGGCGGGCGAGTTTCACGTCTTGGGGGGTGTCATCGTGCAGCGCCGCAGCGGGGGTACCGGGGCGGGGGCTGAAGATGAAGCTGAAGGAGTTGTCGAAACCCACGTCGTCAATCAGTTTCATCATTTTGTTGAAATCGTCATCGGTTTCACCGGGGAAGCCCACGATGAAATCCGAACTCATTGCCATGTCTGGGCGAATGGCGCGGAGTTTGCGCACGGTGCTTTTGAATTCCATGGCGGTGTAGCCGCGCTTCATCGCCATCAGGATGCGGTCGGAGCCGTGCTGCACGGGCAAGTGCAGGTGGTTCACCAGCTTGGGAATGCGGGCGTAGGCTTCGATCAGGCGAGGGGTGAATTCGTTGGGGTGGCTGGTGGTGTAGCGGATGCGTTCGATGCCAGGGATGTCGGCCACGACCTCTAAAAGCAGAGCGAAGTCGGCGATGTCTGTGGTGTCCCCCATCTTTCCCCGGTACGCGTTGACGTTTTGACCCAGCAGGGTGATTTCTTTCACGCCCTGATCGGCCAAACCGGCCACTTCAACCAGCACATCGTCAAACGGGCGGCTGACTTCTTCGCCACGGGTGTATGGCACCACGCAGTAGCTGCAGTATTTGGAGCAGCCTTCCATGATGCTGACGAAGGCGGTGGCCCCTTCCACGCGGGCGGGGGGCAGGTGGTCAAACTTTTCGATTTCGGGGAAACTGATGTCCACCTGCGGGCGGTCAAGACGCGTGCGAGCGGCCAGCAGGTCTGGCAGGCGGTGCAGGGTTTGCGGGCCAAACACCACGTCCACATAGGGTGCGCGCTGGATGATGGCGGACCCTTCTTGACTGGCAACGCAGCCACCCACGCCAATCTTCACGCCTTTTTTCTTCAGGTGGCGGATGCGGCCCAGGTCGCTGAAGACCTTTTCTTGGGCTTTCTCGCGCACCGAGCAGGTGTTGAACAAAATCAAGTCGGCTTCTTCGACGTTCTGCGTTTTCTCGTAGCCCGAGGCAGCGTGCAGCACATCGACCATCTTGTCCGAGTCGTACTCGTTCATTTGGCAGCCGAAGGTTTTGATGAAGACTTTAGGTGTGGTCATGGTGTTATTTTTGAAATGCTATGAATTCAATAGCTATTAATGGCCATCCAGCTTGCATATGAGGTGGATTTAGCTTGAATTTGATCTGTTGAGCGCTGCTGGGTGCTGTGGCTGGGCTTCGCGACCTTGTGACTTCGCTACTGCGGAAACTTGGGCAGCTGGTCGTAAGGGGTTTTGCCGTCGTCATGCGGTACGGTTTGCTGCTCTGAGCTGAACAAAAAGTTGCGCTCTGGCGTGGCGCGAGGCCGCTTGAGTGCAGCTTCCTCCGGGGTCAGCAGCCAAACTTCGTGGATCAAACCGGTGTTTTCCCGGGTGAAGTTCACCAGCAGTTTTTGCCCTACCAGTGCGCCTGACATGACCAGCATGTTTTGCGGGCTGTGGATACGCGACCCAGGTGAGAGGCGCTCTGCCTTACCGTCCAGCAGCACCTCAGGTGGAGCGACGATCAGCAAGGTTCCGCGCAAGGCGGCGCGAGGGAATTCACGCCCTACAGCGGTCGTTTGGGCGTTGGCAGCACTGGGCCATGCTGTGATGCCCAGGCAGATGATGGCCGCGCAGGTGGCAAGGGCGCGGTAAAAGAACGGGCAGCGGTTCATGGTGTGTATCCAGAGGCTGAAGCAGAAGAGGGGTAAAAAAAAGCACCGACTAGCGGTGCTTTTAAAATGTAATGGTGGTGGTAGGTGGATTTGAACCACCGACTTCAGCATTATGAATGCTGCGCTCTAACCAACTGAGCTATACCACCAGCAGCCAAAGATTATAGCAGGTTTGAATGGGCTGTGGGTGAGGGGTTGCGGTGTTATATGGTGTGTCACAACGGTGAGCGCATATGCAGTTCAGATTGAGGATCGGGTTTGTAAGGCTGGACAGGATGGGCCACGGCGAAGCTCGCCTCAAGTGCACTCAGCGCCTGCTGCACGTTGACCAGGGCATCGGCTTGGGTTTTCGTCAATGCCTTGTGCGCGACAGTGCCTGTCAGTGGCGGGGTGATTCTGCTGTCGGCTATCTGTGCTGAGAGGGGATCTGTGTGTTCGGCGTGCTGTGCTGCCGCGGTAAAACCTGCCATGCGTGTGCGCAGTGCCGTTGCAAAGCTGTTGAACCGCACCCACCGGTGTTCGCGCCAAGCGGTTGCGGTGCTTGCGCTCAGGGGGGGGCCCAGAAATTTCTTCACCAATGCTTGGCCCGCAGGTCGCCCGTATACGCCTGCCATGCGCAGAATCGCAGCACCCGTTATTTTCAAGTTCAGACCGCCCAGCACCGAATCCTTGGCATCCTGGCTGCTGTGCTCTGGCTCCAGCCCGATATGTACCACCCGGTCGCGTACACCGGGTAGCCGAACTGACGTGTTGTCATTCCAGCTGCGCACCGTATTGAGCAGCGTACATGCAAAGTGGAACAACTGGCGGCTGGGTGAGGTGTTGATGGCGGGCAAGTCGCCGTCTTCCTGAAGCCCATCGTCGTGATGGTCTGTCACCCACACGGCTTGGCCTGCACGCGCCTTGTCCAGCATGATGCCGAAGGTGGGCCAGCGGGGCAGGGCGGCATCGAACTGGTGAATGGGGAAGTTGGCACAAATGCCACCGTCTGAAAACCAGCAGCAATAGAACGGATGCTCGTCCGGGCCTGGGTTGGGTTTCAGTGCCCAGAGCGGTACCGCTTTGAACAAGATAGGCACACTCAGGCTCAGCCGGGTGGCAATGATGATGGGTAAATCGCCTTGAGGCAGTTCGTAGTAGATCTCTTCGAGAGGTTTTTTTGCCGAGGTGGACAGCACTGGCGTATACACATGGGCTTTGGCCATCAGGCAGTTCATCACTTCGGTGGGGAAATACGCGTCCAGTTCTTCTTTTTTGAAAAACAAGCGGTTGTTGGTGCCCGTCAGTGGAAAACCGTAAGGGCGACCTTGTGTCAGGTTGCTGCTGACCATCCGCAGGTCGATAGCGTGAGTACGTTGAGTGTGGGTGGATGAGGAGGGGGTAACTGGGCCACCCGGTGCTTCCCACAGGTCTTTGAAGGTCAGGGCTTGGTCCAGAGTGCGCCCTGCTGCAGCTTGAATGCCTTCGTGCAACCAATCAATCAGACCTTGTGGCGCGTCAGGGGCAGTGCTGGTTTGCTTGCCGGTACACAGTCCCATGCCTCCGGGTATCAACCCGTGCACCACGTCACGCCATACGCCTAGCGCGACCAGTATCAGCAGACCAGCCAGGGCAAAGCACAGGCAAATGGCTGCAAAAGCACCTTTGGGCCATGCCGTCAGGTCGCAACACCCCGCAGGCAAGTCCATGGCCCACCCCAGCAGCAATGCCAAGGCCGTTCCCGTGAGCACACCCAGCAAGGCCCAGGGGGCGTAGGCTTTCAACAGTGCTGTCAGCCCTGTCAGCCAGCGCTGTGGCTGGCTATGGCTGGCAGGTGCGCTGAACAAGGCAACAAACACGTCGAACAAGCGTTGCGTCTGAGGCCCGGCTTGGAACAGCGAGAACAACTTGGTGCGCCCCGGTTGACCCTCTGCATCTGCGGCCAACTGGTTCGGGATGTCCAGCATCACTTTGTTGAAACCAGCTACGCTGCCATAGCGGCGGCTGTATTCCGCAGCTGCCGTCAACGCGGCTGCCAGCGCACCGACGGAGGTCCCGCCCAAGTTTTTGAAGCGGTAGTGGTGGGCCAACTCCATGATGGCCCAGGGATAGACCACACCATCGACCACACCACCCTTCATCACTACATCGCAATACCGGTCAACGGGAGGCTGTACGTCTTGACTCAGTGGCGGCGGAGTGCCTGAGTCGGTTCCCGGTGATGGCGATCGTTCAGTCATGGCACGCACGCGGGCCAAAAACCTCAGAGTCGTTCATCATGTGCAAGCCGTGAAGGCCTGGAAAAAAGGCATACAAGGTGCCCTCGGTACGCACAAAGGGGGTGAAGCCTTGCAGCGCCAGTGGGTCGTGGTCCATGTCTTGGGGAATATCAAAACGCGCATGCGGTTGGCTGTGGTTACCGATCAGTGGGTCTTTGGCCGTACCTTTGTTGGGCACACCCATCGGGTTGGCATTGGCCCATTCACTGAGCAAATGCTCGAACTGGTCTTCCAGGCTGGCACAGAAAAACAAGCCCAGCAGGCCTCGCTCGAGGTCTGTGCCATTGGGCTCGGCCGGTGTCCATGCGGGGCCATAAGGCATACCACGTCGCACGATGGGTCGGCGGCGGGTGGGCACTACACCATCGTCACGGGGGTTCATTCGGCGTATGTGTGCACCAAAAGGACAACCTAGTCCCGCAGGATCGTCCTTGAATTTGAAGTCATCCAGCCTTCCGGCTTGAGCCACTGGGGCCGAGGTTTCGCCTGTCCGAATGACCTGCCCGTTGTCCCAGCGGCCCAACAGCTTGGCCCGCAGGTATTCGGCTGACACGTCCCATTCACTGGCCTGTGTGTCCAAGAATTGCTGGAATGCGGTCACATACTGCCGCATGGGGCGAAATGCGCAGAAGCTGGCGTTTTTAAAGAAGCTCGCTACCTTTGCCGATTGTGCTTGGGCCGAAAGGCCTGACGTACCGGACAAATCAGGCCGCTCTGTGGCCAGCCGCCACGCGTTGAAGCCTTCGTCATTGGCATGACCCAGCAGCAGTTCACCGGGTTCATGGGTTCCCGCTTTGTCGGTAGCGCCGTGGATGCGGACTTGAGAAATACCGTCCAGCATTCCGAAATGAACCCGTCTGGCTTTTCGGGCTGGTGCGGTTTCTTCCAGGTGCTGGCCTTCAAAAGCGTTATGCCATCCGACCATTTCAAAAGCGCTGCCTGCCATGTCTTGCAAGGTCTTCTGGGTTTGTGCCAATGCTTGCTGGGTGTCGGCGTGCAGTGTCAGCAGCACATGGGCTTTGTCCGGCTGAAATTCAGGTTTCCAAAATGCAGCGGCATTGTTGCCCGTATCGGCCAGATGGGCGGCCGCACGGAAATGGGCTCCTTCGGCAAAAGCCCGTGCTTTGTTTTTGAAGACGGCTTGGTAGCGCGGGTTCAGTTCCAGCGCGACCAGCCCCTTGAACGTCAAGCCCAGGCTCACAGGGCATTGCTGGCCATGCAGCCGTTCTGCAACGTGATCACGGTGGTGCTCTGCGGTGGTCAGCCAGTGCTCGTCCGCCAGCTTGGTGAGGAATTGCCGTGCCAGTTTGGCGTTGGCAACGGTCAGCACAAAGTAACGGCTGCGGTGCAGGTCGTAGCCTTGAAGCACCAGTTTTTGAATATCGTGCAAGGGCAGCTGCTGGCACCGCTTTTTTGCCACAGTCGCTTGAATGAGGGCGCTCATGGCTTGAGCCTGTTGATGTTCAGCTGGATATCGGCGACTTCTCCCTTGGGGTAGGCGCTGAAGAAGTAGTCGCCTACAGGCCGCTGGTTAAAACGCCGAATTGTGTCGACAAACTCTTTGGGGAACTCGTTCACCGGCAGCGGAGGGGCATCTTGGATGTGTTCAAAGATACGGTCAAACAAAGGGCCAATTTGCAGCGCAAAGTGTTCGATGTAGGAGTCAAAATCACGGTCGTAGACGGTGAACAGCGCCAGCGTGCTGTCGTTCTCGAGCAGCATGAACTGTGCAAAATGAACATGCCTTGCGTCCATCAGCTTTTTCTCAATGCGGGGTGCTCCGTACTGGATGATGCGTTTCAGCGCTTCTGCATGCTCTGACAGGGGCATCTTTACCCGCATGAAGACATTCAAGGGTGATTGCTTGATGACTGCCGAACGCGTGTACTCCATGGGGTAGCTCAGCGCGGTGTAACCCCACAGCTTTTGCAACCCAAAGGGCTCGCCGGTTCTGGGACTGAGGCGTTCTGCCAGGCCTTCCAGCAGCAAGGCTTGGCGTGCAATGTGGGTGATGAGCGGCATGGCTAAATACTGACCCACACACTGGTGCAGGAAGTCGGTGTTCGGGTTGCCCCCAAAAATAAAGGGGTTGTAGGGGTGGCGCGTTTCGTCGAATTGGTCCGGGTTTTCGCTGGGGGGCAAGTCGCGTGTGGCAGCCCCTACGGCCATCAATACGATGCTGTCTTTAGGAATGTCCACTGGGCCATGGGGCGAAAAATGGATGTCTTTCGTCGTTTTTCGTGGCAAAAAGGCTGCTGGAGGGTTGAGTCGCAAGGCTTCCCACACAAAAGGCGTGAATGCGGTGTCTTCCCCAGCGTTATTGCCATGCTTCAACCATGATTCACCAGCCGCGTGGTGTGCTCTTTTCCACGCATCAGGGCCTGAGCGAAAGAACTGGTTTATGGCCATCGCCACACCGCTTTGCACATTACCCACTGTGCCTGCCATCAACCCCACCACAATCACGGCCAGTTCTGTTCCGCTGTAGGGTTGCGGTTGTGCTGGTGTTCCGCCTGCTGCAGCCATGCGTCTGAGCACGGGTACAAAGTCTTTCAGTGGAAAGTTCCCCTGAACTGGTTCGAATGCGTGTATCTCTGCCAGCTCGGTTTCAAGCGTGGCGTGCTCGTCTTCTTGCACCTGTCCTTTTGACGATTGGTACAGGCCAATCAACTCGGCCGTGCGCTTGGCCAGCATGGCCATGGCTGCACTGTTTTCCGGGATGACGCCAGGTTCTGTGACGAAGTGACGGCCATAGGTTTGGTAGGCCAGCCCGCGCGAGGCTTTGCGCAGTGCCCCTTCCAGCAGGGGGTGGTCTGCCTGGGCAAAGCCAAACAAAAAACCCACAAAACGCAAGGCGGCTTGCTCGGCCAAATCAGCCAGATCAAAAAACCGCTGTTTGAGGGGCAGTACACCCGCCGTCATCACACTGATGGTGCACAAGGCGTTGACTGTCGCTGCGTCCAGCTTCAGGTAGTCATGGGCGAATTGGCGTTGTTGGGCATGGTCTGAAGGTATTGCTGGGGTTTCTGGGTCAAGGCCCAGCATGAACGTCCCGCTGCCCAGCGCTTGGTAGGGCATGTTGCTGAATTCACCCCGACTGCTTTTGAAGGCTTGGCTGATATGGTCTTGCGCGGTGATGAGGTACACCTGCTGCTGGTACTGCGAGGGCGTCGTTTCCCAGGCATTCTCTTTGGTGTCGGCGCGACTCTGAAAACACAGCACGGTTTTGTGCTCTAGCAGGCAACGGTAGAGGGCAGCGCGCTCACTGTCGTCGCACAGCCAGGTGAACAGCAGGTGACTGGCTTGCTGCGGGTTGATGGTATTTTTAGCCTTGAATTCATCAAGTTTTGTCATCCGAGTCCCCTTTTTTAACGTCTATGGTTTTGCTACACCGATGTATTTCCTGCTTCAAGCAAGTCCAGCAGATGGCGCGCCGACAGCCTGTCATGTGTGGGCAGGTTTTCTTTGAAGTTGGCAAGGGCTGTCGTCAAGATGCGCTGTGCTTCGGCCACGCGTCCTTGTCGTGAGCAAAGCTGGGCGAGACTGGTTGCCGCACGCAGAGCGTGGGCGTCAAGCTGTCGGCTGTTCGCCGCATCCAATGCGCTGCTGAACCAGCGCTCCGCTTCTGCTTGGCGATCCTGGCCTTGCAAAGCGGCAGATTGAAGCAGCAACTCGCCATACAGGCGGCGAATTTCAGCTTCGTAGTAACGCTCGCCGTAGCGCGACACCAAATCAAATGCCGTTTGCAGCAAGCCCAAGCCTTCATGGGGCTGCCCTGCCAGTGCATAGCCTTCAGCTTGAATGGCGAGATAGAAAGCCCGTGTCACTACTGCACCTGTGGCGACCCACATGCTGTAGCCGTCAGCCATCTCTGCAATGCCCGCCTTAGCGTCGCCCAATTGAGCCAACGCACGGCCATGGATCAGTTTGGCATGGGCCAGCCAGACAGTAAACCCGCCTTCTTCGCAAATATCTTTGGCATGCTGGGCGCAGCGCAGTGCTTGTGGGTAATCGCTGCGAAAGTAATGCAACATCGCGACCAAACCATAAGCTTCACCCAGACTGAACTTGTGTTTAAGTTGCTCCGCAAGTGCAATGGCCGCATTGGCGCGACGCAGTGCATCTTCGGACAAGCCCCGCTCCCATTGGGCCAGTGCCGAGTAGCACAGGCACATCACGCCAGGATCTTGCACCGCACTGGGGCGATGCTCCAACTTGTGGTAGTCGGCCAAGCCTGCATCCATATGGGCCACTGCGGAGACCAGGTCACCTTGGTGAAACAAAATATTGGCGACCGCCCAGGTGGACTGTACCCGGCGCATCGGATCGCTGGACTGGCGCACCAGATCGGTGGCTTGCGCAGCAATGGCATGGGCTTGACCAAAGTTACCGCGCATAAAATGATAGCCCTCCAGACCAAACTGCACTTTCAGCAAAGCCCGTTGGTCGCCACTGGCGCGGCACAGTGCCGATGCACGTTGGTAAATGGCCCCTACACGCTCAGCGCCATAGCCTTCTGTGGCGATGAGCTGCCCTGCCAGCAGCAGTTGAAGGCTTAATTCCGCACGGTCACGTTCCGGACCAACCGGCAGCATATCGACCAGCGCCAAGCCCTGGCCCAAGTGGCTGATGGCTTCTTCGTGGGCGGAGCGTGAGAGCGCCAAGCGGGCTGCCCGTTGCCAGTGTTCCACCGCTTTGGCGTGAATACCTGCCCCTGTGTAATGGTGTGCCAACATTTCCGGCTGACTTTGCACCAGTTCGGGGAAGCAGTCGCTGACGGTCAGCGCAATCGCCCTGTGGAACTTGCGGCGATCACGTTCCCACAGCGACTGGTAGGCTGCATCGCGCATCAGGGCATGTTTGAAGAAATAGCTGACGCTGTCGCCGTCTGTTTTCTCCATCAGCATGCCTGACAGTACCAAGGCGTGCAACCGGGCAACCAAATTGTCGGCCCGCACTGGCGAGCTGTCATGCGCCAGAACGGCCTGCATCAGACCCAAGGAAAATTCACGGCCCATAGCGCTGCCCAATTGCGCAATATGCTTGGCACCGGCCAGCCGGTCAAGACGCGCCATCAGCAGGTCTTGAATCGTACCGGGTACGCTGAGGTTCAGTGCCGATGCTGTATCGCTGGTGCTGTCTGCCCCAGCGTCCTTTCCTGGAGCCGTGCTGGCATTTGCGGCTTTAAGGTCAAGCAGCATGCGCGCTGATTCTTCAATGAACAGCGGTACACCGTCAGACTTGTCCGCCAGCAACCGAACCGCTTCATGGTTAACCGGTGATTCACCGTACACGCTGCGGATCATGCCTTGAGTGGCTTCAGGGGTCAGGCCTTTCAACTCGATTTCTTTGACCGCAAAGCCAGGGTCACGTGGGGCTGATGCCTCTGTACGCTGGGTCAGCAGGACCAGCAGGGGCAAGCCTGTTGAGGTCGCAACCAGTTGTTTAAAAAGTTCGCGGCTGGAAGGGTCCGCCCACTGCACGTCTTCAACCACCAGACATACCGGTGCGTTGTGGGCTTGCTGGGCGATCCAGCGTACCAGTACCTTGAGGGTTACTTGCCGTTGTTTTTCGACAGACACTTTCTGTTCGGTAGCTCCGGAAACCAGAGGAATGGCCAACAGGGCAGCCATCGCATGGAGTGCAGCCAAGGCCTCGTCAGGTGCACTCCACGTGGCACCACGTCCCTGGCCGTTGGGGGCGAGTGCGAGCCGCAGTCCCGCTTCCAGTTTGGCGCGTTTTTGCAGTGGGGTGTCACTTTGCTGAATTTTCAGCCAGCGGCGAAGCAAATCTGTGACGGGGTGAAAAGCGCTGTTCGCGTGGTCAGCCGTACAGCGGCACTCCAGTGCTGTGTGTTCGCTGTTGGCAAGGGTGTGTCGAAACTCACGAACCAGCCGGGATTTGCCTATGCCTGCTTCACCGGACACCAGCACCGCAGTGGCCGTGCCATGGCAGATCTGTGCCCAATGGTCTTGCAGCCAGACCAGTTCGCGCGAACGGCCCACAAAAGGGGTTGGGCGCGGGGCAGATTCTGGGGGGTGGCTGTAGGCGTGGCGCTCACCCAGCAGGCGATGGGCCGCGCCAGGGCGGTCTATGCCCTTGAGTTCAGGCACATGCGCCAAGTGCGCAAAATCAAATTGCTGTTGCACAATTTGGCGTGTGGATTCACTGACTACCACAGTGCCCGGCTCGGCAATGGACTGTAGCCGCGCCGCAAAATGGATGGCCACGCCTACCGGCATACCCGCCTTGACGGCAACAGGCCCGGTCACGATGCCGATACGTATGCGCAATTGCAGTTTGGCTACGGCTTCAACCGTTTCAAGCGCTGCGCGCAGGCATTGCGCTGCTGAATTCTCATAGGCAACGTGCAGGCCAAAGTAGCACATCACGCCGTCACTGCCCTGGGGGTCATTGGCCACGCCACCCCATTTTTGTACGATTTGGGCGCAGCAAGCGTGGTAGTTGTCCAGCACATCGCTGTATTTCTCGGCCCCCAATGTGCGTAGCAGTTTGGTGGAGTCCACCAAATCGTAGGAGAAAACAGTGACTTGGCGCTGGTTATTGTCTTCTTGCTGAGGCTGCTGCTGTGCCAGCGCCACCGTGGCATCGCCATAGAGCGTTGTGTCCAGGCAGGCTGTCGCAGAGAGCTTGGCTGAGCCTTGCGTGATCAGCGCAGCGTCGCGCAGAGCTATACCCAGGCAGGCTCCTCTCGCCAACGCCTTGTAAAACTCTGCCATGTAGCCGGGCTGGTCATCGCCAGCCAGCAAGGTGTTGCGAAACAGGGCGCTTAAGCCTGCACGGCTGATATCGCTGGCCAGTACAGCATGGTTGTCCAAGGCGCGACGCTGAACACTGGCGATATCCGTGCGTTCAAAAATCAGCAGCGCTGGAGGAGCCGTTAAATGGGCAATCTCGCGAACAGACAGCGCATTGCGTTCACTGCCTACTGCACGGTTTACTTTGCCGTCGTCTTCTGCATGGTGCACGGTTGCCGCTAAAGGGCCAATGCAGTGAACGATGTCACTTTCCCCGACCAGGCGCAGCAGCTGTGCGTGCGCCAGTTCGTGGGTGGCCACACCTTTGACCGACAGACCTTCCGCACCTGCAAGCTTGCTGAGCAGCCCTTGGGCATACAGGTTCCCAAAGTGCAGTTCATCATCACTGTGAACCACCAGCACCTTGATGGCATCAGCACCTGCCCGGATCGAGGGCATCGCCATCACCGGCTGGTCTGACAGCAGGTAACGGGAGATGGCAAACTTGTGCCCTAAAAACTGGCTGCCATCAAAGGCTATTTCCCAAGGAATAGGCAGCAGGCGGGTACTCAACTGCAAAAACAAGGGCCGCTCCATGCTATCGGCCAGAAATCGTGCGATAGCAGGTGGTAGCAGCCGTGAAAAAATTAACCCACCCAATCGATCGATACGGTCTTCCAGGCTGCTGCAGTCGGTGTCTTCGAATGAAGGGGTCGAAGGCTGGCGCAACAATTGGGTTGCTTGCGCCGCAACCTCATCCAGCAGTGTGGTGCTTACTGCGATGCTGCCTAGAAGGCCTACCGACCTGGAATCGCTGAGTGACGCACAGACTCGGCCCTCCTCCCACAGAAGGGTTAGGCTGAGTGGGCGGGCGTCAAGGTTGTACATGGCGCAGTGCAGTCAATGAACCAGTGATTTCGGGTGGCTTGAGTCTGCTTATTGGTGCTGAAAAACGGCTTTGCGCTTGTTCACAAACGCGTCCATGCCTTCTTTTTGATCCCGAGTGGCAAACAGAGCATGGAACATACGGCGCTCGAACATCACGCCGTCTGACAGGGAGCCTTCAAATGCGCGGTTCACCGATTCTTTAGCCGCCATGGTTGCCATGTGCGAGAAGTCGCTGATAACCAGCGCAGCACCGAGGGCCTCGTCCATCAATTTGTCTAAGGGCACCACGCGGCTGACCAGCCCTGCGCGCTCGGCTTCCACCGCGTCCATCATGCGGCCTGTGAGTGCCATGTCCATGGCTTTGGCCTTGCCCACCGCACGCGGCAAACGTTGCGTGCCACCGGCACCAGGAATCACCCCCAGCTTAATTTCGGGCTGGCCAAACCGGGCATTGTCTGCTGCGATGATGAAATCGCACATCATTGCCAGCTCGCAGCCGCCGCCCAATGCGAAACCGCTTACCGCCGCGATGACGGGCTTGCGGATGCCGCGGATGGCTTCCCAGTTGCGGGTGATGTAGTCATTCTTGTAGACATCGGCAAAGCTGTAGCTGGCCATCGCCCCAATGTCTGCGCCTGCTGCAAACGCCTTTTCACTGCCTGTGATGACCATACAGCCTATGGCGGGGTCTGCATCAAAAGCTTTGAGTGCGCTGCCCAGCTCGTCCATCAGCGCGTCGTTCAGGGCATTCAGCTGCTTGGGGCGATTCAGTGTGATGATGCCGACTTTGCCGGCTTCGGTGCGAACCAGGATATTTTCGTAAGTCATGGTGTTGTCCATTGGTTATCTCGTCGTTTCTTATTTGTAAACTAAGTAAGACTATAACCAAGAGGCGTGAATATCTTGGTGATTAAGGGGAATGCTTATTTTTAGCCAGATCGGACTGGGTTTAACGTAAGTATGTTTTATTTGAATGTAAAAAGGACGCATTGATGCGCATCTTGTTGGTAGAAGATAACGTACAGCTGTCCGAGTGGTTGGCACGCACTTTGGAGAGAGAGCGCTATGTCGTTGAATGTGTGGGTAACGGTGAAGAAGCCAACTTTCGTTTGCGTACCGAAGTTTATGATTTGGTGATTTTGGATTTAGGTTTGCCTCAGATGCGAGGCGAGGATGTTTTGCGCCGGTTGCGCGCGCGCAATAGCCATATGCCTGTGCTTATTTTGACGGCCCGTGATGATGTCCAAAGCAGGATTCATGGCCTGGACATTGGTGCTGATGACTACATGATCAAACCCTTTGATGTGGCTGAGTTGGAGGCGCGTATCCGGGTACTGTTACGCCGCTCTGCCAATCAAATGAACCCCCTGGTGCAGTGCGGCAATTTAATGTTTGACACCAATACCCAGCAGTTTTCGGTGAATCAGCAGCCTCTTTTGTTAACGCCCAGGGAGCACGCTTTGCTCCACACTTTGATGATGAAAGTTGGCAAGACAGTGAGCAAGCAGGCGATCTTTGAAGCCTTGTTTACGGTCAACGAAAGCGTGTCGTCTGACGCCATTGAAATTTACATCCATCGGCTGCGCAAAAAGCTTCAGTCTTCGCAAGCTTGTATCGTTACCCTGCGTGGGCTGGGCTATTTGTTGACCCACGATGCTATTTAGAAGTCTGCGCGCCCAGTTGGCCTTGTGGTTGATGGCTCCTCTGTTGGCCGTTGCGTTACTCGACGCGTGGATGACTTACCGCAGTGCGCAAGAGATGGCTACTTTGGTGCAAGACCGCATGCTGCTAGGGGCTGCCCGCATGATGGGGGAGCAGGTCTCTTTGGAAGATGGTGAGCTGCAAGTGGATGTACCGCCATCCGCATTGGAGTTGTTTGCCTCGCCCAGTCAAGATCGGGTGTTCTACCGTATTTCCAAGTCAAACCAACAATTGTTGGCAGGCTACCCCGATTTACCCATTCCACAGTACCTTCCTCAAGCCGATCATGCTGTTTTTTTTGATACTGTTCTGCGGGAGCGCGCTGTGCATGGTGTTGTATTTGCACAGCCGATATGGAGTTTGCCTGGGCATGCGCCGGTTTTGATTGAAGTGGTGCAAACCCTGGAGGGTCGGAACGCATTGGCATATGAAATATGGGGCAATGCGGTGCGCAGACAAGTTACCGTGCTAGGGGTTGTTGCCGTATTTTTATGGTTAGGTTTGCGCTATGTGACCCAGCCCTTGGTCAAGTTACGTGACCAGATGCTGGAGCGCCGATCGGGTACCTTGGAGCCCTTGATGCACGAGCGCTTGCCCAGTGAGCTGAAGCCTTTGGTTTCTGCACTGAACGACTATGTGGATCGGCTGAATCAGCAGATGTCTTCCCATAGCCGCTTCATTGCGGATGCCTCGCATCAATTGCGTACGCCTCTGACCTTGCTCAATACGCAGGTGGTCTATGCGCTACGCGATAAAAACGCCGATGCCCGAGAAGAGACGCTTGTGGCCATGCACCGCAGTGTCCAGCATGGCATACGCTTGGTGAATCAGTTGCTGTCGTTTTCCAGAGCAGAGGCCGGGCTGGGCCAGTTGGAACGGCAAACGCCTGTTGATTTAGCTGAAGTTGTGCAACGTGTGCTGGAATCTTTGGCCTCGACTGCGCAGCAGCGGCAGATTGACCTGGGTTTTTTACGGCCATCACGGGCCGTCTGCATCATGATTGCGCCACAGATGGCTTATGAGCTTGTTGCCAATCTGTTGGATAATGCCTTGCGCTATACCTCACTAGGGGGTATGGTGACAGCGAAGATCACCCTGGGGCCAGGGCAAGCGGTGGTGCTGCACATTGAAGATAATGGCCCGGGCATTGCCGAGACAGAGCGGGAACGGGTGTTTGAGCGCTTTTACCGCTTAGACGAGACGCAATCAGATGGCTGTGGACTGGGCTTGTCTATTGCCCGTGAAATCACCAAATCGTGCGGTGCCCAGATCGCCTTGAAAACACCGCTGGGTGGACAAGGGTTGACGGTGGAGGTGGTTTTCCCTGCGGTGCCTTCGACGGTTCCCATAACGCCTTTGGCGTGACCTTCACGGTTTTGCCATTTTGGCAAATTCGGTAGTGAAGGTTTGCGACAGGTCAATATGCTTGCCCATCACCGAACGGTTTATCGTTGAAAGAACCTTCAGTACGGTTGGTGGGCCTGTTTCTGGCATCACTCCATCGGGGGTAAACATGGATTTGCTGGCAGCGAGCGACTGGATGTACAGCGTTTTATTACCGGCCCAATCCCCAGGTGGAAGTTGGTTTGCAATTTCACTGGCGGAGTGGTTCTGTATGAATGCCAAGGCTTTCACCAAGGCGTTGCTTAAACGTTGCACTTCGACACGGTGGGTATTTATCCATGCCGTTTGCATATACAGGCAAGCAAATGGGTAGAGCCCTCCCAGGGCCTTTTGGGTTGTGGCAGGTGTGCGTAAATCAGTCAGTATTTGAGCCTTGCCAGTTGAAAGTAAAGCAGAGGCGGTAGGCTCGGTCGTCATGCCTGCATCTATGCGATCTTGTTGCAGTGCCTGAATGAAGCTGCTGCCACTGCCCACAGGGACCAGGGTAAATTCGTGAGGCTTGACGCCATTCAGATTGGCCAAATACAGCGTCAAAAATGCAGTGGATGAACCCAAGCCGGTGATGCCTAAATGCCTATGCCGAAAGTCTGCTGCTGAATTGATTTCACCTGCCATTTTGGAGGACACCAGTTCCACCTCGCCCGGTGACTGGGTGAACTGCACCACCGATTGAACAGATTTCCCCTTTGCTTGCAGCAGCACAGTGTGGTCATAGGCCCCAATTACACCTTGTGCAGCCCCTGCTAGCAGCATGTCTTGCGCATTAGCTCCCGCTGATTCGTTCAGCAGTTGCACATCCAACCCTTGGTCTTTGAAATACCCCAATTGCATGGCCAAGCGGGCTGGCAGGTAAATTTGCTTTTCCAAGCCTGCAGCAATGATGACGATTTTGCCGTCAGCTGCGGTGCTGTTGATGCAGCTTGTGGCAATGAGGGCCATGCCGATCCAGCGCACGATATGGCGCGCGATATAGCTGCGCATGAGGTCTCCTTGTGCGTGAATGGCGGCTGGGAATCCAGCGCCTGCGCGTGTTGTTTGACAAATTTTATCCTTTCAAAGGTGGCTATGCGTGGGGCGAACCCGTAGACAGATGGCTGTGAGAAGTGCCCGTTTGTTGCATTTTTGAAACAACACAAGACCCCTTAAAAATGCGCGGCCATCGAAAGCGAGTTGAAAGGTTCGACCGACTAAATTCCTTCACGGCATTGAGACAACTTGCCGCTAAGTTTTGCAAAGCGGTAATGGCGCTCGGAGATGCCCAGGGTGTTGGCTCACAAAACACACCGTATCACGTATAACTTTTAAGGACATCGCATGAAACTCAAACACCTCGCCCTTACAGCAGCCGCAGCCGGATTTGTTTCCGTCGGTGCTCAGGCGCAATCCATGGAGCAGTTACAGCAAGCTCTGGCACAAGCTCAAGCTGCTGCCACGCAAGCACAGGCCGCAGCAGAAAAAGCCATGGCAGCTTTGGCTCAGGTGCAACAAGCAGCGGCTCAAGCGCAGCAAGCCGCTGCTGAGACGAAAGCAACGGTAGGACAAGCACAAGCCTCCGCGCCTATGCAATCAGCTTCTAAAGGCACTGGTTCAGGCCTGACTTTCCAAAGTGGCGCGAATTCGGTCACGTTGTATGGCTTGATTGACGCAACAATCAGCAACCGTACCAATGCTGGCACGGGTGGCAAGTCCCTGACAGGCTTTCAAGATGCATGGTTCAGTGGCAACCGCTGGGGCCTGACGGGCAAACGTGACTTGGGTACTGAAAATGGGTTGAAAGCCATCTTCAGATTGGAGAGCGAATTTAACTACCGTGATGGTGTCGGCCCTGATGTACCGTCGTTGTTCAACCGCGATGCCTGGTTGGGCTTGGAAAGCGACACGTTGGGCAAGTTGACCTTTGGTCGTCAAAACACGTTGCCACGCGACTTTTCTCAAAACTATGGGGACCCTTATGGCAGTGCCAAGGTGACGTTGGATGAAGGTGGCTGGACCAACAACAACAATTTCAAGCAAATGATTTTCTACGCGGGTAGCGCGTCTGGCACACGCTACAACGACGGTATCGTCTGGAAGAAGCAAATGGGCGATGTGGTGGCCGGTTTGGGCTACCAGTTTGGCGGTGTGGCCGGTGACTTTGGTCGGGGCTCTACCAAGGCTGCGGCTTTGGCTTACAACGGTGGCAAATTCAACGTCTCTGGCTTTGTGAACTCGGCCAGCGTGGCAGGCTTGAAGAACAATTCGTACTCCATTGGTGGTAATTACCAGCTGGACATGGTGCGTTTGAATGCCGGTTACTTCAACTACACCGCGGATCAAGCTGCTGCCATTGGCCAACGTAAAGACAATGGCATTACGGTATCGGCGAAATTCACTCCAAGTGGCAAGATGGACTATGAAATTGGCTACCAAGTCATGAAAGCTGACAAGGCCGCTGTTAATGCCTCAGGCTATGTGCTCAATGCGTTCGCCAATGCCAGTGCCGCGACTGCCAGCGCATCGGGCAAGCGTAAGACGCTGTACGGATCGGCGTTCTACCATATTGACGCAACAACCGATCTGTATGTCGCCATTGACCGCTTGAACACCGACGGCACGTACCTTGCGGCTTCGGCAAATGGTGCAAAAACCCAAACTGAAATCGGTTTAGGCCTGCGTATCAAGTTCTAAACAACAAAAAACGGCAACTGCGAGTCCCTGGATTGGTCTGGGGTTTTGAAGCGTGCTGGTAACAGCACGCTTCTTTTTGCGTGTAAGCCGTGTTTTCCCCGTTGGCAGCGGGTTGACGTATTGCCAACATAATCACATTCTTTGTATTGAGGAGATCACTTTGATGAAACGCCGTTCCCTGATTCAAGCCGCTGGTGCTGTGGTTGCGCTGCCCTCATTGGCTTTTGCGCAAGACAAATACCCCAGCAAAGCCATTTCGTGGATTTGTCCCTACGCCGCTGGAGGCAATGCTGACCAGCGCTCTCGCCAAGTAGCCAAAGTGATGGGCGCGTTGTTAGGTCAGCCCATCATCATCGACAACAAATCGGGTGCGGGTGGGAACATTGGTACCGAGGCGATTGCACGGGGCAAGCCTGACGGTTACACCATCGGCATGGGTAACATCGCCCCATTAGCCGTGAACCAGTCGCTGTTCAAAAAATTAAATTTCGATCCGTTCACCGACTTGGTACCTATCTTTTTGATTGAACGTGGCCCATTGATGCTGATGGTGAAGACAGATTCACCGTTCAAAACGGTGAAAGACGTGGTGGCAGCGGCTAAAGCAGCTCCTGGCAAGTTGGCTTATGGTTCCGGTGGCATTGGTGGCACCCACCATTTGAGTGGTGCCCAGTTTGAGCACGTTGCGGGCATCGACATGATCCACGCCCCCTACAAGAGCGGTTCTGCTGCGGCCACCGATTTGATGGGCGGTCAAGTCAACATGATGTTTGAGCAAATGTATGCTGCCATGCCCGCTGTCAAAGGCGGAAAAATGCGCGCCTTGGCGATCACCAGCAAAGCTCGCTCGCCCCTGATGCCCGATGTACCCACCATGGCTGAAGCAGGGTTTCCTGGCTTTGAGGTGCTGAACTGGCAAGGCTTGGTTGGCCCTAAGGGCATGCCTGCTGACCTGATCAAGCTGCTCAACGAAGTGGGCAACAAAGCCCTGCAAGACCCTGATTTGCGCCTGAAAATCACCAGCCAGGGCAATGAAGTGGTGGGTGGAACCCCTGAGCAGTTTGCGGCCCTTATCAAGGCCGAAGCGCCTCGCTGGGCCAAGGTGGTGAAAGACGCCAAGATCGATCCGGAATAAACCGTCATCAATCACACCGGCTAACGCACGGGCACTGTCGCAGCGGTTGTGGCGGTGCCCGTTTTGCTTTGAGTGCCCTGGGATTGTTCAATTTTCTCAATCAACAAGTCCACCCAGGTTTCTGTATTCATCGTGATTTTGATGCGCACCGGCAGGTACTGCAAAGACGGTGCAAACCACATTTCTGCTGTGATGGGGCCGCTCGGGTTGGCCAAGGGACGTGGCTTCAGGTGATAGGCCTCCAGGGTGCCCAGGCGTGGGCTGTGCAGCGTTTCCAGCGCCACCACGTCGTAAGTCCACTCTGCCAGTGCACTGGGCCTGGCCAACCAAATCTGGACTGTCTTGCCTGGCTCGGGTACGGCCAAACCTGTGGAAAAGCGATGACCCAGTTCCACAAACTGGCTGGCGGTGTCCTGGGTTTCGGGCTGACGGGTAACGCGGTTGCCGTCGTACAAGCGCACCTGCTGGGCGTCCATCGCCACTTGCAGTGCCTTGGTGCCTACGCGTTTCTCCTCGTAAGCGGAGGGTTCCAGACCTTGGGGGGTGACCAGGCCCTGGCTGGTCATCGAAAAGAGGGTGACGCCGCTCAGGTTCAGTTCCACCAGCACTTGGTAGTGGCTACCGTCCCGCGTCCACTGCACACGGGCGTCTCCGCTGATGGGGCCCCGGTAATTGCCACTCAGTGCATAGCTGAGTCGGGTGTCCAAGGGCCAGTCGTCCAAAGGGGGAGGGACCGGGGGCTGGGTTGAGGTGGTGGCGGGAACAGGAGGGACGAGAGGTGTTGCTGTGGAAAGCGCCGATAAGGTGCTTGAACCGGGCGTGTCCAAGGGCTTGGGGCCGGTGTCTATCGCGACGTTCCCACCTACGATGTCACCGTCTTCCTGATCCAGCACTTGGGTATTCGCTGTCGTGTGCGTGGTGCTGCTCGTGCTGGGGGCAACAGACGGTATGGGTGTTGTTTTTGCTATGGTATTGGTAGCTTGATGAGCTGATCTGGATTGCACCACAGGCTTTTTAGCCTCTGAATGGGCATTGGCAGGCAGGGGGGGGAGGCTGCCGCGCAGTTCTCGGGTGAACAGCGGTACCGCCATGGCTTTGAGCCGTGTCGGCTCTTGCCACAGTGCGCTCAGTACCTGCAACACCAGCAGGTGCAAGGCGATGACGGCTACCCCCAGCCCCAGAGTCAGGCGGCGAGCCATGCGCTGACCCGCGCTGCGTCCTGCACCACCAAGCGGTACGCTGCTGTGGCATCTGTACCGGGCAGTGCCAGCTGTAGGCGCAGCAGCCGTTTGTCGCGTGATACGAGGGCGCTGACTTCGGTGGCGGTACCGGCATAAAGCAGCAAGTCATCCAGCTTGCTCAAACGCCAGTCGTCCACGCCCAGCCATTCATCTCCCACGGCAAAGCCTGCCTGTTCAGCCAGTCCGCCTCGCAGCACGGTTTTGATGCTGACGCCTCCTGTTTCTCCTACGCGCAAGCCCAGTTGCTGAGCGAGCGCGACAGGTTCTTCGAGGGTTTGCACGCCGTGGTGCTGTAGCAGGTCTTTCCACGGCAGGTCTTGCGTTCCGTGTACCCAGGCGGCCAGCTCAGGGGCAAAACTCCGGCCTGAAAGGCTTTGCAGCACATGGGCCAAGTCCTCTTGCGTCATGGGCCCACCTTGGCAGCGTTGCCACAGGTGGCGCATGGCTTCGTCAAGCGGCCCTGCACCAACAGCCCGGAGCGTCAAATCGAAGCACAGCGCGACCAGTGCGCCCTTGGTGTAATAGCTGACAGTCACGTTGGGCGTGTTTTCGTCCACCCGGTAGTATTTTGTCCAGGCGTCAAAGCTGGACTGCGCAACCGACTGAACCGCTCTGCCTGGCGTCTGCATCACCTGATTGACGGTTTTCGCCAGCAGTTTCAGGTACCCCGCATCGTCCAGCAATCCGGCGCGGCGTAGCAGCAGATCGTCGTAGTAGCTGGTGAAGCCTTCAAAGAACCACAGCAGCTCGGTGTAGTTTTCCTGGTCGTAGCGGTAGGGCGCGAACTCGGCTGGACGCAGGCGCTTGACGTTCCAGGTGTGGAAGTACTCGTGGCTGATGAGGCCCAGGAGCGTGGTGTAACCGTCAGGTTGCTTGGCGACAGGCGTTGTTTCTGTGGACAAACGGGGCAAATCCCGCCGTGTGCAGATCAGCGCTGTGGAATTGCGGTGCTCCAGTCCGCCGTAGCCATCGTCCACGGCGTTGAGCATGAAGAGGTAGTCTTTATGCGGTGGTTTGGTTTTACCCGTGTGCCAAAAGCGAATTTCTGTTTCACAGATTTTTTGTGTATCGGCCAGCAGGCGCTGTCCGTCAAACGAGGGTGGCGCACCAGCCACTACAAAGCGGTGTGGCACACCACAGGCCTTGAAGGAGCCCCGCCAAAAGTGGCCCATCTCGACCGGGCAATCCACCAGCTCGTCGTAGTTGGCAGCGCGGTAGCTGCCAAAACCATTCTTATTGACTTTATGCGGGGATAAGCCTGTGGCTATTGACCATGTTGCTGTGTTTTTTGATGAAACCAGGGTGATTTCATGCAGGCCATCGGTGTGGCCCGCTACGGCCAAACACAAGCTGGTACCGTTGAAAAACCCCCGTGCGGCATCGAGCCACGCGGTACGCACGGAATTATCGAAAGCATAAACCTCGTAATGCAGTACCAAAGGCTGGGTGGGGTCACAGGCGATGAGCCAAGTGCATTTGTCGTGCTGCTGCACAGCCAAGCCGTTGTCTCCCTGTACAGCGGCCAGCTGCAACAGATTTTTAGAGAACTCGCGCACCAAGTAGCTGCCTGGAATCCACACAGGCAGGCTAACGTGCTGCTGTGCTGCGGGCTGGGCAATCGTGAGCGTGATGGCGAAGCGGTGCCCATGCAGGTCAGCGACCCCAATGCGGTAACCGACAGCGGGGCGAGGTGAAGGTTTCAGTGCTGTTTTGGCCATGATTGCCGACCTGGGTGAGGTTACCGCTGTCAATGTCAGGTTGCCGCTGCGCCAAATACGCAGCACACGGCCGCCATGGCCGACAGCCGAAAGCGCAGCGTCAGCCATGCCCCCAGGCCGGCACCCGGCCAGTATTTGCGGTCAACCAGGTAGCTGGCGACGAACAGCAGGCCCAGCAGCGGCAAGCCTGCAAACGCGGGCATCATGGCCGCGACCCAGGCCATCAGCGAAAGTGCGATACCCCAAAGCACATGGTGTTTGGCCTGCTCGGTTTTATGCGGTGCCAAGCTGATGCCTATGCCCCAGTGGATACCGCCTAAAAACGAGGCAATCACCGCGCCATAGCACAGCAGCGCGGTCGCGACAAACGGGTGCAAATCAGGTTTGACCAGCCACAGCAGCAGCGCCAGCACACCAAACGGTACCAAGCCAGCGTAACCCAAGCGGGTGGTGAGTCTTTCAAACGGCACGCTGGCAAGGAGATTCTTCAAAGCCATGGATCTTTCGCGGTGAAATGTCAGTTTTTGGCTTCAGACAGCATTTTTTCAATCTGCTGCGCGTTGATGGCACCTGGCACGCGGGAACCGTCAGCGAATACCAGCGTCGGGGTGCCGGTGATCTTGAAGCGCTTGCCAAAGTCCACATTGCGGCTGATGGCGGCAGTATCACAGCTGGCTGTAGCGCTTGCAGGTTGCACATCACGCACCATCCAGTCTTGCCATGCTTTGCCCTTGTCTTTGGCGCACCAGATGGCTTCGGATTTTTTGGCCGAATCGGGACTCAGGATCGGGTACAAAAACATATGCACGGTCACGTCTTTGATGCCCGCCAAATCACGCTCGAAACGCTTGCAGTAACCGCAATTGGGGTCTTCAAACACCGCCAAATGGCGTTTCCCGCTGCCACGCACGATGGTGAACGCATCTTTAAGTGGCAATGCGTTGTAGTCGATAGCGGTGAGCTTTTCAACGCGCTCTTCGGTCAGGTTGCGGCGCAGCTTGGTGTCGATCAGGCTGCCTTGGACGAGGTAATTTCCCTCCGCATCGGTGTAAAAAATGTCAGTGCCGTTGACGCGTAACTCAAACAGGCCCGCCACCGGGGTTTTGTTGATTTCGTCAATTTTGCCCATTTGGGGCAGGCGATCAGCCAAATTTTTGCGGATGGTCGCTTCTTGAGCGCTGGCGCTGAAGTGCAGGCCCAGTCCAGCAAGCGTCAGGGCCGTGGCCCACAGTGTTGTGCTCAGTTTCATCGTTATTCCGTTGTCCATATCCACGTAAGTCAATTCAATTCAAACCCATGGCTTGGCGTGCCACCCAGGCCTTCAGCGGGCCGCTGTGCTCAAAACCTTGCATACCGGCGTTGCGCATATTTTTGACCATCGTATCGGGCTGGGCAAAAAGACGTTGCAAACCGTCCATCACTGCGCCTACCGGCGCCAAACCGGCACGTCGTGCACGCTCATAACTGCGCAGCAGACGCGGATCACTTACGCTGCGCCAGTAGTCCCGCGTGCCCAATGTGTTAGCCAACTCTGCCACGTCAGCCAGCCCTAAATTCAAACCTTGCCCACCCAACGGGTGGACGGTATGGGCTGCATCGCCCGCCAAAACCCACGCTTGACCCGCAGCGGTTTTACCGCTCCAGGCCTGGGCTTGCCCATGTTGCAGCGGCCATTTGGCACGTTCGCCCACTACCGAGAGCGTACCCAAGGCGCACGCGCTGGCCGTTTGTGCGGCTGCGGCAAAGTCTTTGGCAGACAAGGCCATCAGCGTTTGCGCACGTGACTCTGAGACAGACCACACCAGCGCCACAGAGTTCCCGCCCGGGCCCTGTAAGGGCAAAAAAGCCATGACTTCACCCTGCGAGAACCATTGCAAGGCTTGCCCTTGGTGCGGGTGTTCACAAGCAAAACGGGCAGCGATGGCGTGTTGGCCGTAGCTGGCCACGTCGAAGTCCACACCCAGTTCATCGCGCGTGCTGCTGAAGCGGCCTTCGCATACCACCGTCAGCCCCGCAGGTTGGGGCGCATCAATCACTTCAATTTGGGGCTGGAAACGGATGGCGTTGGCGAGGCAGCTTTCCAGTTCAGCCACTTCAACGATCCACGCCAAGGCGGTGGTGGGTTGGGGTGTGGCCACACTGGCTGCGAAATTCACCTCGCCGCCCTCATCACCCCGCACGCGCATGGCGGTAACGGGCGTGACTGCCGTGCCTTCAGGCCAGCAGCGCAAACCTTGCAGCAGCTGGCGTGACGCCGCGTTCAGTGCATAGGCGCGGTTGTCATGCAGGTCTGGGGGTTCGCTGCTGGACATGGCAGGAGAAAGAGACAGGCGAGGTGCTTGCACCAAGCCCACACGCAGGCGATGCTGGGCCAGCAGCAGCGCCAAGCTGCGCCCCACAATGCCAGCGCCACGGATACACACATCAAAGGGTTGAGCCATGGCCGAATTGTAGGGGCGGCACAATACGGTATTGCCCAACTGTTTACCGTGAAAAGAGTTCTTGTGAGTACCAGCCCAGAAATCCACGCCACTATCGCTCGCCTGTTCGTCTACCCCGTCAAATCCTGCGCGGGTGTGGAAGTGCAGGAGGCCCTGTTGATCGAAACCGGGTTGGAATTTGACCGCGCCTGGATGGTGGTGGACACCCAAGGTGAATTCGTCAGCCAACGTGAGTTGCCCCGCATGGCGCTCATCCAGCCACAGCTCAAGCATTTTGAGATGGTTTTACGTGCTCCGGGCATGTTGGCATTGCACATCGCGCTAGACAAAGTAGAGCAACCGACCACCGTGAAAGTGTGGAATGACACGGTGAAAGCCTATGACATGGGCGACGTGGCCGCCCAGTGGTTCAGCGATTTTCTGGGGCAAAAGCTCCGTTTGGCGCGCTTTGACCCGGAGCAACAGCGCTTGTCGAACAAAAAATGGACGGGCGATGTGGACGCGCAAAACCAGTTCGCCGATGGTTTCCCGATTCTGGTGGTGAGTGAGGCGTCCGTCACCGAGTTGAACGACAAGCTCGTCGCCGCTGGCCACACCCCCGTCACCGTCGAGCGCTTTCGCGCCAACATCGTGCTGGCTGGACTGGACGCGCAAGACGAAGACCGCCTCGATGTGATGCATATCAGCACCCCTGAGGGCAATGTGCAGCTGCAAGGCGTCAAACCCTGCCCGCGCTGCCCTATTCCCAACATTGACCCGTTGACGGCCGTCAGCAGCCCCATTGTTGGTGACATGTTGCAAACCTACCGCCGTAATGCTGTGGTGGACGGCGCGGTGACGTTCGGCACCAACGCCATCATCCTCAAAGGCCTGGAGCATGGCCTGCGCGTGGGGCAAACGGTGCAAGCAGACTACCGGTTTGAGTAACCGAACCGCTGGTGTCGTCCCTGAACACCCCCTTCGCATACACTTCCCCACCAGTTTTTTAGGACATCTATGAGTTTGAAATGCGGCATCGTCGGCCTGCCCAACGTCGGTAAATCCACCCTCTTCAACGCCCTGACCAAGGCGGGCATTGCGGCTGAAAACTACCCTTTTTGCACCATCGAGCCGAATGTCGGCATCGTGGAGGTGCCTGATCCGCGTCTGCAACAGCTGGCCGCCATCATCACGCCCGAGCGTATCGTGCCTGCCATTGTTGAGTTTGTGGATATCGCTGGTCTGGTGGCCGGTGCCAGCACGGGTGAAGGCTTGGGCAACAAATTCCTCGCCCATATCCGCGAAACTGACGCCACCATCAACGTGGTGCGCTGCTTTGAAGATGAGAATGTGATCCACGTGGCTGGCAAGGTTGACCCGATTTCAGACATCGAAGTCATCCAGACCGAGCTGTGTTTGGCCGACCTTTCTGCCGTCGAAAAAGCCCTGCACCGCGTCACCAAAATTGCCCGTTCTGGCGACAAAGAATCTATCAAACTGGTGGCAATTCTGGAAAAGTGCCAGGCTGCGCTGAACGAAGCCAAGCCTGTGCGTACGCTGGAATTCAGCAAAGAAGAGCTTCCGCTCTTGAAGCAGTTTTTCCTCATCACCGCGAAGCCTGCGATGTTTGTCGCCAACGTGGCTGAAGACGGTTTCGAGAACAACCCCTTCTTAGATCGCCTGAAAGCCTTCGCCCAAGCGCAAAATGCCCCCGTGGTTGCCATCAGCGCCAAGATGGAAGCGGAAATGTCCGAGATGGAAGACGAAGACCGCGCCATGTTCTTGGCAGAGCTGGGTCAAACAGAGCCTGGCCTGAACCGCCTGATCCGCTCTGCCTACACGCTGCTGGGTCTGCAAACTTACTTCACGGCAGGTGTGAAGGAAGTGCGCGCCTGGACGATCCACGTGGGCGACACCGGCCCGCAAGCTGCAGGTGTCATCCACACTGATTTTGAAAAGGGCTACATCCGCGCCCAAACCATCGCATTCGATGACTTCATCGCCAACAAGGGTGAACAGGGAGCCAAGGACGCAGGCAAGATGCGCTCTGAGGGCAAGGAATATGTCGTCAAGGATGGCGATGTGATGAACTTCCTGTTCAGTTCTTGACGCGAAGCAACGCCAAGTTAAGTTCAAGCCAAATAGGCTGCTTGTGCATACCCAGTGTGCGTAAGCAGCTATTTTTTTAATAGCGATCATGCAGTCATGTGACCGCTGTTTGTTTCCTACCGCTGGAGTTTTCCCATGCTGACCGTCCACCACCTCAACAACTCGCGCTCGCAGCGCGTGCTTTGGCTGCTTGAAGAACTGGGTTTGGAATACCACATCGAGCGCTACCAGCGCGATGCCCAGACCATGCTGGCACCGCCTGCGCTGCGCAAAATTCATCCCCTGGGTAAATCGCCGGTCGTGACCGACGGTGCGCTGCTGATGGCGGAATCGGGCGCAATTGTCGAGACGGTGATCGAGCAGTACGGCAATGGTCGTCTCGTGCCTGCTGCGGGCACGCCCGAGCGCCTGCGCTACCGTTACTGGCTGCATTACGCTGAAGGCTCGGCCATGCCGCCGCTGCTGTTGAAACTGGTGTTCGACAAGATCGAAAGCAGCAAGATGCCGTTTTTTGTGAAACCCATTGCCAAAGCCATCGCAGGCAAGGCCAAGTCCACCTTCATCTTGCCGCAAATCAACACGCATTTGGATTTCATGGAAGGCGAGCTGGGCAAGAGCCGTTGGTTTGCGGGCGACGAATTCAGCGGAGCCGACATTCAAATGAGCTTCCCGCTGGAAGCGGCTGCCGCGCGGGGAGGCCTGGACGACAAGCGCCCTAAGCTGATGGCCTTTTTGAACCGCATTCACGCCCGTCCGGCTTACCAGCGGGCGCTGGAAAAGGGCGGGCCGTTCGCGTTGAGCTGATCGCCGCTAATCGCCGCGCTGTACCCGCAGCAGCGTCTGCTGCAACACCTTGGCATCGTTGCTGGCCCGGTGGCGTGTCAGGTGCAAGTCCTGAATGACTTGCGCTTTGGTCACGTCCCACCTGTCTGCCTCGCTTTGCTTCAGGATGACGCGCAAGTCTTCGAGCTTGAAGTGCGGCGCCCGCTCTGCGGCATCAAACAGGCGGCTGAGCCAGTTGTAATCGTGGTACCACGCGTCGCTGTAGACGGTGAGGCCGTGCAGGCGCTCGTTCAACGCCAGCGCCACTTCCACGCTGGAGCGACCATGTTTGAGGAGCACGTCGCGTTGGATGCCGTGGATTTTTTGTGCAGACTCGTCCCAGTGCCGCCAGTCAGGTTCAGGCACGATCAGGCTACAGTAGGTTTGGCCGTTGGGCAGCACGATGCCGACTTCAATCGGGTAACTGGACGAGCCAAAGCCCGAAGCCTCCAGGTCGATGATGCTGGCGAGGTCAGGCTTGGCGTCAGTCATAACGTGATCTTTCCGGGAAACACCCACAGCAGCAGCACGGACATCACCGCATAGCGGGCAAACTTGCCTACCGCCATGTAGCCCAAACAGGGCCAAAACGGCAGTTTTAACCAGCCCGCCACCGCGCAGAGGGGGTCGCCGACGGCAGGCAACCACGACAGCAGGCAGGCCTTGGGGCCGAGTTTTTCCAGCCATGCCAACGCCCGCAAATGCAGTGCCGAGGTTTTATCGCCCCGGTATTTGTCCACCGCCTTGTGCGCGCCGTAGCCCATCCACCAGTCCACCGCACCGCCCAGCGTATTGCCCGCAGTGGCAATCAGCACGGTAGGCCAGTACAAATCGGGGTTGAGTTTGAGGAAGCCAAATACCAGTGGCTCGGAGCCCAGCGGCAGCAGCGTGGCGGAGATAAAAGACACCACAAAAACTGTGCTCAGGCCGAATCTGGGCAGCGCCAGCAGGCTGAGTAGGGGGGTGATCCAAGCTTCCATGTGGGGGCAGTATAGGCACGCTGGCAACAGCCCTAGGGCTGTGTTGGATTTCATCCGCTGAAATGGCTGGCGCATACAATCATGCCTCATTTTTCAGCATCTCCCCTTTTCCTCCCCCGTCTACCCCTTGTCTCATGAACATTGGCCCGTTTGCGCTCGCTAACAATCTGTTCGTGGCCCCCATGGCGGGCGTCACCGACAGGCCGTTTCGCCAGCTTTGCAAATCGCTGGGGGCGGGCTATGCGGTGAGCGAGATGGTGACTTCGCGGCGGGACTTGTGGACGACGCTGAAGACCTCACGCCGTGCAGACCACGAGGGTGAGGCTGGCCCCATCGCCGTGCAAATCGCCGGCACCGATGCCCAGATGATGGCCGATGCCGCGCTCTACAACATCGACCGGGGTGCCCAAATCATCGACATCAACATGGGCTGCCCAGCCAAAAAGGTGTGCGACAAATGGGCCGGTTCAGCGCTGATGCAAAACGAGCCGCTGGCGCTGGAGATTGTGGATGCTGTGGTCAAAGCCTGCGCCCCGCACAATGTACCCGTCACCCTGAAGATGCGTACCGGCTGGAGCGCTTGCCACCGCAACGCCGTGACCCTGGCCCGTGCCGCTGAACAGGCCGGTGTGCAGATGCTGACGGTGCATGGCCGTACCCGCGAGCAGGGCTACACCGGCCACGCCGAATACGACACCATCGCGGCAGTGAAGGCTGCGGTGCGCGTGCCCGTGGTGGCGAATGGCGACATCACCAGCCCCGAGAAAGCCCGCGCTGTGCTGGCCTATACCGGCGCGGATGCGCTGATGGTGGGCCGCGCGGCCCAAGGTCGCCCGTGGGTATTCCGTGAAATTGTTCATTTTTTAGCCACAGGCGAACACCTTGCACCGCCACTGGTGGCCGAGGTCAAGCGCCTGCTGGTCGACCACCTGCAAGCCCACTACGCGCTGTATGGCGAGTATTCCGGCGTGCGCACCGCGCGCAAACACATCGGCTGGTACGTACGTGCGCTGCCTGGCGGTGAGGCGTTTCGCGCCCGCATGAACCTGCTGGACGATTGCGCCGTGCAAACGCAGGCGGTGGCTGATTATTTTGATGACTTGGGAACCCACATGGACAGGCTGCCCGGCGGCGCTGCCCTCTCGTCCCAAGCTGACCCCTTGAAAGAACCGTTGGAGTTGAGTGCATGAGCCAAAAAAACCTAGAAGACTGCGTGCGCGACAGTCTCGCGACCTACTTCAAAGACCTGCACGGTATTGATCCTGATGGCATGTACGACATGCTCATCAAAGCCGTCGAAAAACCCCTGTTTGACGTGGTGATGGCGCAAGCTGACAACAACCAGTCCCGTGCTGCTGAATGGCTGGGCTTGAACCGCAACACGCTGCGTAAAAAGCTCGTCGAACACAAACTTTTATAAAACTCTCTTTTTCGCTCCTCTTTTGCTCCTCTTTTGAACGCCCCTATGAACGCTCTGATTTCCGTCTCCGATAAAACCGGCATTGTCGAATTTGCCCGTGCCCTGCATGCCCTGGGTATCTCCCTCATCTCGACTGGCGGTACGGCCAAATTGCTCGCCGAGCAGGGCTTGCCCTGCAAAGAGGTGGCCGAAGTCACGGGTTTCCCTGAAATGCTCGATGGCCGCGTCAAAACCCTGCACCCGCTGGTGCATGGCGGTCTGCTGGCCAGACGTGATGTGCCCGAGCACATGGCCGCGCTCAAAGCACACAGCATCGACACCATCGACCTGCTGGTGGTGAACCTCTACCCGTTTGAAGCCACCGTCGCCAAGCCTGGCTGCACGCTGGCTATGGCGATTGAAAACATCGATATCGGCGGCCCCGCCATGGTGCGCAGTGCCGCCAAAAACTGGAAAGACGTGGCCGTGCTGACCGATGCCAGCCAGTACGCAGGCGTGTTGGCCGAACTCACAGCCAGCGGCACCGTCAGCAGCAAGACCAAATTCGCCCTCTCGGTGGCCGCGTTCAACCGCATCAGCCAGTACGACGGCGCCATCAGCGACTACCTTTCCGCGATCAACGAAGACGGCAGCCACGCAGGCTTCCCCGGCCAGTCGAATGGCCGCTTCGTCAAGCTGCAAGACCTGCGCTATGGCGAAAACCCCCACCAGCAAGCCGCCTTTTACCGTGACCTGTACCCCGCCCCCGGTTCGCTGGTCACAGCGGTTCAGTTGCAAGGCAAAGAGCTGAGCTACAACAACATCGCCGATGCCGATGCGGCTTGGGAATGCGTCAAGAGCTTTGAGGTGCCTGCCTGCGTGATCGTCAAGCACGCCAACCCCTGCGGCGTGGCCGTGGGTGCAGATGCCCTGGAAGCCTACAGCAAGGCTTTCAAGACCGATCCGACCTCTGCTTTTGGTGGCATTATTGCCTTCAATCGCACAGTGGGTGGGCAAGAGGCGCTACAAATATCGAAGCAATTCGTTGAGGTGCTGATGGCCCCTGGCTACACGCCAGAAGCGCTGGAGGTGTTCAAAGCCAAGGCCAATGTGCGTGTTTTGAAGATTGCCCTGCCCACGGGCGGCGCAACCGCTTGGGAACAAGGCCGCAACGCGCAAGACGTGAAGCGCATCGGCTCGGGTTTGCTGATCCAAAGCGCCGACAACCACGAGTTGACGCTGGCCGACCTGAAAGTCGTCACAAAAACCCAGCCTTCGCCCCAGCAACTGCAAGACCTGCTGTTCGCCTGGAAAGTCGCCAAATACGTCAAAAGCAACGCCATCGTGTTCTGTGCCAATGGCATGACGATGGGCGTGGGCGCCGGCCAAATGAGCCGCTTGGACTCTGCCCGCATCGCCAGCATCAAGGCCGGTCACGCCGGTTTGAGCTTGGCAGGCACAGCAGTGGCCAGCGATGCCTTCTTCCCGTTCCGCGACGGCCTGGACGTGGTGGTGGACGCCGGTGCGACCTGCGTGATCCAGCCCGGTGGCTCTATGCGCGATGGCGAAGTGATCGCCGCTGCGGACGAACGCGGTGTGGCGATGGTGTTCTCAGGGGTGCGGCACTTCCGGCATTGAGCCGCTGGTATGCGGTATGGGGCCTTGACCCTGTTTTTCGCCATCAAACTCTCTTGCTACGCCCTTTAAATGGGTGTAGACAGCTCTTATTTTGATAGCAACTGAAACACCTCTGCAGCGGCAGCCACGGTAGCCGCAATGTCCGCATCGGTGTGCGCGGCGCTCACGAAGCCCGCCTCGTACAACGCCGGTGCAATGTAAATGCCACGGTCTAGCAGGCCGTGGAACAGGGTGTTGAACTTGGCGCTGTCGGTTTTCATCACCGTGGCGTAGTTCTGCGGCAAATCGGGGAAGAGGAAGAAACCGAACATGCCGCCTTGGCAGTCGGCGCTGAAAGGCACATCGGCCTGTGCGGCGGCGGCTTTGAGACCGTCCACCAAGGATTGCGTTTTGGCTTCCAGTCCGGCCCAAAAACCGGGTTGTTGAATCTCTTTCAGCGTCGCCAACCCGCAAGCCGTAGCGACGGGGTTGCCGCTCAATGTGCCAGCCTGGTAGACCGCTCCCAGCGGGGCCAGCAGGTTCATGACTTCGCGTTTGCCACCAAAGGCGGCCAGGGGCATGCCGCCACCGATGACTTTGCCCATCACTGTCATGTCCGGCTCAAAACCGGGGATCTGCTGGGCGTAGACGGCTTGGGCGCCGCCCAAGTGGACGCGAAAGCCGGTCATCACTTCGTCGAACACGAACAATGCGCCATGCGCTGTACACAGCTCGCGACAGCGGCGCATGAAGGGCACGCTGGCCCGCACGAAGTTCATGTTGCCTGCGATGGGTTCGATCATCAGGCAGGCCAACTCGGGGCCGTGCAGGGCGAAGGCTTCTTCTAATTGCAGGATGTTGTTGTATTCCAGCACCAGGGTGTGCTGCACCACTTCAGGGGGCACGCCGGCGCTGGTGGCGAGGCCATTGGTGGCGAGACCGGAACCGGCTTTCACCAGCAAGGCATCGGCGTGGCCGTGGTAGCAGCCTTCAAATTTGATGAGTTTTTTGCGGCCCGTGGCACCGCGAGCAAGGCGGATGGCGCTCATGGCTGCTTCGGTGCCTGAGCTGACCAACCGCACCATGTCCATGCTGGGGACAAGTTTCAAGATTTCTTCAGCCAACTCGACTTCGCGCTCGGTGGGAGCACCGAAGGAGAAGCCATCGAGCATGGCTTTTTGCACCGCTTCCACCACGGCAGGGTGGCCGTGGCCTAGGATGATCGGCCCCCAGGAACCGATGTAGTCGATGTACTGCTTGCCATTGGCGTCCCAAAAGTAAGGGCCTTGGGCACGCTGCACAAAGCGGGGCGTGCCCCCCACGGCTTTGAATGCACGCACGGGGGAGTTGACGCCACCAGGGATGACGCGCTGTGCGCGCTCGAACAGGGATTGGTTGTTGTCCATAAGAAGGCTTGAAGGCTTAAAAAGAGCTCAGTGTCGGGTTTCGTTAAACGGGTTCTCAAAATCAGCGGGGCCAGGGGGGGGCGAATCGGCCTCGTCGTCGTCATCCCCTTGTGCCCAGAACATGCGGTCGGGCACGATGCCTCCCATGCCGGGCCGAAAGCCTGCGTTCAGGCACTGGTCGAGGTAGCTCAGGGCTTCGGTGGTGGCTTCGGCCAGATCGCAGCCGGTGCCCAAGAGGGCGGCCAGCGCGGCGGAGAGGGTGTCGCCTGCACCTAAGAAGCTGGCTTCAAAGCGCTCGAATTTGCCGCTGACCAGCACGGTCTCGGGGGTGGCAAGGGCGTTTTCAGTGTGCTGATCGGGCAGGGGAATACCGGTCACCAGGGTGTAGGACACCCCGAACTCAGAAGCTGCGCGGGCAATGTCACGTGCGCTGGGTGGTCTGTCGCTGGCCCAATCGGGCAGCAGCCAGCGCCACAGCGTGCTGTGGTTGCCGGTCAGCACGGTGACTTGGGGCAACAGCAGTTCGCGAAAGGCGTCTTGGTAGGCGTCAATGTTGGCTTCGTCCCACCACGCGAGGTTGGGCATGTAGGCCACCACGGGCACTTCTTCGTAATCGCTGGTGATTTCGGCGATGGCGCTCAGGTTGTCGGCGCTGCCTACAAAGCCGATTTTGATGATTTGCACCGGCACGTCTTCCAAAATGGCGCGGGCTTGCTCGGTAACGGCATCTTCTTCAAAGGCGAAGTGGTCGATGATTTCCGTGGTGTCCCGGGCGTAGGCCCCGGTGGTGATGGGCAGTGCGTGTGCGCCTACTGACGCAATGGTGGTGATGTCGGCAGACAAGCCGCCAGCCCCACTGGGGTCGCTGGCGTTGAAGACCAGTACGCAGGCGGGATGGGCGACCTCATCGTCGTCATCAACGGCCGGGTCAACAGGATCAGGCAAGACAAAATTCATGGGTAGGTTGCACGGTCGCCCGGCTGTAGAGAGGTTAAAGGGGTGGATGGCCGGCGAGATAGCAGGGAAGATATCGAAAACGATAGCGGGATAACGGGGTAAGGCCCTAGCAAAAGCCCCTCTGAATAGACAAAAAGATGTAACTGCCTCTATACAATCGCGCCATTGTATTTGTTGGCTCATCAGCCAATAACCTGATAGAAAGTGCTAAAGCCGTGACCGATGCCGTGATTGATTCTAAGACGTGGATGTGCCTGATTTGTGGCTGGATTTATGACGAAACCGAGGGCTCACCTGAGCACGGTATCGCCGCTGGCACCGCGTGGGCCGCCGTGCCCATGAACTGGACTTGCCCTGAGTGCGGTGCCCGCAAGGAAGATTTCGAGATGGTGCAAATTTGATCCCCAGTCCGTCGACTCGGGTTTTCGCTAAATGGGCTGGACGGGATTCGCACGCTGTGAAACCGTTGGCCTGCTTATTTAAGGAGCGATCATTGTGAGTGTGGCGGATTCTGGGGTCAAAGTGCTGGTCATTGACGACAGCAACACCATTCGGCGCAGTGCCGAAATTTTTCTCAAACAAGCTGGGCACGAAGTGCTGCTGGCCGAAGACGGCTTTGATGCGCTGGCGAAAGTCAACGACTACGAGCCGCATCTGATTTTTTGCGACATTTTGATGCCGCGCCTGGACGGTTACCAAACCTGTGCCATCATCAAACGCAATGCCCGCTTTGCGGCGGTGCCGGTGGTCATGCTGTCGTCTAAAGACGGCGTGTTTGACAAGGCACGTGGACGCATGGTGGGCTCGCAGGATTATCTGACCAAGCCTTTTAGCAAAGAACAACTGCTGCGCGTCGTCCGGCAGTTTGCAGTCAAGCAACAAGGAGTAGTGTGATGACCATTCACAAGGTGCTGGTGGTAGACGACTCTAAAACCGAGCAAATGCATTTGACGGATCTGCTGCAAAAGGGCGGCATGTCGGTGCGCAGCGCCAGCAACGCTGAAGACACGTTGCGGTTGTTGGCGCTTGAAAAACCCGATTTGATTTTGATGGATGTGGTGATGCCGGGGCAAAATGGCTTTCAGCTGACCCGCACTATTTCGCGCGATCCGGTGTACGCCGATATCCCCATCATCATGTGTACCAGCAAAAACCAGGAAACTGACCGGGTTTGGGGTATGCGACAGGGGGCCAAAGACTACATCACCAAGCCCGTAGATGGTGCCGAATTGATGGCGAAGATCAAAGCCCTCACGTCCCCCGCCTAAAGCCCTCGAAAGCACTGCATGGCCAACCGCGAAGCACTTCGACAATTGCACAGCCGTCTGGCAAGCCGGCTTCAAGCCGCTCGCAGTGGGGATGTGGCAGCATCTTGGTTGGCCGTGGTGTCTGGTGGGCGCAACTATCTTTTTCCTCTCGGGCAAGCCGGTGAGATTTTTCCGTGGACGCCCATGCTGCATGTGCCTTATGCACAGCCCTGGTTCATGGGTGTGGCGAACCTGCGGGGTGGGCTGTTTGGGGTGGTGGACATGACCACTTTTGTGGCTGCGTTTGTGCCTTCCGCGCCCCGTGCTCCACTGACCGATCTGGCGCGGGCTGAGTCACGCATGGTGACGTTTTCTCCCGTGTTGGAAACCAATTGCGTGCTACTGATTGACCGTTTAGCGGGGCTGCGCCATGTGGATGCCTTCACGGCATCCAAGGCTCCGCCTGCGGATGCGCCTGCTTTTTTTGGTACGGTTTACACAGAAGCTGCCGAGGCAGGAGGCGCGCATTGGCAGGAAATTAACCTGCAAGCCTTGTCCCGAGAGCCCCAGTTTTTAAGCATAAGTGCATAGCGCTTTATGTGCAGTGCGTTCACCGAAGGTTGACCATGTCTGTTGTCGATAAAGTAAAACAAATTTTTTCTCGTTCTTCGGGGGCTTCAGTAGACAACCCCCAACAGGCTCCTTCGCGCGATACCGGGCCACCCAGTGTGCTGGACCAGCATACGGCTTCGTTTGACCCGGTTGAGATCGACAGCCCCTTGTCCATAATGATGGACTTGACCGATCAAACGCATGAACAAGTCGCTTTGCCTGTGCTGGGCGAGCGCACGGCCGTGCAGCAGCGGCAAATTTTGTCGGTTCTGTTGTTTTTGTCGTTGGTGGTTTTGGCTGCACTGGCTTTCATGGCTTTGCGCAAATCAGACCGCGTGGCGCAGCAGGTGGCTGCAACAGGTCAGTCATTGATGCAGTCGCAACGCCTTGCCAAATCGGTCTCGCAGGCCTTGATTGGTGCGGTATCTGCTTTTCCTGACGTGAAGGAAAGTGCTGACGTGCTCAGCGCCAACGTGAAAGGCCTGAAAGATGGCGATTCGCAACTGAGCCTCGCGGCACTGGGCGACAGCTATGACGACGAACTGGTCAAAATTACCCCGTTGGTGGATCTCGCCGGCAAGAACGCCAAAGTGGTGCTTGACCAGCAAAAAGTCCTGACCCAAGTGACGGCTTCTTTGCGCACCATCAACCGCCAATCCTCCGATTTGTTGGAGATTGCAGAAACAGTGTCATCGCTCAAATTGCAACAAAATGCCCCCTCGGCGGAAATTTCTGCTGCGGGCCAACTGGTGATGCTGACCCAGCGCATTGGTAAATCTGCCAACGAATTTTTGACCATGGAAGGCGTGAGCCCCGAGGCTGTCTTTTTGCTGGGCAAGGATTTGAATTCGTTCAAGGAAATTGCGCAGGGCTTGATGGACGGAAGCCCCGAGTTGCGCCTGGGCGCTGCCAAAGACCCGCAGGTGCGTGAGCGGCTTGACGCCTTGCTCAAGCTGTATGAGCAAACCCGTACCCAAGCCGGTGCCATTTTGGGTAATTTGCAAGGTCTGGTGTCCTCACGTGAAGCGCAAGCTGCCATCGTGGCTGACAGCGAGCCGCTGCGACGCAATTTGGGTGAGTTGCAAAATCGCTTGTCATCGCAGGCCGGTTTGGGGGCTGGTTCGGTGATTGGCTTGATCTTGGCCACGCTGTTCGCCTTACTTTGTGCTGGTGGTTTGGCCTACGTGCAACTGCAAGACAGCCGCAAACGCCAGGGTGTGGCCGAGTCGCAGCGCTCTGATGCGGTGCGGCAGGAAAAAGAAACCAAGCGCATGAACGACGCCAACCAAGCGGCCATTTTGCGGTTGATGAACGAGCTGCAAAACGTGGCTGAGGGCGATTTGACGCAAGAAGCTACCGTGTCGGAAGACATTACGGGCGCGATTGCCGATTCTGTTAACTACACCGTGGAAGAGTTGCGTTCTCTGGTTGGCAACGTGCAAGACACGGCTAACCGGGTGTCTGCCACCACGTCGCAGGTGGACGACACGTCTACCGAGTTGCTCGCAGCGTCTACTGAGCAGCTGCGTGAAATTCAAAATACAGGCCAGTCGGTGCTGGACATGGCGACCCGGATTAACCAGGTGTCGGTGCAGGCTCAAGAGTCGGCCCAAGTGGCGCGCCAATCGCTGGTAGCCGCAGAGTCGGGCTTGCATGCGGTGCAAAACGCGATTGACGGTATGAATTCGATTCGCGATCAAATCCAGGAAACCTCTAAACGTATCAAGCGTCTGGGTGAATCGTCGCAAGAAATTGGCGAAATTACCGAGCTGATTTCTGACATTACCGAACAGACCAACGTGCTTGCGCTGAATGCCGCCATTCAGGCCGCTTCTGCCGGAGAAGCCGGTCGCGGCTTCTCGGTGGTGGCTGAAGAGGTGCAGCGGCTGGCTGAGCGTTCGGCGGACGCCACGCGTCAGATTGCCAGCTTGGTGAAAACCATTCAAACCGATACCCAAGACGCTGTGGGTGCGATGGAACGCTCCACGCAGGGGGTGGTGGAAGGTGCCAAGCTGTCCGATAACGCGGGTTCTGCGCTGCAAGAGATTGACAGCGTGTCGCGCCGACTGGCAGAGCTGATTGAGCAAATCTCCACTGCCACGTCCAACGAGGCTGCGTCTGCCAACGTGGTGGCAGGCAACATCCAGCACATTTTTGCCGTGACTGAGCAGACCGGTGCAGGCACCCGTTCCACCGCGCAGCAGGTGCGTGAACTGTCGCAAATGGCGCAAGAGCTGCGTCAGTCTGTGTCGCGGTTCAAGATCGTCTGAGGCAGCTATGGCACTGATGCAACCGGTCGCGTCTTCCTCTACCGCCACCGACATTGATTTGGCGCAGACGGATCTCGGGCCGCTGGCCTGGGTGCTCGAAGAGCTGCGCAAGGCGGTTGGCAGTGCCACCCGGGCGATGCGGCGTTTCGTGCAAGAGTCCGATGCGGTAGGCCCTTCAGAAGGCAGCATAGCCCACAGTGCTGTCGATACCAGCTCGCTGCGGGTTGCCCGTCAACAGTTGCACCAAGCCGCTGGTGCGATGGACATGGTCGACCAAGCGCCGCCCGCCCTTATCTTGCGTGCCATGGAAGCCGCAGTGCAGCAGTGCGTGCAGCACCCGGAGTTGTGCAACGAAGATGCGGTGAAGTGCATCGAACGGGCCAGTTTTGGGCTGTTGCAGTACCTGGAATCGGTGCTGCACGGCAAGCCTGTGTCACCTGTCGGTTTGTTCCCGCAGTACCGGGATGTCCAGGCGCTGGCGGGGCAAGACCGTGTTCACCCTGCTGATTTGTGGCCTGTGCAATGGCGTTGGACGGATCCCGATATCGCCTCTACCGCCAAGCCATTGGCCTACGATGCGGCTGTGCGTACCCGCTTTGAGCAAGCTGTGCTCAAGACCATCAAGTCCGCTAATACGGATGCTGCCCGTCTGTTGCGCGATTTCAGCTTGGGCTTTGCCGCTGCCCAGCCTGCCATACAGCCGCGTGTGTTCTGGAAAATCAGCGCAGGCTTTTTTGAAGCACTGTCGTTGGGCCTGTGTCCGCAGGATGTGTATACCAAGCGGGCCTCTTCACGCATTTTGCAGCAGTACACCGCTTTGGTGAAAGGTGAGTTGGGCGTGTCAGACCGGTTGGCGCAGGATTTGGTCTTTTTCTGTGCACAAGCGCAGGTACCTCAAGAGATTTCTGCTTCTGTTTTGAGAGCGATTCAGCAAGGTTTCGGCTTGGCTGGTTGGCATGTGGTCGATTACGAGAGCAGCCCCTTTGGGCATTTTGACCCGGCTCTGCTGGCGCAGGCGCGCAAGCGCATCGGTGCCGCCAAAGAAGCCTGGTCGTCTGTTGCAGGGGGCGATTTGGCCCGTGCGCGCAGCTTGCCAGACCAGTTCAGCCTGCTTGCTGATTCCCTGGTCAAACTGCATCCCCCCAGCACAGCGCTGGCGGCCGCTTTAACGCAAGCGGGTGAATTCACCGCACGCTCTGGGACCTCCCCTTCCACTGCGGTTGCGATGGAGGTCGCCACCTCGGTGATGTTTTTAGAAGCTGCGTTTGAAGAACTGGACCCAGCAGACGTGCAATTGACCCAGCGTACGGCCCGACTGGCGCAGCGCTTGGCCCGCGTACAGGCAGGTGGTGCAGCCGAGCCGCTGGAGCCTTGGATTGAAGAGCTGTACCGCCGTGTGAGCGATCGCCAAACCATGGGCAGTGTGGTCGGTGAGTTGCGTTCTGCCCTGGGTGAGCTTGAGCGCGTGCTGGACCCGTACTTTCGCAACCCCAAAGACGCCAGCTTGCTGGCCGCCGTGCCTGGGCAACTTTCGCAGATGCGTGGTGTGCTGTCGGTGCTGGGCCTAGACCATGCCGTGCGGGCCGTGCTGCGCATGCGTGATGTGGTTGAGCAGTTGATAGACACCGACGTGGATGCCGTACAGGCCCGTGCCACGGGCACGTTTGACAAGCTGGGCAATAACCTGGGTGCGCTGGGCCTGTTGTTTGACATGCTGAACTACCAGCCTGTGCTGGCCAAAAAACTGTTCGTTTTTGACGAAGTGCTGGGCGAATTGCAGCCTGTGATGGGCCGTGCCAAGTCAGAGCGGCATACCGATGGAAGCCCTGCAACCGATGCGGCCTTAGTGCCTGTGCAGGCGCCTGAGCACGACTTTTCCCTGCAACAGTTTTTACCCACCAATTTCGGGTCTTCAGCGCCTGTGCCGCTCGAAGAGTCACGGGATTTTGAAGCCACTAATTTTGTTTCGCAGCCTGCCTTTTTGCCCAGCATCGGCCCCGATGTGGGGGGTATGCCGGTTGATATGCTGGCACTTCCTTATGACTTGGTGTCACCTGTCAGGCCAGTCGGCATCCCGTCGTTGCCGGTAGACCCTGGTGACGATGCTGCCGATCTCAGCGAAGACGATTTGCTGGGTATCTTTCTTGAAGAAGCCCGTGAAGTGGTGCAAAGCGGCAGTGCTGCCATTGCAGAATTGGCTGACAGCCCTGCCGACTTGGAGCAGCAAACCATTTTGCGCCGTGCGTTCCACACGCTCAAGGGCAGTTCACGTATGGTCGGGTTGGATGCGTTCGGCGAAGCCGCATGGTCGCTGGAGCAGCTGATGAACACTTGGCTGGCTGACCGACGGTCGGTTACCCAAGACCTGCGCGTGCTCTCGCAGCAGGCTTTGCAAGGCTTCGCACAATGGGCACAAGACATTGCAGCGGGCGACGCTGAGCGTTGGAGCGCCCGCATGTTCCAAGCGGCTGCAGACGCCTTGCGGCTGGACAACCGTTTGCAGCCTATCGATATACCCCATGAACTGCACAATGCACCGACAGAAGCCGCTCTGCCCACAGTAGCGGAGGAGCAAGCACTCGGCTTCACAACACCGGAGCCCATAGAGGCTCATTCCTCGTTTGCGGCTGCACTGCAAGACATGCCCTCGCTGGACATGCCTGCTGTTCCAGGTGTTGATGTTGCCGCTGAAGAAGTGACAACTGAAGAGCCTGTACCCACGACCGAACCCACCCTGCCTGTTGCAGAAGTGACTGAAGATGTGGATGTGGTCATGCCCCCTGAAATGGCACCGTTCCCACCACTGCCGCCACTGGATGCCCCTGATTTCGATTTCTCCGAATTCGACGATCCTCTCCCCGATTCGCTGCCCGGCCACGTCACCGCATCTGATGTGCTTGAAACGAACGACGTTAATCCAGATGATCTGGATGCCCAAATCCTGGCGGAGTTTGAGGCGGAAATTGCAGCACAAAATACACAACAAAACGTACCGCAAAACGCGCCACAAAGCGCAGCCGATACCCCGAGTGCCGCAGATGTGGACGATCTGTCACCTTCGCCAACCGCTGTCTTGGGGCTGGATGATCACGACGACCAGACCAAAATCATCGGTACGCTGCGCATCGGTATCCCGCTGTACAACGTCTACCTCAACGAGGCGGACGAATGGTCGCGCCGTCTGTTAACTGAGTTGACCGAATGGACGCTGGAGCTGCACCACCGCCCCTTGGGAGACTCCACGGTGTCGCTGGCCCATTCGCTGGCAGGCAGCTCTGCCACCGTTGGCTTCAATGCCTTGTCGGGCATGGCCCGCGAGCTGGAGCACGCCATGGAATGGACGCAGCTGCAAAGCACCGGCACGCCTGAAGAAGGCCGCGTCTTTACCGCTGCAGCAGAGGACATGCGCCGTTTGCTGCACCAGTTCGCAGCAGGCTTCTTGAAGGAGCCCAACCCGGACATCCTGGAGGCCTTGCGGCAACTGCATGCTGACAAGGTGACGGCCCAACGGGGGGATGCGCCTATTGCCCCTGTGTCCGAGCCTGTAGTTGAGCATGCCGATTTGCTGCCTCAAGCGAAGACGATTTTGTGGGATGAACCCGCCTTTGTGCTGGACGACGATGACCTCGAAGCCGTTGACGCTCTGGATCCGGATTTGTTCCAGATTTTTGAAGAAGAAGCCAACGACCTGCTCCCCATGCTCGGTGGGGCACTGCGCCAGTGGGTGGCACGGCCCGATAACCGCAGTGCGCGGGCCGAGGTATTGCGCGTGTTGCACACCCTCAAAGGCAGCGCACGGTTGGCGGGTGCGATGCGTCTGGGTGAACGCGCCCACCGCATCGAAACCGCTGTGGAACGTCTGGAGCACCACGATCGCGCCAGCGATGCCACCCAAATCGAACCCCTGTTGACCAGCTTTGATGCGCTGCAAACCAGCTTTGAAGGGCTGCGTTTGATGGACGCCGAAACTCTTCAAGTTGTGGTGGAGACGCCGTCCCTGGCTTTGCTGCCGACAGACAATGACAGCGACGGTGAAGATCATGACACCGATGCCGATACGCTGCCGCTCGATGCCACCGCTGCGGTTTCGTCGGATGTGCTGGACGCATTGCATACCAGTGTTGCCGGCCCTGCTGCTAAATCCGACCTGCTCGCGCCGCCCCCCCGTCTTACCGCAGGCCCGGTGCGTGCTGCCGCTGGTCAGGCTGTACGCATTCGCTCGCAGTTGCTGGACCGCTTAGTCAACCAGACCGGCGAGGTGATGATGACCCGCTCACGCCTGGAAGCCGGTGTCGGTCAGTTGCGTGCATCTCTGGGCGATTTGACAGGTAATCTGGAGCGTTTGCGCCAGCAGCTGCGGGATGTGGAACTCCAGGCCGAGCTGCAAATGCAGTCGCGTCTGGCGCAAACCAAAGACGCTGACCGCAGCTTTGACCCGCTGGAGTTTGACCGCTTCACCCGCGTCCAGGAGCTGACTCGCATGATGGCCGAGTCGGTGAACGACGTGGCCACGGTGCAGCGCAATTTGCAGCGTACGCTCGATGGTGCTGAGGCTGATTTGGTCGCCCAGGCTCGCCAAACCCGTGAACTGCAACGTGACCTGCTGCGTACCCGCATGATGGAGTTCGAGTTGATCGCCGAGCGGCTCTACCGCGTGGTGCGCCAAGCCGCCAAGGACAGCGGCAAACAGGTCAAGCTCGACATCACCGGTGGTTCCATTGAGATGGACCGGGGTGTGCTTGACCGCATGACCCCCGCTTTTGAACATCTGCTGCGCAACGCCGTCGCCCATGGTGTGGAAGACCGCACGGTGCGCGAAGCCGCAGGCAAACCACCTGTGGGCACGCTGTCGATTCACCTGCACCATGAAGGCAATGACGTGTCCATCGCCTTTTCAGACGATGGTGCAGGCTTGAACCGGGCGCGCATCCGTGCCAAAGCTCTGGCGCTGGGGTTGATCACGGCTGAGCAGACCCTGGAAGATGCAGATTTGCTCAACCTGGTTTTCATGCCCGGTTTTTCCACCGCCGCGCAAGTGACCGAGTTGTCGGGCCGTGGCATTGGTATGGACGTGGTGCGCGCTGAGGTTTTAGCCCTGGGCGGACGCATTGAATCGTCGTTTGAGGTTGGCCAAGGCACACGCTTTAATCTGGTCTTGCCACTCACCACCGCCGTTACCCAGGTGGTGATGGTGCGCGCCGGGCGTTCGTCGTTTGGTGTCCCCGCCAACGTGGTGGAGCAGGTGCGACGCACGCCTGTGGCGGAGTTGAGCGATGCCTACACCCGGGGTCTTTACAGTTTTAGCGGTGAAGAGGTGCCGTTTTTCTGGTCGGGTGCGCTGTTGCAGGCTTCGGCCCGCAGCGAAGAGCCTGTGGGCAAAACGGCCTCGGTGATGGTGTTCCGCAGCGCGCAGCAGCGTATTGCGCTGCACGTGGACGAGGTGTTGGGCAATCAGGAGGTTGTGGTGAAAAACCTGGGGCCTCAGCTTTCAAGGCTGCCTGGTCTCTCTGGTCTGACGGTGCTGGCGTCCGGTGCTGTGGTGCTGATTTACAACCCGGTGGCGCTGGCCTCGGTGTATGGCGCTCAGGCCAAGCGCTTCCAGAGTTCGCAGTTCCTCGTAGCAGCTTCGGGCGGGGGCTACCAGTCGTCAGACGGTTCGCAGGTGGCCGCACCGCAAGCCGTGCTGTCGCAGGTGCCGCTGGTGTTGGTGGTGGACGATTCCATTACTGTGCGCCGTGTCACCCAGCGTCTGTTGCAGCGCGAGGGCTACCGCGTAGCGCTGGCGGTAGATGGTATTCAGGCTTTGGAGCGCATGCGGGAAGAAATCCCTGCGGTGCTGCTGTCCGATATTGAAATGCCCCGCATGGACGGCTTCGAGCTGGCCCGCAGCGTGCGCGTCAGCGCCGCCTGGAAGAACTTGCCCATCATCACCATCAGCTCGCGCACTGCTGACAAGCACCGCGAAATGGCGCGTGACATTGGTGTGAACCATTACCTCGGCAAGCCCTACGGTGAAGAAGAGCTGCTGAGCTTGATTCGCCGTTATGCGAAACCGCTCGTTCCCGTCTGAGCGTGTGCCATAGGTTTTTGAGCATTTAATGCCTTAAGAGCAATCCAGATTAGCTACAGCAGCTATAAATTTTGTAGCAATCAGGGTTGTAGGGATTTCTTGACCACGGCATAGCGCTGCAAGGTCAACGCCCGTGCCGCGCTGTGTTCCACCACGGGCAGCGGGTAGTCCCGGCCCAGCACCACGCCGGCCAACTGTAACTCCATAGGTTTGGCCTCCCATGGCGCATGCAGCGCGGTGTTGGGCAGCTTGGCCAACTGCGGCAGGTAGCGGCGGATGAATTTGCCCTGCGCATCAAACTTTTCACTTTGGCTGATGGGGTTGAAGATGCGGAAATACGGCTGCGCGTCACAGCCGCTGGAGCTGGCCCACTGCCACCCGCCGTTGTTGGCCGAGAGATCAAAGTCGTTCAGTTTTTCGGCAAAGTAGCGCTCGCCCCAGCGCCAGTCAATACCCAGATCCTTTACCAAAAAGCTGGCCACCACCATACGTAGGCGGTTGTGCATGTAGCCTGTCTGGTTGATTTGTGCCATGGCGGCATCGACCAGCGGGTAGCCGGTGCGACCTTCACACCAGGCGCTGAAAAGTTCGTCGGCATGCGGGCCACTTGCCCAGCGGATAGCGTCGTACTCGGGCTTGAAGCTGCGCTGCACCACGTGCGGGTGGTGGTGCATGATCTGTGCGTAAAAATCGCGCCAAATCAATTCACTCAGCCACGTTGCCGCCCCTGCGCTGCCGGGGACAGTCATCTGGTATGCGGTAGCCGCCAGTTGACGGATGGAAATCGTGCCAAAGCGCAGATGCACGCTCAGGTAGCTCGGGCCTTTGACCGCGGGGAAATCGCGTGTGGCCTGGTAGTCGTCCATGCGGTCAAAGAAATCGGCAAACAAGGTCTGTGCCCCCGCGCTGCCGGTGGGGATCTTCAGCGTGGAGAGGTTGGTCGCCTCAAAGCCGATGTCGGCCAGTGTGGGCACTGGCTTTCGCCAGGCTTCAGGCCGTACGGCCAGTGCAGCCGCATACGTTTTGACCGGGTAGGGCTTGAGGTAAAAATCATTCAGCGTCTTCAGCCATGCATTTTTGTACGGGGTGAATACGCCGTAAGGCTTGCCCATTTGCGTCAGTACCTCGCTGCGCTCAAAAATAACGTGGTCTTTGTAGGTGTTGAAAGCGATACCGTGGGCAGCCAGGGCGCTGTGGACAGTGTCGTCTCGCGCCAAGGCCTGGGGTTCGTCATCGCGGTTGGTGAACACAGCCTTGGCACCCAGTGCGCGGGCCAGCTCGGGAATCACGTCTTGCGACGCGGCATGTTCCACGATCAAGCCTGATCCAGGTGTGCCTGCCAGTGTCCGCAAATCGGCATCCAGCCCCACCAGCGATTCGCGGATGAACGCCACCCGCCGGTCAGCGCGAGGCAGGGTGTCCAGAATGACGCGGTCGAATACAAAAACGCAATGCACTTGCGCGCAGGCTTTGAGGGCGTGATGAAGCGCCGCGTTATCGTCGGCACGCAGGTCGCGCCGGAACCACATCAGGCCGATTGGAAATGGTTTGTTCGCTGTCACCGTAAAATCCTTTTCATGTCTTCCGATTTTGCGCTCACCAACCTCACGCACCATTTCCTGATAGCGATGCCGGGGTTGGAGGACGATGTTTTTGCCCGCAGCGTGGTCTACCTGTGCGAGCACAGTGACCGGGGCGCTTTGGGCCTCGTTATCAACAAGCCCAGCGACATCTCTTTGCGTAACCTGTTCGACAAAGTCGAGCTTCCCCTGCGCCGCGATGACCTGATGGACACCCCTGTGCTTCAAGGTGGCCCGGTGCAGACCGACAGGGGCTTTGTGCTGCACGAAGCCGTGTTTGCTGATGCTGATAAGCCTGCTGATCCGGTCTACGCGTCCACCATGACGATTCCGGGTGGTCTTGAGATGACCACCTCCAAAGACGTGTTGGAGGCACTTTCCAGCGGTGCCGGGCCGCGCAAGGTGCTGGTGACGCTGGGCTACGCGGCCTGGGGCGAAGGGCAGTTGGAGAGTGAAATCGGGGAGAATTTCTGGCTCACCGTGGCTGCTGACTTGGGTGTTATTTTCGATACCCCTGTCGCTGAGCGCTACGACAAAGCACTCGGTTTGTTGGGGATGCAAGCCTGGATGCTGTCTACTGAAGCGGGGCACGCATGAGCCTGCCACCGCTGGACGTACCGACCCATTTCACAAGTTTTCTTGCTTTCGACTACGGCACCAAACGCACCGGTGTCGCCTCAGGCAACCGCTTGCTGGGGCAAGCCACGCCGCAAGCCACGATCAAAGCCGAAGGCGATGCCCGCTTCCCGCTGATTGCTGCCCGTATCAAAGAATGGCAGCCTGATGCGCTGGTGGTGGGTGTGCCGTTTCACCCTGATGGTGCACCGCACGAGAACACCCGGCTGGCCCAGCGCTTTGCGCGCCAATTGCGAGGGCGCTTCAATGTGCAGGTCTATGAGGTCGATGAGCGCTACAGCACCACCGAAGCGCTGGCAGGAGGCGCCAAAGACGCCGATGCCGCTTCGGCTTGCATCATTCTTGAACAATTTTTAAGGCAGCTTTCATGAGTCAGACGGGCGTTTTACTTTTAGATGCGGAGGCGCTGTACCGTGAGTTTTTGCGGGGCGTGCAACAGTTGCTCAACCCACATCAAGGGAATTGCCACTTGGTTGGCATCACCTCGGGCGGTGCGTGGCTGGCCCAGCGGCTGCACCAGGATTTAGGCATTGCGGGCGCACCTGGCATCATTTCGTCTGCCATGCACCGAGACGATTACAAACGCCGAGGTCTTGCGGCAGGCAGTGGTCAGACCCAGCTCACGTTTGACGTGAACCATACCCACATCATCTTGCTCGACGATGTGCTGCAAACAGGCCGCACCATTCGCGCCGTCATCAACGAGCTGTTTGACTATGGCCGTCCGGCCAGCGTGCAGCTGGCCGTGTTGGTAGACCGGGGCGGGCGCGAACTGCCGCTGCAACCCGACTACGCTGCCGCCCGCATCGCCCTGGCCCCCACCCAGTTGCTGGCCCTGGCCCGCAGCGAGACGGGTGTTTTCAGCTTCCACGTAGAAGCCTGAAGCCCCGCCCCTTAGGATTTATTCATGCTCTACAAACGCAACCCCCAGCTGAACAAAAACGGCGAGCTGATTCACCTGCTCTCCATCGAAGGTCTGCCCAAAAGCATCCTGACCCACATTCTCGACACCGCAGCCAACTTCGTCAGCGTGAACGACCGTGAAGTCAAAAAAGTGCCCCTGCTGCGCGGTAAAAGCGTGTTCAATCTGTTCTTTGAGAACTCCACCCGCACCCGCACCACCTTCGAGATCGCCGCCAAGCGCCTCAGCGCGGACGTGATTAACCTGGACATCGCCCGCTCCAGCGCCAGCAAAGGTGAGTCACTCCTCGACACCATCGCCAACCTGAGTGCCATGGCCGCTGACCTGTTTGTGGTGCGCCACAGCGAATCTGGTGCCCCGTACCTGATTGCCCAGCATGTCGCACCGCATGTCCACGTCGTCAATGCAGGCGATGGCCGCCATGCCCATCCCACGCAGGGCTTGCTGGACATGTACACCATCCGGCACTACAAAAAAGACTTTGCCAACCTCACTGTCGCCATCGTAGGTGACGTGCTGCATTCGCGCGTGGCCCGCTCCGACATCCACGCCTTGACCACGCTGGGCTGCGCTGAGGTGCGCGTCGTTGGCCCTAAAACCCTGGTGCCCAGCGACATGGCGCACATGGGCGTGCGCGTTTGCCACACGCTGGAAGAAGGCATTAAGGATTGCGATGTAGTCATCATGCTGCGCCTGCAAAACGAGCGCATGAGCGGTGCGCTGCTGCCATCCAGCCAGGAGTTTTTTAAAAGCTACGGCCTGACCCCCGAGAAACTTCACTTAGCCAAACCCGACGCCATCGTCATGCACCCTGGCCCCATCAACCGAGGCGTAGAAATTGATTCCGCCGTGGTCGATGGCAAACAAAGCGTGATCCTGCCGCAAGTCACCTTCGGCATCGCGGTACGTATGGCGGTGATGGGGATCGTGGCGGGGAACGAGGCTTAAGGTGGTGAGTGCTATTTTTTTGATAGCTTTTACAGCTCATTCAGACTGCATTAACACCTTATTTCTTTCCAAAATATGAAAATCCTCATCCAAAATGGCCGTGTCATTGACCCTGCCAGCAATTTCGATCAAATCTGCGACGTAGCGCTTGCTGCTGGACGCTTGGTTGCTATCAACACCATAGCGCCTGATTTCCACCCCCAGCGCGTCATTGACGCCAAAGGTTGTATCGTGATGCCGGGCTTGGTCGATCTGGCGGTGCGTCTGCGCGAACCGGGTCATGAGCATGCGCGGATGTTGCACAGCGAGATGGCTGCTGCTGTGGCGGGCGGTGTGACCAGCTTGGTTTGCCCGCCCGATACCGATCCGGTGCTGGACGAACCCGGCCTGGTGGAGATGTTGAAATTCCGTGCCGAAAAGCTGCACCAGTCCCGCGTGTTGCCGCTGGGGGCCTTGACGCGCAATCTGCAAGGCGAGGTGCTGACCGAGATGTCGGCGTTGACTGAGGCAGGTTGTGTCGGGTTCAGCCAGGCTGAAGTGCCTTTGAGCAACACCCAAGTCCTGCAACGTGCCTTGCAGTACGCCAGCACCTTTGGCTATACCGTGTGGCTGCGTCCGCAAGAGCTGCACCTGGGCAAAGGCGTGGCGGCGAGTGGCCCGCTGGCAACACGTCTGGGGCTGGGCGGCGTGCCGGTTGCCGCTGAAACGATTGCACTGCACACGATTTTTGAGCTGATGCGAGCCACGGGTGCCCGCGTTCATATTTGTCGCCTCAGCAGTGCTGCCGGGGTGGAGCTGGTGCGTCGTGCCAAGAGTGAGGGCTTGAGTGTGAGCTGCGATGTCAGCATCAATTCGCTGCATTTGACCGATGCCGACATCGGATTTTTCGACAGCCGCGCCCGCCTGAACCCGCCTTTGCGCCAGCAGCGCGACCGCGATGCGCTGCGGGCCGCACTGGCGGACGGCACCATCGACGCGCTGGTGTCTGACCACACGCCGGTGGACGAAGATGCCAAAACCTTGCCTTTTGCCGAAGCTGAAGCCGGTGCTACGGGCCTGGAGTTGCTGCTGAGTTTGGCGCTGAAGTGGAACACGGATGCCACAGACACCACCTTGATGCGCGCTCTGGCTGTGCTGACCAGCGAACCCAGCCGCGTTTTGGGGGCATCGCTGGGCACTTTGCAGGCCGATACGGGGCATTTGCGTGTGGGTGGTGTGGCAGATGTGTGCATTTTTGACCCGCAGGCTGAATGGGTGGTGCAGCCCGATGCGCTGCGCAGCCAGGGTAAGCACACGCCGTTTGGCGGCTACGCGTTGCCGGGGCGGGTGCGTTATACGCTGGTCGGTGGACACGTGGCTTTTGACGCGAACGTTTCTGTGGCATCCCAGATAGCTCATGCACACTGATGCAATGATGCGGCAAGGGCTGGCAGTCTGGAAACTGCTGCGCTTGCTGAGCCATGTGCTGGTCGGGTTGCTGACGATTTTGCTGCGCTTTCCCAGCTTGCAACCTGCCCAACGGGAACAACGTGTTGTGGTGTGGTCGCAGGGCCTGCTTGCTCGCATAGCTATTCAATTAGAAGTAAAGGGTGTCCCCTTCAGTCCTGGCCCTGTGCTGTTGATCGCCAACCACATCTCGTGGCTGGACATCGCCATCGTCCATGCTGTGCGCTACTGCCGTTTTGTGGCGAAAGCTGATTTGAAACACTGGCCCGTGATTGGCACCTTGACGGTGGGGGTCGGCACACTGTTCATTGAGCGGGAAAGCCGCCGGGATGCGATGCGTGTGGTGCACACCATGGCCGAAAGTTTGCGCGCGGGTCATGTGGTGGCTGTGTTCCCTGAGGGCACGACCAGCGATGGCACGGGGCTGTTGCCGTTCCACGCGAACCTGACGCAGGCCGCCATTTCCGCCCAGGTACCCATCCAGCCGCTGGCTTTGCGGTTTGTGGATGCTGCAACGGGCCAGCCCAGTACCACCCCAGCGTATGTGGGCGATGACAGTCTGTGGCAATCGCTCTGGCGTACATTGACAGCGCCGCCACTGGTGGTCATCGTGACGGTGGGCACACCGCAAACAGCGGACGGGCGCGACCGGCGGGCCTGGACGGCGGCGTTACGTACCGAGGTTGACCGGCTGCGTACCGCCGGCTGAGCCACTCTGCGCTTAGACTTCCGGTTTACTACCGCATTCAGTCTTTCGTGAATTTCAAAAAATTTGTCGTTGGCATCCCTTACCTCGCCTGGGCTGTTACTTACGTTGCGTTGTGCTGGGGTTTGTTCGCCGCCATTTTGGGCGCAGTGACGCCCGAATTGCACGCTGAACTGGGCAATTACAAGCAGCTGGGTGTGCTGATGATGGTGTGGGCCTCGGGCAATGTGCTGGGGGCCATTCAGGGCGGGCGGATCGCACAGGCTTACCCTGCCAGAACGCTGTTTTTAAGCTACTGCTGTACGGCAGCGGTGGCGGTCGGGGTGATTGTGTTGTCTCCTGCGTTTTGGGGCATTGCGCTGGGTTTCTTTGGCATCGCCATGGTCGAATCTGCCCTCATCACCTTAGGCCACAGTATCTTGGCGGACGTGTACACCGAACCCCAAGCCCGCTCCCGTGTGCTCAGTCTGGTGGATGTGGCCTTCAGTGCGGGCACCATCATTACGCCGGGCTTGGTGATCGGCTTGCACCATTTCAGCACCAGCTGGCGCTTGCCTTACGAGTTGTTCTTGCTGCCACTGGGTGCAGCCATCCTCGCCTTTGTGCCGCGCAAACCGTTTTTGACGGTGTATCCACACGGTGCCACCAGCCCGGTTCCTGTTGCCCCAGTCAGTTACCTGCGATTGATGCGCAACCCTTTGGTGGCCATCTGCATGGTGGCGGGCGTGCTGACAGGCTATATCGAATGGGGGCAGTATTTTTGGTACGTGAGCTATGGCACGCAGACACAAGCGCTCAGCCCTAACGCGGCCCGTTTCGGGATGCAGTGCTTTGTGACAGGCATGTGCGTGGTGCGCTGCTGGCAGGCTTTCTTCCACAGTGCGTGGCCGTTAGGCCAAAAGCTGTGGCGCTTGAACCTGCTGGCCGTGCTGGGCCTGGGTGTCGCGGTGTTGGTGCCTCACCATGGCATGGCGGTGGTTTACGGTCTGTGCAACCTGCTGTTTGGCATGGGCGTGGGTGTGGTGTTCCCCATGCTGCTGGCGCTGATGATTGACGCCGCCCCCAGCCAATCGTCCAAATTGTCCGCATTGCTGATGATGAGCGTGACCGGTGGTGCGCAAATCGCGGGCTTGCTGATTGGCAGCTTGGCCGATGGGGTGGGTGTGCAGTGGGCCTACAGCACGCTGTGGCTGGCGGGTTTGGCGTTCACCGGGGTGATTTGGCAGCTGCGTCCACCGCAGGCCAAGACTTTGATTTTCAGCAAAGCGCGCTAATGGCCTTGCTGCGGCGTGCAGGAGCAGCGTGGTTTATGCTTGTGTACACCGTATTGGCCTGGAAATGCTGCCCATGTTCCGTCACTCTTTATGCACCTTGGCGTTGAGCCTGTCGCTTTGCCTGGGTTTGTTGTCTGCGCCGCAGGCCGCACCTCTGGCTGCAACGCCCGTGGCGTCTGAGCCCACTTCCAATCTCAGTGTTTGCAAGGATGAATGGCCCGCTTGGAGCCTGTTCCGTACCCAGTTTGTTGCTCCTGATGGCCGCATTACCGACCCGGAAACGCCCCGTGCCCACACCGTGTCTGAAGCCCAGGCCTACGGTTTGTTTTTTTCTCTGGTGGGTAATGACCGTCCCAGCTTCGAGCGTATCCTGAAATGGACAGAAAACAACCTCGCCAGCGGCGACCTCACGGCGCACCTGCCCGCTTGGCAATGGGGTAAGCGCGATGATGGCAACTGGGGCGTGGTGGACGCCAATCCCGCATCTGACGCTGACCTGTGGATCGTTTACGCCTTGGGTGAAGCCGGGCGCTTGTGGAAGGAGCCACGCTTCACGGCGCTGTCCAGCTTGATCGCTGCCCGCATGTTGCGTGAATCCACCGCCAATTTGCCCGGTCTGGGCCTCAGTCTGTTGCCTGGCCCGCAAGGCTTCAAGGTGGATGGGGAGCGCTGGCGGCTTAACCCCAGTTACGTGCCCCTGCACCTCTTGCGCTGGTTGTCCAAGTACGACCCGAATCCTGCCTGGGCCAAAATCGCCGCCTCGTCACGCAACCTCATCATCGGCTCTGCCCCCAAAGGTTTTTCACCGGACTGGATTGTGTACCGCGCCAAGCTCGGCTTTGAAATAGACGCCCAAGGTGCAGAGCGGGGCGAAGGAACATACAACGCGATTCGCGTCTACCTGTGGGCCGGTTTGCTCTCACCGAGCGATCCGGCATCGCGCGCACTGCTTGACACCCTGGCCCCCATGGGCAAGTTTGTCGCCAAAAACGGCTATCCCCCCGAATCGGTCAACATCATGTCGGGCGAGGGGGCCAAACCTGCACCCAGTGGATTTTCAGCAGCGCTGCTGCCCTTTTTGCAAGCTCGGGGTGACAAAGTAGCGTTACAAACCCAAATCAACCGCCTGCAAGCCAAACCCATTCGGCCCAAGGCGTACTACGAGCAGGCGCTGAGCTTGTTTGGACTGGGGGCTTATGACGGGTTCTACAAATTCGCGGCGGACGGCCGCCTGGTGCCTAAGTGGCGCGTGGCATGCACGCGGGGAGCGTGAGTTGCAAGCTCAATCATCGTAATGCCCACGGCAGGCGATAACGTCAAAGTCGGCATCGTCGTTCACCGTATCGAGCACGGATTTCAACGAGCTACGCGCTTCAGAATAGGCCATGATTCGCATGAGCTGACCTTTGAACTTGTACTGCTAATGGTGCAAGTGTAGGTGGCGCAGGCGCTGGTGCCTCCGACAGGAATCGAACCTGTATCTAGCGCTTAGGAGGACCCAACACTATCAGCCGCTAGGCCGCATGCAATAACGATTCTGGACTATCGTTTATGATGAAATCCCAATTAAGTCCCAAGCAAGCAGCGAATCGGGGCCTTTGGGTTCACTTCATCATGAGGCAACACCATGGCAGCAGTTACCAAGCGAGTGCGCGGCGAGCGCGAATTCTGGGAAGCGCGCGTAATCATCAAAGGCCACCCGCCGCTGTCCAAGACCTTCGACAAAAACAAGAAGCGAGATGCCGTCAAGTGGGCGCAGGAACAAGAGGTCAAGATACGCGGCGGTGAAAAAGTCTCACGCAAGAGCGAGCGCACCACCGTCGCGGAAGCATTGACCGAATACCTCGCAGTCCACACCAAGACCGCTATCAACGAAGATGGTGATGAGGAGACGGTCAGCACGTTGACCGATACCAAGCGATACGGCGTTGAATCGGTCAAGCACCACCTTGGCGACTTCACCATCGACACGTTGAGCCACAAGATCATCAGTGCGTTTTTGAAAAAGCTGCAAGTAACACCTATACCGCAGCCAGCGAACAAAAAGAAGACACACCCGCTGTATGACGGCGACCGCGAGCGGTGCTACACACCGGGGTCAGCACGCAAGCTCTTCTATGCATTGAAGACTGCCGTGGAATGGCACGCGCACGAGTATCACTACCCATTGGGCGATAAGTTCGAAGCGGTGGAGGTGCCAGCGGCATGGGCGGCACCGCGTGATCGTCGCTTGAAT
>JANXSZ010000081.1 GCA_025356445.1 Betaproteobacteria bacterium | reverse complement strand
CTTTGCGCCGATGATAGTGCGGATTCCCGTGTGAAAGTAGGTCATTGTCAGGCTCTTACAGCCCTCAAAACCCCCCTCTGTGAAAACAGTGGGGGGTTTTGTCTTTGTACCTTCATTTTTACGTTGAAAGAGACTGCATTGGCCGATTTTGAACATGAGTTTGTTTACGAAACTTAACGCCACTGTGGCGGCTATCAATGCTTGTCTGTTTGCGCTCTAGCGCTACCGCAGTGAGCAGTGTGGGTTCACATAGTCATCCCACTTGACCGCGACGTTTATATAGGTCGCGGAATTTTTGGCTATAAACTTAATTTATACCCCAAACCTGTTATTGGTTTTTCGAGAAGGCAGATGCCATTCATGGAAAACCTTACCGCTTACACCGTGGTAACTTCCATTTGCTCGGACAGTGATAGCCAACGCTCTTCCAAGTTAACCAGTTCCTGCTGAATAGCTTTCAGGCGCTTACCTGATTGGGCTATCCCTTGTGCATCGGGTTTGGCCGTCAAGGCGGCTTCAAGTACCGATTTTTCTTGGTTCAAGCTGACCATCTTGGTGTCAATATCACTCAACTCACGCTGTAAAGGCTTGTTACGCTGAGTTTGCTCTTGGCGGCGTTGGGCATCGACCTTACGCTGCTCAGCGCTGCTGGGTGAAGCAATTTGCGGAGAGTCGCTGGTCAGAATCGTCGGTACTGCTACAGCCATTGCAGCAACAGAGGTTTGTGCAGCACCGTTCCGGGACTCCTCCTTGACCAGCTCACGCAGGCGTTTAGCTTCGTCCAGCAAATACTTTTGATAATCATCCAAATCGCCGTCAAAATCGGTAACGCCACCCCGGCCTACCATCCAGAATTCATCACACACAGAACGCAGCAGAGCACGGTCGTGACTGACCAGCATCAGCGTACCTTCGAATTCGTTCAAGGCGACGGCTAAAGCTTCGCGGGTGGTCAAGTCCAAATGGTTGGTAGGCTCATCGAGTAGCAGCAAGTTAGGGCGTTGCCAGACCATCATCGCCAGTACCAAGCGGGCTTTTTCGCCGCCACTCATCGTACCGACAGCTTGCTTGACCATGTCACCATTGAAGTTGAAGCTGCCCAAGAAGCTGCGTAAATCTTGCTCACGACCCGCGCCACCAGCACTGCCACCTGACGCTGCCACATCTTTCGCTAGGCGGATCATGTGCTCCAAAGGCGTGTCTTGAGGACGTAAAACATCAAGCTCCTGTTGCGCAAAGTAACCAATATTCAAGCCTTTACCTTCAGTGATCGTGCCACTGACCAAACCTAAATCACGGGCGATAGTTTTCACCACAGTCGATTTACCCTGGCCGTTCGCACCCAAAATACCAATGCGCTGACCAGCTAACACGGAACGGCTGACACCGCGCACGATAACCTTAGGTGCCAGTATTTCGCCGTTTTCACCTTCCACCGGGTAGCCAAAGGCTGCATCAGTGATTGACAGCATCGGGTTGGGTAAATTGGCTGGTTCTTTGAATTCAAAGTTGAAATCGGCACTGGCCAACATAGGAGCGACTTTTTCCATGCGTTCCAGTGCCTTCACCCGGCTTTGTGCCTGCTTGGCCTTGCTGGCTTTGGCTTTGAAGCGGTCAATAAACTTTTGCAGGTGTGCAATCTTGTCTTGCTGCTTCACAAAAGCCGACTGTTGCAGCAACAGCTGTTGCGAGCGCTGCTCTTCAAACGAGCTGTAATTACCGCCATAGCGCGTCAACTGTGCGTTGTCGATATGCATGGTGACGCTGGTTACCGCATCCAGGAATTCACGATCGTGGCTGATGACAATCATCGTGCCTTCGTATTTCTTCAGCCACGCTTCCAGCCAAACCAATGCGTCCAAGTCCAAGTGGTTGGTCGGCTCATCAAGCAGTAGCAGGTCAGATGGGCACATCAGGGCGCGTGCCAGTTGCAAGCGCATACGCCAGCCACCTGAGAAACTGTTGACGGGATTGTCCAGCTCGCTGGTCTTGAAGCCCAGTCCTAAAATCAAGGCTTGTGCACGGGGTACCGCGTCATGCTCACCCGCGTCAGCCAAATCGGTATACGCATGTGCAATCGCCATGCCAGTATCGGCATCGTCGGGATTTTCGGCAAAGGCGTGCTCTGTTAACTGCAGTGCTGCACGCAATTCTGACAAGCGGGTATCGCCATTCACCACAAAATCTGTAGCGCCTTCTTCGGTTTCAGGCATATCCTGAGCAACCTGCGCCATACGCCATTGTTTGGGGTACGAAAAATCTCCCGAATCCTCGTGCAAGCTGCCATTGAGCAAACCAAACAGAGTTGATTTCCCCGCGCCGTTGCGCCCCACCAAACCCACTTTTTCAGCAGGATTGATGATGGCAGACGTGTTGTCAAGGAGCACCTTGACACTGCGGCGGAGGGTGACGTTTTTAAGGGTAATCATGGCGGGGGCGCGCAAACTGCGGCATTGAAGGGCGGCGCGGGCTTGTGGCCTCGCGTAAACCCTCGATTGTCTCACGCGGCGCTTCATTTGGGGTCGCTACACTCCTTGCAAAGATTCCGACGAGACTAACCAAGGACTATTTTGACCATGCGAAACCACATTCAACGCCGCCGCCTGTTGCTCGCTACGGCAAGCACTGCCCTGACAGCTGTTCCCATCTGGGCACAGGCCATTACTGCGAATCCTGGTCAAACCTTTCCTAAGCCTGGTACGACTTTGAAATACATCGTTCCCTTTGCGCCTGGTGGTCTGACGGATGTGATGGCCCGCATTGTTGGGCAAAAGCTCGGGGATACCTGGAAAGTACCCCTTATCGTTGAAAACAAGGCTGGTGGTAACGCTCAAATTGGTGCAGAACTGGTTGCCAAAGGCCCCGCAGACGGCTCCCAGCTGTTGGCCATCACATTGACTCACGTGGCTAACGTATCACTGTTTCCCAACGCACCCTACAGTTTTGTGAAGGATTTACGCCCTGTCGCTTTGCTGGCTGGTTCACCAATGCTGGTTGTGGTGCCTGCCAGCAGCCCCATCAAAGATTTCAAAGACCTGATTGCCTTGTCTAAAACTAAGCAACTCAACGCCGGGTCTAGCGGCAATGGCACACCGCCACATCTGACGATGGCGATGTTCAATGACCTGAATAAATCCAAAATGACGCATGTCCCTTACAAAGGGGGCACACCGTCTATGGTTGATTTGATTGGCGGTCAGCTGGACGTGATTTTCTCGAACTTTCCCGAATCCATTGCGCATGTGAAGGGAGGCAAACTCCGTGCGTTGGCCATTTGCAGTCTGGGCCGTCATCCGCAGGTGCCGGATGTGCCAACTACCATGGAAGCAGGCATGCCTGGACTGTTTGTCGAGAACTGGACGGCTGCGATGGTTCAGGCCAACACACCAGACGCCATTGTGGACAAGTATTCACGCGAGATGATCAAAATCATGTTCAGTGCTGATGTGGAAGAACGCGCCAAGCAGCAAGGCTTTCGTATCTCACCCAAAGGTTCCGACGATTTTTCACGTTTCCTGAAGAGCGAAATTGACCGCTGGAGTCGCCTTATCAAGGTCGCTAATATCAAAGCGACCTGATGTTTTAACGCCCTTGTACCGCCACAAGCGCGGTCAATGCCTCACGGGTCACGAGCAGTACTTGCTCATCGCCCGCGCTGGTTTCCAGCCAAAACACTTCAAGCCTGGGGAAGGCCGCTTCAAAGTTGTCACGTTCGTTGCCAATTTCCAGCACCAGCACGGCTTGCGCCGTCATGTGGGCAGGTGCGTCGTGCAGCAACTGACGAATGAAATCCATGCCATCGACACCACCAGCCAGAGCCAAGGTGGGTTCAGCCAAATACTCCGCAGGCAGGGCCGCCATGCTGGCCGCATTGACGTAGGGCGGATTACACAAAATCAGGTCATAGGGACCGTTAACGTTGCTCAAACCGTCCGACACCTTCAGTGTGATGCGGTTTTGCAGGCTGTGCTTGGCGACGTTGATCTTCGCCACAGCCAGGGCATCGGTAGACAAATCCACCGCGTCCACCTGCACTTCCGGGAACACCATGGCGGCGATAACGGCCAAGCTGCCATTGCCTGTGCACAAATCCAACACGTGCTGCGTGTCTTCACGTAACCAAGGGTCAAGGTTGTCGGCACCTTCGGCTTGTACTAACAACTCAGCAATAAAGCTGCGTGGCACGATGGTACGTTCGTCCACATAAAACGATACGCCTTGCAACCAAGCCTCTTGCGTCATGTAAGCTGCCGGTTTACGCGAGGTAATTCGTGCTATGAAAAGAGTAGCTATTGAAGCGCATTTAGACTGTTCTACAGGGCTATTTGCCACTGAGCTTTCGTCTTCTTCTGGTGGCGCAAGTGATGAATCTAGTGGCAACCCCAGTTTCCACAGTACCAGCCACGCTGCTTCGTCAAACGCGTTGGTCGTGCCGTGACCGTAGGCAACACCCGCAGCGTCCAGCGCTTGCGCATGGTGTTCGATGAGTTCAAGGACGGTCATCACGCGCGCTGTCATAGCGCCCCCAGGTTTTCCAGCACGCGCCGGTAGATGTTTTTCAGCGGTTCAATGTCCGCTACAGCGAGGTTTTCGTCGATTTTGTGGATAGTCGCGTTCGGCGGGCCGAACTCAATCACCTGGCTGCAAATTTGAGCCATGAAGCGGCCATCGCTGGTGCCGCCCGTCGTGGAGAGCTGAGTCTCTATGCCGGTTTCTGCCCTGATGGCAGCTTGCACCGCACTTACCAGCGTCCCGGGGGTGGTCAAAAAGGGTAAACCGCCCAGTGTCCAGCTCAAGTCGTATTTCAGGCCATGGCGGTCAAGTATGGTGTGGAGCCGTGTTTTCAGGCTTTCAGCTGTGGATTCGGTTGAAAAGCGGAAATTGAAGTCCACCGTCACGGTGCCCGGAATCACATTGCTGGCACCCGTTCCTCCGTGGATGTTGCTCACCTGCCAACTGGTGGCCGGAAAAAAGGTGTTGCCCTTGTCCCATTCGGTACTCACCAGCTCGGCCAGTACCGGTGCCAGCGCATGGATGGGGTTTTCAGCGAGGTGCGGGTAGGCGATATGGCCCTGGATACCCTTGACGACCCATTTACCGCTGAGCGTGCCACGTCGGCCATTCTTGATCATGTCACCGGTACGTTCGACAGAGGTGGGTTCACCAACGATGCAGTAGTCCAGCACCTCACCACGCTCTTGCAGCAGTTTGCAGACCACTGCTGTGCCATCGGTGGCTGGGCCTTCTTCATCGCTGGTCAGCAGCAGTGCGATGCTCAAAGCAGGGTCTGTGTTGGCCGCAATGAACTCTTCCAGCGCCACCACAAAGGCCGCGATGGATGTTTTCATGTCGCTGCTGCCGCGTCCGTACAAGCGGCCATCGCGGTGCGTAGGCGTGAAGGGGTGACTCGTCCATTGGTCAAGCGGGCCTGTGGGAACGACATCGGTGTGACCAACGAATACCAATGTTTTAATGGGCAAAGGCAGCCCACTTTGCACGCCCAGCCGTTTGGCCCATAAATTGGTAACGCGAAAATCTGCTGGGCCGCTGACGATGGTTTCGCAGACAAAACCCAACGGCTCCAGCCGTGCGATCAGGATCCGCTGGCAATCGGCGTCATCGGGCGTGACGGAGGGGCGCGAGATCAGTTGCTCGGTGAGTTGCAGGGTGCGGGTCATAGAGGAGAAATCGGGGGGAAGTCAGGATGGATAAGAGGTTTAGCCAGGGTTGAAATCCAGCGTGAACTCAGAAAACTGGGGGGCATCGTCCACGGCCAGTTCGGGCTGCGTCAACTTGGAGGCTTGAGAGAAGTCATTTTGCAGCCGCCACATCAGATTCGTGGGCGAGTCCGCGTGGGCGAGGCCCTCTTTGCGGTCAATCGCGCCTTCGTTGATTAAACGGGCAATGTCTTGCTCGAAGGTTTGGCAGCCTTCCGCCATGGATTTTTCCATCGCGTCCTGTACGCCAGCCAAATTGCCCTTGTCGATCAACTCGGACACCAAGTGGGTGTTCAGCATCACTTCAACGGCAGGCACGCGTTGGCCTACGGAGGTGCGCAGCAGACGCTGGGACACGATGGCCTTGAGTGCAGCCGACAAATCACCCAGCAGGGTAGGGCGAACCTCGACCGGGTAGAAGTTCAAAATGCGGTTCAGCGCCTGGTAGCTGTTGCTGGCATGCATGGTAGCCAGGCACAGGTGGCCTGATTGGGCATAGGCGATGGCTGCTGACATGGTTTCGCGGTCGCGGATTTCACCGATCAAAATCACATCAGGCGCTTGGCGCAACGCATTGCGTAGAGCCGTTTGCAGGCTTTGCGTGTCGGTGCCTACCTCACGTTGGTTGACGATGGATTTTTTGTTGCGGAACAAAAATTCAATCGGGTCTTCAATCGTCAAGATATGGCCTGACAACCGCTCGTTGCGGTAGTCGATCATCGACGCCAGTGTGGTGCTTTTGCCGGCACCTGTGGCTCCCACCATCAGTACCAAGCCACGCTTTTCCATGATGAGGCTTGCCAAAATCGGCGGTACCTGAAGCGAGTCCAGCGCTGGGATGTCTTTGGTAATGAAGCGAATCACCGCTGCATAGCTGCCGCGCTGGCGCATCGCTGAAAAGCGGAAGTTACCGATGTTTTCCACCCCCGCCGCCATGTTCAGCTCACCCGTTTCTTCCAGTTCTTCAATGCGGGTCGCAGGCAGCACCTCGGCCAAGAGTGAGCGAATCGCATCGGCAGGCAGCAACTGGTTGTTGATGGGAATGCACTGGCCATTGATTTTGATCAGCACCGGCGAGCGGGCTGAGAGGTAAACGTCAGAGGCTTTTTTCTCCGCCATCAAGCGAAGAATGCGTTCCATGGTGCTCATTGTTTACCTTTTTTAATCAAAACAAGGCCATGTGCAATGCTGGTCGGAAAAGTTTGCTATTAAATTTGATTTAATCACGAAGCAAATCGTTCAAGCTGGTGGTTGCACGGGTCTTGGCATCCACACGCTTCACGATGACGGCGCAATTCAGGTTGTATTTGCCACCGGGTTTGGGCAAGCTGCCGCTGACCACAACCGAGCCTGCGGGTACGCGGCCATAAGAGATGGTGTCGGTGGCTCGGTCGTAAATCGGGGTGCTTTGGCCAATGAAGACGCCCATCGAGATGACAGAGTTTTCTTCAACGATAACGCCTTCGACCACTTCAGAGCGTGCACCGATAAAGCAGTTGTCTTCGATAATGGTTGGGTTGGCTTGCAACGGCTCCAGCACGCCACCCAGGCCCACGCCACCGGACAGATGAACATTCTTGCCGACTTGTGCGCAAGAACCCACTGTGGCCCAGGTATCGACCATGGTGCCTTCGTCAACATACGCACCAATATTCACGTAAGACGGCATCAAAATCGCGCCTTTGGCGATGTAGCTGCCACGGCGAGCCACTGCCGGTGGCACCACGCGCACGCCCGTGGCCTTCATTTCGGCTTCGCTCAGGTGGGCGAACTTGGTTTGTACCTTGTCAAAAAAGCCGAGGCTACCGGCTTTCATGAGCTCGTTTTCCTTCAAGCGGAAGCTCAGCAGCACCGCTTTTTTGATCCACTGGTGTGTGGTCCATTGGCCCACGGCTTCACGGGTGGCGACGCGCAAGCGGCCACTGTTGAGTTCGGTGATGACCTGGTCTACCGCTTCGCCCACTTCTTTGGGGTGCGATTGGGGTGACAGGGTAGCGCGCGCTTCCCACGCTTCGTCGATGGTTTTTTGCAGTGCGGCGTTAGTATCAGACATGGTGTTGCTTGGTTAGTTGGTTTGGATAAATTGAACGATGCGCTGGGCTGCCTCAAGGCATTCTGCCGTTGGTGCGACCAGTGCCATGCGAATACGGCCTAGTCCGGGATTGAAGCTATGCGCTTCACGCGCCAAGTAGCTGCCCGGTAGAACGGTGACATTGTATTGAGCCAGCAGCGCTTTGGCGAAGGCGGTGTCAGAGCCCCCGCAGACATGGGCAGGAACACCCGCCCACAGGTAGAACGCGGCATCCGGCAAGCGCACATCCAGTACGTCAGCGAGTACCGGCGTGACCTGCGCAAATTTCTCGCGGTACTGAGCCCGGTTGTCTTGCACATGGGTTTCGTCGTTCCAGGCTGCCAGGCTGGCAGCTTGCACCACCGGATTCATCGCGTTGCCGTGGTAGGTGCGGTAGAGCAGGAAGGCTTTCATAATGGCCGCATCGCCTGCTACAAAGCCACTGCGCAGGCCCGGTACGTTGCTGCGTTTGGACAGGCTTGTGAGCATCACCAGGTTTTTAAAGGCACTCCGGCCAAACAGAGTGGCGGCTTGCAGCGCGCCCAGTGGGGGTTCATCACGGAAATAAATCTCGCTGTAGCACTCGTCAGATGCGATCACAAAGCCATATTTGTCGCTCAGCGCAAACAATTTTTGCCACTCGGCCAGTGGCATCACAGCACCGGTGGGGTTGCCGGGTGAACAGACGAACAGCAGCCGGGTTTTTGCCCAAATGGCCTCGGGCACGCTGTCCCAGTCCACTGCAAAGTTGCGGGCAGGGTCACTGGCGACGAAATACGGTTGAGCGCCGCCCAACAAGGCTGCACCTTCGTAAATTTGGTAAAAAGGATTGGGACACACCACCAGCGCGTCACGCTCACTGGGGTCAAGCACCGTCTGCGCCAGCGCAAACAGGGCTTCGCGCGAACCGTTCACCGTCAAAATCTGGGTAACAGGGTTGACCGTCAGGCCGTAGCGCCGTTGCAGCCACTGGGCCATGCCTTCGCGCAAGCTCGACTCACCTGCGGTGGCGGGGTAGCCCGACAAGCCCGCCAAGTTGGCACACAGCGCCTCGTTGACCAAGGCCGGCGTGGGGTGTTTGGGTTCTCCAATGCCCAGGCTGATAGGGCGGTAAGCAGGGTTGGGGGTGACATCGGCAAAAAGTGCTTTAAGCCGCTCAAAGGGATAGGGCTGTAAGCCTAATAGCAAGGGATTCATAAGCTTATTATCGAGCGAAATGCTTGGGTACTGGCTAAACTCCGGGGTGAACCTGCCTGTCCTCTGCGCGCCCTTTATCAGCTTCTCCTCCGTCTATCACCGTCCCGTTCCAGTGCCCTGCACCATGCCAAAGCCCCCTTTAAACCCCGCAGCTACCGAGTCCCCTCGCCAGAGCGGTACCGGCAGCAAGCTTGCGGCATGGCAGCTCACGGACTTGCGGTTTTTAGTGGTGCTGCTGGCACCTGTGTCGGTGCTGCTGTCGGTATGGCTCAGTCCGGCATCGGCGGGTTTGAAGTCGGTGGCCATTTACATGCTGGTGGTGGCGGTCGATGCTTTGTGGCCTGGCGCGCAGCGGTCGCCCCAACCTGTACCTATAGTCGCCACATCGCGCTATTTCATCGGGCTTATTCGCCTGTATGTGCCTTTGCAACTGGCTGTGCAAATCAGTGCGGGATGGGTGGCGTGGCATTCCAGTTGGCCGACGGTGTTGGGCTTGGCGTTGTCGGTCGGTATTTTGTCGGGGGCACTGGGCATCACCATTGCGCATGAATTGGGCCATTCTCCACGCCGCCTTGACCGCATCCTGGCCTGGGTGCTGATGACCAGTGTGTTTTATGCGCACTTCATGGTGGAGCATTACCGGGGTCATCATCCCCGCGCTGCTACGTTTGATGATCCTGCTACAGCGCGTAGAGGCGAAAGCCTGTGGCATTTTTTGCGGCGCTCGCTGCGCAACAGCTTGGTTCACGCTTGGCAACTGGAGGGCCGACGTTTGCAACAGCTCAAGCGCGGATGGGGACGCAGCCCTCTGGTTTGGGTGTTTACTGCGAAAGCCGTGTTTCTGTTGGTGCTTATTTTGGCCATGGCGTTGCCGCTTTTGGTTTTTTGCATGCTGCAGTCCCTGATTGCAGTGACTTTGCTGGAGGCCGTGAATTACATCGAGCATTACGGCTTGCTGCGCCGAGGCAAAGACAGCCGCAGAATCCGTCAATCGGACAACGAACGTACCGACTGGCGGTTGGGCCGCCGTGAGCCCTTTGGCCCGATGCACGCCTGGAATGCCGACCATGTGTTCACCAACAGTCTGCTGATAAACCTGCAACGCCACTCTGATCACCACATCAATCCCTGGAAGTCTTACGCCGACTTGGTTCACCTGAGCGCCAGTCCGCAGCTGCCTACCGGCTATGCCGGGTGTATCTTGCTGGCCATGGTGCCGCCGCTGTGGTTTGCAGTGATGAACCCGCGCTTAGGCCAAGCCAAGGCGTATTTTCAGCCCGATGAGGTTCTCACGCAGCCTGGTGTGGTCAGTGACCTATCCTGACAGGCTGCGCTTTTTAGGCCTCAGGTAACATCAGTAGTCCCTTCTTGCGCGCTTGCCAGCGCATGAATAGAGAGGGGGTTACCCTTAAGTCAACCGCAAGCCGTGCGTCTCAATTCAATCAAACTGTCAGGATTCAAGTCATTCGCTGAACCCACCAACTTCATGCTGCCCGGCCAACTGGTGGGTGTGGTGGGGCCGAACGGCTGTGGCAAATCCAACATCATGGACGCCGTGCGCTGGGTGCTGGGCGAATCCAAGGCCAGTGAATTGCGTGGTGAATCCATGCAGGACGTGATTTTCAACGGGACCACCACCCGCAAACCCGCCAGCCGTGCCAGCGTCGAACTCGTGTTTGACAACGCCGACCACCGCGCCGGTGGCCAGTGGAACCAGTTTGAAGACATTGCCGTCAAGCGCGTGCTGACCCGCGACGGCACCAGCAGCTACTACATCAACAACCAGCCGGTGCGACGCCGTGACGTGCAGGACGTGTTCCTGGGTACCGGCCTTGGCCCCCGTGCCTACGCCATCATCGGCCAAGGCACCATCAGCCGAATCATCGAATCCAAGCCAGAAGAACTGCGCTTGTTTTTGGAGGAAGCTGCGGGCGTTTCCAAGTACAAAGAGCGCCGCCGCGAGACGGAAAACCGACTCTCCGACACCCGTGAAAACCTGACCCGCGTTGAAGACATCCTGCGCGAGCTGAATGCCAACCTTGAAAAGTTGGAAAAGCAAGCCGAAGTTGCCCAACGCTACAACCGGTTGAACAGCGACGCTACGCTCAAGCAGCACCAGCTTTGGTTCTTGAAGCGCAGCGAAAGCGAGGCGGATCAAAGCCGCGTCAAAGCCGAATCCGATGCCGCCGTGAACGCGCTGGAGTCGCGCATGGCTGATTTACGCAGCACTGAGTCGGATCTGGAAACCCTGCGCCAAGCCCATTACGTTGCAGGCGATCAGGTCAACGCAGGTCAAGGCCTGCTGTACGAGGCGAGCGCTGAAGTCGGGCGCTTGGAGGCCGAAATCCGCTTCGTCGTCGAAGGTCGCCAGCGCGTGGAGCAACGCCTGGTGCAGCTTGCCGAACAAACGGCCCAATGGGCTACCCGCAAAGACGATGCATTGGCCGAGACCGAGAATCTGGCCGAATTGTCAGAGCATGGTGCCGAAAAGACCGAATTGCTTGCCGCGCAAGCCGAAGAGCAAGCCATGCAGATGCCCGATCTGGAAGACGCTCTGCGCAGCGCTCAGTCCACGGCCAATGCCCAGCGCAACAGCGTGACGCAGGTGCAGCAGCACATTCAGGTGCTGGCCGCCGACCAGCGCAACATCGAAGAGCAGTCCCGCCAGTTCAATCTGCGTCGCGAACGCCTGCTGACCGACCGCAACGCCCTGGCCTCGCCCGACGAAGAGCGCCTGACCAACCTGCAAGAGCAGTACGCCATCGCCACAGAAGCGGCCAGCGAGGCCGATGCCCGCCTGCAAGAGCTGCAAGAACAAGTCCCCCAGCTCGACGATGACCGCCGTAGCCGCCAGCAAGCCGTCAACACCGAATCAGGCCGTTTGGCCGACTATTCTGCCCGGTTGGACGCGCTTAAAGCCCTGCAAGACAAAGTCAAAACCGACGGTAAATTGCGCCCCTGGCTGGCCAAGCATGGCCTGGACGGTTTGCAAGGCTTGTGGAGCCGCTTGAATATTGAGCAAGGCTGGGAAAACGCACTTGAAGCCGCCCTGCGCGAACGCCTGGGCGCCCTCGAGGTCAGCCGTTTAGAGATGGTGCGCGGGTTTGCAGGTCATGGCGGCGCGGAAAACACCGCTCCCCCCGCCAAGTTGTCGTTCTACGCGAACCCCGCAGCGCCCGGAGCCGTCAGCCACAGCGCGCCGCCCAACACGCAACCCCTGCTTGATTTACTGCGCTTCAATGACGCGGCCCAGCGCTCGCTCCTGGCCGACTGGCTGCACGGTGGCTACACGGCTGCCAGCATGGAAGACGCACTGGCCGTCCGTGCGCAATTACGCCCTGGCGAGGTAATTTACCTCCAAAGTGGCCACGCCATCACCGCCCACAGCGTGAGTTTTTATGCGCCCGATTCTGAGCAAGCCGGTTTGCTGGCCCGTGCGCAGGAGATTGAGAATTTAGAAAAGCAACTCCGCGCCCAAACCTTCATTTTTGAGGAAGCCCGTACCGCCCAAGTGCGTGCCGAAGCCGCTTATGCCGAAGCCTCCCAGCGCTTGGTCACCGCCCGGCGCGAGGCCTCAGAGAACCAAACCCGTGCCCACAACCTGCAAGTCGAAACCTTGCGTTTGACCCAGCTTGCCGAGCAAACCCGCGCCCGCAGCCAGCAGCTCGCCAGCGACTTGGCCGAGGTCGAAGCCCAGTTGGACGACCTGCAAGAGCGCCGCGTCACTGCCGAAGCGCGGTTTGAAGAGCTGGACATGCAGCTCGCCGACAGCCAAGAGCGCCACGCCCAGCTCGACGACCATGTGATCGCTGCCGAACGCCGCTTGAACGAATGTCGCGAGCAGCAGCGCAGCTTGGAGCGCCAAGCGCAAGAAGCCACGTTTTCGCTGCGCACCCTGCAAGCGCGCCAAGCCGAACTGAGCCGTGCTATCGAAACCGCAGCGCAACAAACAGAAGGGCTGCGTGCTGAGACGCAAAGAGCTGTGGATGAGCTGGCCCGCCTGAATGACGCCGCTGCTCAGGGCGGGCTGCAAGACGCGCTGGCCCTGAAGCTGGAGCGTGAGCACGCCTTGAGCGCCCTGCGCAGCGAATATGACGACCTGAGCCAACGGCTGCGTGCCAGCGACGACAAGCGCCAGGCCTTCGAGCGCGAACTCGACCCGCTGCGCCAGCGCATCACCGATTTTCAACTCAAAGAACAGGCCGCCCGCCTCGGTTTTGAGCAGTACGCCCAGTTGCTGACCGACGCCCAAGCCGACTTGGAGGCCGTGGCCACATCCATTCTTGAAGGTAACGTGCGCGTCCACGGCCTGCAAAGCGAGATCGACCGCCTGAACCGTGACATCACCGCTTTAGGGGCCGTTAACTTGGCCGCCTTGGATGAACTTGCCTCGGCCCGCGAACGCAAGCAGTTCCTGGATGCGCAAACCGCCGATTTGGTCGAAGCCATGACCACGCTGGAAGATGCCATCAAGAAAATCGACGGCGAAACCCGCGAGCTGCTGTCGGGCACTTTCAACGCCGTCAACGAACACTTTGGGCGCATGTTCCCCGAGCTGTTTGGCGGTGGCAATGCGCGGTTGGTGATTACCGGCGACGAAATCCTCGATTCCGGCGTGCAGGTGGTGGCCCAGCCACCCGGCAAAAAGAACCAGACCATCCACTTGCTCAGCGGCGGTGAAAAAGCGCTGACTGCCATTGCGTTGGTATTCGCCATCTTCATGCTCAACCCCGCGCCATTTTGTTTGCTTGACGAGGTGGACGCGCCGCTGGACGACGCCAATACCGAGCGTTATGCCAAATTGGTCTCAGCGATGAGCAAACAAACCCAGTTTCTCTTTATCAGTCACAACAAAATTGCGATGGAAATGGCCAAGCAGCTGATTGGTGTCACCATGCAAGAGCAGGGCGTCTCGCGCATCGTCGCGGTGGACATGGACGCTGCCGTCTCGCTGGCCGAGCTCGCCTGACCCACTGCCCCCACAATTCAAGCCATGCTACAAACACAACCATGAGTACTCTACAAATCAGCTTGGCCGTGGCCGGAGGCCTCGTACTGGCCGGCATCGTCGCCCACAGCGCCTGGTCTTCCCGTAAAAATACCCCCCGACAGGCCGATCCTGAAGCGCCAATTGCACCCTCTGCATCCTCATCGTCTTCTTTGGATGATGCTGGTGAGCAGCGTGAGCCTGTGTTTGATGCTGCTATGAGTTTTGATGGTGAATCACTGTCTGATCTTCCCCATCTCCCCACTGCCGACAAGCGCCTTGGTCTGGATGCGCTGATCGACGTGATTGCCCCGCTCACGTTGGACGCCCCCATTTACGGCGAAGCCGCGTTGACGGCCATGCCCGCTACCCGCCGCGCAGGCAGCAAGCCCTTCGCCATTGAAGGTCAAAATGCAGCCACCCGCTGCTGGGAAACCCCAGCAGCGGGTCAGCGTTACAGCAGCTTCCAGGCCGGTGTGCAAATGGCCAACCGCACGGGGGCGTTAAACGAGATCGAATACTCCGAATTCGTGATGAAGGCCCAAACCTTTGCTGACGCCATCAATGCTGCTACCGATTTCCCTGAAATGTTGGATGCCGTGGCCCATGCCCGTGAGCTGGACCAGTTCGCCAGCAGCCACGACGCCCATCTGGGCTTCAGCCTGCGTGCCTTGCAGGCCGCCTGGAGCCCCGGCTACATCCAGCAATGTGCTGCTCGCCAAGGCTTTGTTCTGGGCGCCATCCCTGGCCGCATGGTGTTGCCTGCAGCCACGGCGGGCCTGCCTCCAGTGCTGAATTTGGTGTTCGACCCGCAAGCCGCCTTGGCGCAAGACCCCGCACAGTCCGCCGTGCGCGAAGTCGCGCTGAACCTCGAAGTTCCCCATGTTGACCGGAGCGAAAGCCCTTTCGTGCGTTTGCGCGAAATCGCCCAGATGCTGGCCGAAGCCATGGATGGCGTGGTCACCGACGGTAACGGCCAACCCCTGCAATCCGAGGCGATGGACCAAATCGGTTCTGAACTTGAGCAACTGTACGACGCCCTTGACGCCCGTGATTTCTCCGCAGGCTCAGGCTTGGCACGGCGTCTTTTCAGCTAAGGTCTCGCTGACTCTGTTTTAACGGTATTTCATATGCAAGCGCACACCTCGCCTGCGCAGGCAGCTATCGAAATAGAAGCACTGCGCGAACAACTCCATCACCACGCCCACCGTTACTACGTGCTGGACGAGCCGCAAATTCCTGACGCGGAATACGACAAGCTGTTCCAGGCCCTCCAAGCCTTGGAGGCTACCTACCCCGAGTTGCTGACGGTTGATTCCCCTACGCAGCGCGTTGGTGCCAAGCCTTTGGCATCTGCCACCACCGTGCGCCATGCGGCACCCATGCTCAGCATTCGCACCGAAACCGACACCGAAGCCACAGGCGCACAAGCCTTTGATGCCCGTATTCGACGCGAACTGAGCCTGGTTGAAACAGACCCGCCTGTTGAATACGTTGCTGAACTCAAGTTCGATGGCTTGGCGATGAGCCTGCGCTTTGAATCTGGGGTGCTGGTGCAGGCCGCCACCCGGGGCGATGGCGAAGCCGGTGAGGTCGTTACGCAAAACATCCGCACCATGGGGCAAATCCCCTTGCGTTTGAAGACCGGTGCCGATGTCCTGCCTGTGCCCCCCGTCTTGGAAGTGCGCGGTGAGGTCTACATGCGCCGTGACCATTTCGAAGCCCTGAATGAACGCCAACGTCAAAAAATTGCGGCCGGTGCCAAAGGTGAACGCACCTTCGTTAACCCGCGCAACGCCGCCGCCGGTGCAGTGCGCCAGCTCGACCCGGCGATCGCTGCACAACGCCCCTTGAGCTTCTTTGCCTATGGTCTGGGTGAAATCACGCCTGCTGACCAGGGTGGCCCTGATTTCCAAACCCATTACGAATTGTTGCAAACCCTGAAAGCCTGGGGCTTTCCGGTGGCAGTGCAGACTCAGTGTGTACAGGGTGCTTCGGAATTGATAGCGTTTCACCAGGCCATCGCCATCACCCGCGACAGCCTGCCATTTGACATTGATGGCGTGGTTTACAAAGTCAACAGCTTGGCGCTGCAACGCCAATTGGGCTTCGTCAGCCGTGAACCCCGCTGGGCCGTGGCGCATAAATACCCAGCACAAGAGCAGCTCACCACCGTGCTGGCCATCGACATCCAAGTGGGCCGCACCGGCAAACTCACGCCTGTGGCCAAGCTGGCTCCGGTGTTCGTTGGCGGTGTTACCGTCACCAACGCCACGCTGCACAACGAAGACGAAGCCCGCCGCAAAGATGTGCGCGTCGGCGATACCGTGATCGTGCGCCGCGCCGGAGACGTGATTCCCGAGGTGGTCGGCGTGCTGCTGGAAAAGCGCACAGACGATCTCTTGCAAGCCCCTCAGTTCACCATGCCCCGCATTTGCCCCGTCTGTAACAGCGTGGCCGTGCGTGAGGAGGGTGAGGCTGACTACCGCTGCACAGGGGGTTTGTTCTGTGGTGCCCAGCGCAAACAGGCCATCCTGCATTTTGCGCAGCGCCGCGCTGTGGAGGTCGAAGGCCTGGGCGACAAATTGGTTGAGCAGCTGGTGGACGCCGACATCATCAAAACCGTGCCTGATTTGTACCGCCTGGGGCTGCTGGCATTGGCAAATCTAGACCGAATGGCGGAAAAATCCGCACAAAATTTGCTTGAGGCGCTACAAAAATCAAAGCAAACCACGCTGCCCCGTTTTCTTTTTGGTTTGGGCATTCGCCATGTTGGCGAAGCCACGGCCAAAGCCCTGGCGCGTCATTTCGGCAAGCTCGACAGCATCATGGACGCCAGCATGGCGCACTTGCTGGAAGTCGCCGATGTCGGCCCTATCGTGGCGCTGAGCCTGCGCACCTTTTTCGACCAGGCACACAACCGCGAAGTGGTGGAGCAACTCCGACAACCTGAGCCTGACGGGTGCGGCGTCACCTGGGAGGAGGGCGAGCCCGCCCTCCGTGTCCCCAAGCCGCTGACCGGCAAAACCTTCGTCCTCACGGGCACCTTCCCGACACTCAGCCGCGACCAGGCCAAAGACCTGCTGGAAGCCGCCGGGGCTAAGGTGGCAGGCTCAGTCAGCAAGAAAACAGATTTTGTGGTGGCCGGCGCAGAGGTGGGCAGCAAGCTGGAAAAAGCCCAGACATTGGGCGTGGCAGTGCTGGATGAAGTGGGGATGCTGGCGATGCTGGCAGCGCCGGTGAGTGCCACTGAGCAGGTCACCCTGTGAAGCCGTAAACTGTCACGATGAACCGCCAAGCCACACTTGCCCTGCTTGCTCAGCACAAAACGTATCTGGCCCGCCAATTTGGTGTGACTGCACTGGCTTTGTTCGGATCAACCGTGCGCGATGCAGCGACCGATGACAGCGATGTGGATGTGTGGGTCACATTTGATGGCCCTGCCACCTCTGCCCGGTATTTTGGCGTGCAGTTTTAT